>JBBRGF010000008.1:0-35717 GCA_038240975.1 Gemmatimonadales bacterium
CGCCAGAGCGTGACGGGCGGCGGCACCGTACCGAGCGCTGGCCACCTTGGCGGGAAGCAGCAGGGCAACCACTCCGCCCGGCGCCACCAGCTCGAACGCCCGCTCCAGAAACGCGACAGAAAGGTCGGGCCTGTTGCCGAAACTTCCTCCCCCTCTCCACCAGCGGTACCGGCTGGTGAGCCGCTGACGCTGCTCGGCCGGAATCTGTTCAGCGCGGAGCCACGGTGGATTGCCGAGCACCAGATCGAAGCCGCCGCCGGCGAAGACGTCTGCGAAGTGACTCTGGTAGTGAAACCAGGGAAGCTCGCGCTCTCGAGACAGCGTTCGGCGCGCCGCGCGCACGGAGCGAAGGTGTGCGCGCAGATGTGCGAGCTGCGCCCGCAGGGCGACGTCGAGGCCTCTGCGCTGGCCGAAGAGGTTGCGTTCGCGCGCCGTGTGCAGGCACTCATCGATCTGGCCGCCCAGCCGGCCTTCGGCCGCTGCGAACGACTCGCGCGCAGCCCGAGCCTCCATGAGCCGAAGCTCTCGGAACAGCGGGCGCTTGGCGGACCCCACGGCGACGACCACGCTCTGGCGCAGCTCGCTGATTCTCGTAGCGAGTGAAGCGGCGGTGGCTGTGAGCTCTCCGCCACACCTGACCGGGTCGAACAGACTATCGCCCTGCCGCACCAGACAATCGAGATTGGGAAGAGGCACCACCCTGCTCGGGCGCTCGGTGTGGTCGGCGGCGATCACGGCAAGCCAGAGCCGCAATTCGGCCAGGCGGACCGCGGTGGCGCTCCGGTCGACCCCGAAAAGATTCCGCTGGAGTACGAGCCGCCTGCGGGTGGACGGGTCGGCACCTTCCTTTGGACACAGCGCGGCCAGCCGCTCGAGCGCGCCCAGCAGAAAGGCGCCTGAACCGACGGCGGGATCGAGGATGGTGAGGCGCTGGGCAGCCGCCAAAGCCCGTGGACTGCCCGACCCGAGGAGCAGGCGGGCCTCGCTTTCGGTGCAGTTGAGGCGCGAGGCCACCGAAGCCGGAAGCGCCGCATCGAGGATTTGCCCGACCAGCGCGGAAGGCGTGTAGAACGTGCCCGAGGCCCGCCGCGCATCGGGCGCCATGACCCCCTCGAAGACCCGCCCGAGCATGTCGGGGGCAATCGCGCCCGCACCCGCGCCCTCAGCCACCGTGAACTGAAAGCGCTCGAACAGACGGTCGAATGCCTCGCGCCATGCGGCATTGGGAATGTCGCGCTTGATTTGACGCTCGAGCGGATGGGGCTCGAAGAGACCGCCGTTGAGAAAGGGGATGGCGCCGAACCCGAGCGCGGCGCGGCCGCGACCGGCGAGAGGACGATTGAGCGTGCCGAAGAAGAGTGGCCGAAGAAGGTGGCGATGAATGCTTCGTCGGCCGGTGAGACAGCGATCGACCTCTTCGGCGAGAAAACGCTCGCGGCCCGCGAGCCATCCCTTGACCTGAACGAAGTAGAGAAAGAGCACCCTCGTGAGCTGCAGCATCACGAAGGCGCGCCGGTCGGTGACTGGGACCAGACCAGGGAGCTGCGCGGTCATTTGCTCGATGGTTGTCCGAAACTCCCGGAAGAATCGGCCGCCCGCCGCCTCCGCGGAGAGCGCGTCGGCAACCCTCGCGGCATAGGCGAGGACGCCGCCCGGGCCGATGCCAGCCAGTCGGCCGAGCGCCGCGAGCGACACCGGCGAAGGACGATCGAGGTTGAGACAGAGTACGGGCGAGCCGTTGACTGCGATCGAGAGCGCCAGTCGCCTGGTCTGGGCATCGAGGGCGATGACCCCCGCCGGCTGTCCGCGGACGGCCAACCGCCGAGCCAGCCGCCTTGCGGCGCGCTCGGGCTGGGCACTGTCGAGCGCGAGCCACGGAAAATTCCCTGCCCGCGCAACCGCCACCGGTGGGCCGCTGCCGCGCGGGGCGCCCAGGCCGGGTACCGGATCGAAGAGAGGCTCGTGCCCCAGAGCAGCGAGCAGGCCGGGGAGATCGTGGAGGGCACGGATTCCACGAAGAATGCGATCCAATTCCACCCGCAAGGCTCCCATGCTTGGACGCCTGCACGGTAGCCACGGCCTCGAGGCGCACCGGCATCACTTTCACGCGGGCCGTATCCCCGGATATCCTCCATCCATGATCAGACACCTCACAGCCCTCATGGCGCTCGCCGCGGGCCTCGGATCGGTGAAACTGTCGGCGCAGGCCTCGGACGACAGCGGGGTCTTCGTGATTCGCCACGCCGGCGATACCATCGCGACCGAGCGCTTCTCCCGAAGCCAGACCGCGATCGAAGGCACGCTTGCCATTCGAAGCTCCGCTGGCACCTCGCAGCGCTACTCGGCCGTGCTGGCGCCCGATGGAACCGTTCCCTTGATCGAAGTCACGGTGCGTCAGGGTACGGATAGCGGGAGGGTCAAGGCGAGGATCGTCTCCCGCTCTCGCGTGATCTTCAAGGAAGACAGCGCCGCCGTGGACGAGGCGAACGGCAACGGACTGAAGACCTTCGTCTTCGGCACGCGGCGGGGAGCGATACCTTACCTGAACCTGTCGTTCGCCTTGCTGGAGCAGGCGGTACGTCAGACCCGCAGGCCGAACGCTGCGTCGGAGGTGCCGCTATTCAATCTGGGCGGGGGGCAAACCGTGAGCGGAAGGGTTGCGGCGCTCGGTACCGACTCGCTCAGCCTGGCCATCGGAACCGTCGAGTATCACCTCAAGGTGGACTCGAAAGGCCGCCTTCTCGGCGCCCGGATCCCCGCGCAGAGCGTGGTGGTGGATCGGACGGGGGGCAGTCAGGCATTACCGTAGGTCCGTCCCCTCCACACCACCTTTCGCGCGCCGCGCCAGGTCGAGCGCGCCACGATGAAGAGCGCCACGGCCGCGCCGAGCGGATACCCGATTCCGTAGGCGATCGGGATCCGCATTCCAAACGAGATCAACATCCAGAAGACTGCCGATAGAAGCGTCGCGACGATGGACGCGGCGCCGAGGGCTCCCGTTCCGCTGGTCAGCACGAGTACCGCGGGCGGCACGAGCCAGAAGCCGATCGCTGAGGCAAGCAATGCTGGCACAAGCGCCCGCAAGAGCGGCTCATCGGGGAAGGATCGCCGCCCGCCGAGATAGATGTTTTTCGACCAGCCTTCGGTCAGCTCGGTCAGGCTTCGGTACATCCGGGTTTCCATCAGGCTGTCGGCAAAGGCGAAGTGCAGCTTGCGGCCCGCGCGCAGGTACGCCTGCGCCAAGGCGAGGTCCTCCACCACCTCGTGGCCCACGGCGGCATGCGTCCCAACCGCCTCGTAAGCTTCGCGGGTGGTCAGGATGAACTGGCCATTGGCAATTACGTCGCGGGCGCGGCGCGCACGGTTGACGGCGTCGGGATGATAGCGCAGCCCAAGGAGAAGCCAGATCTGCGGCATGACGGTCCGCTCCCAGAAGGTCTCACAGACCTGATGCGGTGCGACCGTCACCAGATCGGCCCTCAGTGTTCGGAGGGCTCCAACCGCCTGACCCAGCAGCTCGGGCGCATGACGGGTGTCTGCATCCGTGAAAAGAAGGATCTTGCCATGTGCGGCCCGATAGCCTTGAATGCAGGCCCATGGCTTCCCATACCATCCTTCAGCCAGCTCCAGGCCCCGGATCAGGCGTACTCGCGCGTCAGAGGCCTCGAGGCCCTCGACCACGGCAGCCGTTTGGTCAGTGGAGCGGTCGTCGACGACGAGCAGCTCGAATGGGTGGTAGACCGTCGCGAGAATCGAGCGCACGGCGATTGCAATGTTGGAGGCTTCGTTGCGTGCGGGGATGATGATGGACACGAGCTCACCCGAGGAGGGCCCGACGTCCGTAATGCTTGGCTTTCCGCGCCTGAGCCGCACCAACCCGGCGAACGGCGCCAGCCATGGAAGGGCGGGGAGCAATTCGGCAAGCGTCATAGACGATGCCGCGGACGACTAACGCGGGCGCCGCTTGATGATGGTGTCGAGTTTGTTCTCGAGCGCCTCGAGCTGGCGCTCCACATCGCGGGAGTTGTACTCGGTGACCTCCGCGGGAACGCCGTTCTGGGCAAAGAGCGTGGCGACGAGCGCATCGGTATAGCCCACGACCGCCACCGCGACACCTTTGTCGATCACCCGGTTGAGACGTAGCATGATCGCCATGCTCTGCCGGGCCCGCATGACCGTGATCACAGGCGCGAGGTGGCGAATGAGCAGCTCGCGGAGAAACTGCAGCTCGTCAACCACCTCGCCTGCGGCCAGGCCCCGGGTAGATGCGATGCGTCCGTAGTGCTCGCAGACGTCGAGCCAGATACCGTTGACTTCCCGGCGCAGCGGCCCGACCATCTCGCTGATGACATCGAGGAGAAGGCGGAACTCACGCTCGACGAGGCGGCGCGACACCGTGGGTGCAGAGGTGATTCTATCGCCGAGCCAGTTGACCCACTGAGACACCATCGTGTCCCGCGACTCGGCAATGACACGTCCGGCGGCGAGGAGAATGGTGGACTGCGAACCGCGCACTGGCCGCCCTCCGCTGGTAAGAGTGGGAAGAATCTAACCGTGGAGCGTTGATGGGGTCAAAGACTTGCGTACCCCCTCCTCGTCTAGGACGCGGAAGCCGCGTCGCTCTGGTTGCGCCGGCCGGCGTGCTGCTTGAAAGAGACGATATAACAAGAGCTTTGGAGCTCTGCCGTGCGCTGGGTTACGAACCGGTCGTAGCGCCACATGCATCGGGACGTCACGGCTATCTCTCCGGCAGCGACCCCGACCGGCTGGCCGACCTGAACGGCGCTTTTCGTGACGACAGCATCGACGGAGTCTGGTGTCTTCGGGGCGGCTACGGCACGACGCGAATATTGGGAGGGGTGGATTTCGATGCGCTGGCCCGACGCCCCAAGCCGGTGATCGGCTTCTCCGACATCACGGCGCTTCACGCCGGAATCACCCGGGTTGCCCGAGTCGTGGCGTTCCACGGACCAGTCGCCCGCCATCACATGACGCCGTTCACTCGCCGGAACTTCGAACGGGTGCTGGGCAGCGCGGAGGCCGCCGGGCCGCTCGAGCCATTTCCTCTGCCGGCCGGGGTGCTCGTTCCCCGTGACGGCCGGGTCGTGGCGCTGCGTGAAGGAGTAGCCGAGGGTGTGCTGGCTGGCGGGAATCTCACCCTGCTCCAGTGTCTCATCGGCACGCCCTGGTTTCCCGACCTCGACGGATCGATTCTGATACTCGAGGACGTGGACGAGGACCTCTACCGGATCGATCGCACGCTCGCTCATCTGCGTGCGGTTGGCGCGCTGTCACACCTCGCCGGTGTCGCTATCGGCCGGTTTACCGAGCTCAGGCGCGCCACCTCCGACGGAGCCCTCGCCTTCGACGAGGTGCTGTCCCACTATCTGCTGCCTCTTGGCATTCCCGCGGTATTCGGCTTGCCGTTCGGGCACATAGATGACCAATGGACCCTGCCACTCGGTGTTCGCGCGCGCCTGGACGCCGGCCGCGGAACCCTCGAGATCATGGAGCCCGCGGTCGCGTGAAGGGCTAGGTTCCACCAATGGCCACTCCTACTCTCACCCACCACCTCGTTCCCGGCGTCGTCGGCGATATCACCGTAGACGTGCGCTCGGGTGGCAGAAGCTCGCCTCGCCCCGCGGTGGTTGCGGTGCACGGCTTCAAGGGATTCAAGGAATGGGGAATGTGGCCGCCGTTCGCCGAACGCCTCGCGCGCTCTGGGATTACCGCGGTGTCTCTCAACCTCAGCGGCAGCGGTGTGGACGATGCCGGAGACTTTGTCTTTCCCGAGCGCTTCGGGCACAACACTTTCTCGGCCGAGCTGGAGGACGTGCGGCGGGTGATCGCGGCGCTCTACGGGGGCGGGCTCGCGATCGGTGAGCCGTCGAGCCTCGGCATGGTGGGACACTCGCGCGGGGGAGGGATCTCCATCCTTCACACCGCGCGCGACTCCAGGGTTCGCGCGCTGGTGACATGGGCCGCCATATCGTCGGTCGATCGGTGGCAGCCGTCCGAAAAAAAGTTGTGGCGCGACACGGGGGTCCATGAGATCAAGAACGCGCGAACCGGCCAGGTGCTGCCGCTGTACCCCGACGTTCTCGACGATATCGAGAACAATGCCGAGGCCCTCGACATACAGGCGGCCGCAGGGCTGATCGAAGTGCCGTGGCTGCTGGTTCACGGCATCGACGACGAAGCCGTCAGCTTTGCCGAAGGGGAAATCCTCCGAGTGGCGAGCGGTGGCAAGGCTACGTTTCTCGCCATCGAAGGCTCGGGCCATACGTTTGGAGCCGCCCATCCGATGCCTCGCGAGCACCCGGCGCTCGATCGCGTCTTGGACGCGACTCTCGCGTTCCTCGGAGCCGAGTTGTCGTAGCAATGGTTGCCGAGAAGCCTCTTTCCGACCTTACCGGCCGTGTGTGCGTCGTTACCGGCGCAACACGGGGAATCGGACGCGCCACGGCGGTCGGCCTCGGTCGTCTCGGCGCCACCCTCGTGCTTGTCTGCCGCAAGGTGGAAGACGGCGCGGCCGTGGCAGACGAAGCGTCAGGCGCCGGGGCTCCGCCCGCCCACATCGTTCTCGCTGATCTCGCCTTGCAGGCCTCCATCCGTGCGGCGGGCGCCGAGATCGTCTCGCGGTACCCCCGGCTGCATGTTCTGGTGAACAACGCCGGCGTCATCCTGCGGTCACGGCAGACGACGGTGGACGGCTTCGAGATGCAGTTTGCGGTCAATCACCTCGCTTACTTTCTGCTCACCAACCTTTTGCTGGACTCGCTCAAGGAGGGCGCCCCGTCCCGCATTGTGAACGTCTCTTCAGGCGCCCATCAGGGTGGACGCATCGACTTCGACGCACTGCAGAGCGAACGGCACTACGATCCCATCCGGGTGTACAGTATGACCAAGCTCGCCAATCTCCACTTCACCTACCAGCTCGCACGCCGCCTCGAGGGCACCGGAGTTACGGTGAATGCCCTGCACCCTGGAGTGGTATCCACGCGGTTGCTCGCGAGCTATCTCGACCTGCCGCTGATCGGTGGAGCGATCGCCCACGCATTCGGCGCGAATCCGAAAGAAGGCGCGGAGACGAGCATCTATCTCGCTGCCTCGCCGGAGGTGTCCAACATCACGGGAGGGTACTTCGTGAGCAGACAGCCGAGCCGGTCGTCGCCCGCCTCACACGATGAGGCCACGTCGCGGCGGCTCTGGAAGGCGAGCGCGGAGATGACGGGGCTCGCATGAGCCGGCGCTTGGCAAACCCGGAGCCGCAGGAGTAACCTCCTCACATGCCCATTTACGCCTATCGCTGCCCCGCCTGCGACACCGAATTCGAGCGCCTGGTTCGCGGCAACACGGCAGTGACCTGCCCGGAGTGCAGCGGCCTCGAGCTCGAGCGGCTCATGTCGATCCCCGCGCGGCCCTCCTCGGGCGGCAAGCCCGCCGACCTGAGCCGCCTGGGCCCGCCCGCGGGCGGCGGCTGCTGCGGCGGAAGCTGTCACTCGCACAGCCACTGAGCGAGCGCCTCGAAAGGCTGCGGAGCCGGCTTTCGGCGCGTGATCCGGTCGCCGTAGATACCGACCCCGAACTCATCTGGGCCGCGGTGGCGCTCGTCATCGCTCCATCTCCCGATTCGCTCCTGCTGATTCGCCGCGCCGAGCGTGAGGGTGACCCATGGTCCGGCCACATGGCGCTCCCCGGGGGCCGGCGCGAGCCGACCGACGTCGACCTCCTGGCGACCGTGATTCGCGAAGTCTCCGAAGAGGTGGGGGTCTCTCTCGACCGCGGTCAGCTCATCAGCGGCCTCGACGATGTGATTCCCCGAACTCCCTCGCTTCCCCCGGTTGCCGTCCGGCCTTACCTGTTTCAGGTTCCGATACGTCCACCCCTCGCGTTCAACTCCGAAGTCTCGGCCGCCGCCTGGGTGCCGGTGGACCTTCTCCTCGATCCGCAAACCTACCGCACCGTCCGGCTGGAGCTGCGAGGCGAGGCCCGCGATTTCCCAGCCTATCATCTCGAGGACTCGTTCGTCTGGGGAATGACCGAGCGTATCCTGACAGGCTTCCTGGATGAGTTTCGCCGCACGGAACCTTGACTTTAGGAACGTCTTACTGCAAATTTAGGCGAACCTAATATCAAGGATTGAATGAACACCACACTCGCCGCCGACTCCCTTACCCGATCGGTGGAGGATTATCTCAAGGCCATCTACCGTCTCTCTCCGGAGGGCCGGCCCGCTTCGACCAGCGAGATCGCTCACCTTCTGGAGCTCTCCCCGCCGTCGGTGAGCGGGATGGTCAAGCGCCTTTCGGAGCTTGGTCTTCTGGAGCACTTGCCGTACAAGGGGGTCCAGCTTACAGCCGAAGGGCGCCGCGCGGCGTTGCGCATGGTGCGCCGCCATCGGCTCATCGAGGCCTATCTCGTCGAGTTTCTGGGATACTCCTGGGACACCGTACACCAGGAAGCGGAGCGCCTCGAGCACGCCGTTTCCGACACCCTGGTCGAGCGCATGGCGGCCGCACTCGGCAACCCTTCGGCCGACCCTCATGGCGACCCCATCCCCACCGCCGACGGCAGCGTTCAGGAGCCTGCATCGACTCCGCTCGCAGGTCTCGACGTCGGCGACACGGCGGCGATCGTGCGGGTGGCCGAGGGTGACTCCGAGCGCCTTCGCTACCTCGCGACTCTCGGGCTCCGCCCGGGCGCCATCGTCACGGTGCTCGATCGCCAGCCCTTCGGCGGTCCGGTAACCATCGAGACGCGCGGTGAGGTCCAGGTCGTCGGCCAGGCGCTGGCACAAGTGCTCCTCTGCGCGGTGCGGGCCGCCCGATGAGCGCCGCGTCCACACCGCCGATCGAAGCCGTAGACGGCGGCTGGCGCTATCCGCGTACCCTGCCGAGCCTGCCCGAGTCGCATCATACCATCGCGGTACCAACGGGTGTCTCGTTCTGGCGCAAGGCACTGGCCTTTGCCGGACCGGGATATATGGTCGCGGTTGGATACATGGATCCGGGTAACTGGGCCACCGACCTGGCCGGCGGGTCACGCTTCGGCTACACACTGCTCAGCGTCGTTCTGCTCTCCAACCTCATGGCCATCCTGCTCCAGGCGCTGTCGCTCAAACTGGGCATCGTGACCGGGCGCGACCTCGCGCAGGCCTGCCGCGATCACTACTCACGGCCGGTGAGCTTCGTGCTCTGGGTCCTCTGCGAGATTGCCATCGCCGCCTGCGATCTCGCCGAGGTGATCGGCTCGGCGATCGCGCTGAATCTGCTGTTCGACATTCCCCTCGTGTGGGGCGTCTGCCTCACCGCACTCGATGTGCTGTTGATTCTGCTGCTCCAGAACAAGGGCTTCCGGTATCTCGAAGCCTTCATCATCGCCCTGGTTGTGTCGATCGGCCTCTGCTTTGCCGTGGAGCTCCTCATGGCGCATCCGGCGATGGGCCAGGTGGTGAAGGGCCTGATTCCGCGCGGCGAGATCGTCACCAATCCGGCGATGCTCTACATCGCGATCGGCATCCTCGGCGCTACCGTGATGCCGCACAATTTGTATCTGCACTCCTCGATCGTTCAGACGCGAAAGGTGCTGCCCGACCGCGAGTCGAAGCGCGAAGCCATCCGATTTGCCACCTTCGATTCGACGCTCGCGCTGCTGTTCGCCTTTTTCATCAACGCGGCCATTCTCATCCTGGCAGCGGCGACCTTCCATCAGACGGGCCACCAGGAAGTGGCCGACATCGGCGATGCCTACAGGCTGCTCACTCCGCTGCTCGGCACCACGATCGCCAGCACGCTCTTCGCCGTGGCGTTGCTCGCCTCAGGCCAGAACTCGACGATCACCGGCACCCTCGCGGGTCAGATCGTGATGGAAGGCTTCCTCAACATCCGGTTGCCTGCCTGGCTCCGGCGACTCATTACCCGGCTCATCGCAATCGTGCCCGCCGTCATCGTCACGGCCCTTCACGGAGAGAAGGGGGCGGGCAGCCTGCTCATTTTGAGTCAGGTCATTCTGAGCCTTCAGCTCTCGTTCGCCGTTATCCCGCTCGTCTATTTCACCGGCCAGCGGCAGAAGATGGGCGAATTCGCCAACGGGAAGATGCTGGCGAGCACGGCGTGGGCCGTGGCAATCGTGATCGTCGGGCTCAACGGGTGGCTGCTTCTGGGGATGTTCAAGGCATGGATGGCATGATGCGGGAGAAGGGAGAAGGGAGAAGGGAGAAGAAGACCTCTGTTCGCCGTCCCTTTCTCCTTTCTCCTTTCTCCGTTCTTGGCCCCTTCTCCTGCTTGCCTCACCTCATCTCCTCGTCCCTCAGGCCGCCCCCATCTCCGACAACAGCTTCCTGATCGAGGAAGCGTACAACCAGGAGCCCGGAGTCGTTCAGCACATCAACACCTTGAGTCGTGCGCACGGCGGGGCGTCCTGGGCCTATTCGTTCACCCAGGAATGGCCGCTCGTCAGCGAGCTGTACCAGGTGAGCTACACGATTCCGGTTCTGCATGAAGAAACCAAGGGAACCGGCTTCGGCGACGTCGGGCTCAACTTCCGCTATCAGGTTCTCGGTGGCGAGGATGCGCAGGTGCACGTCGCCCCGCGGCTGTCCATGCTCGTGCCCACCGGCAGTGAGCAGAAGGGAAGGGGCGCGCGAGGTGTTTCGCTGCAGGCGAACGTGCCGGTGAGCTGGATGCCCGTGCCTCGCCTCGCCGCGCACTGGAACAGCGGACTCACCCTCTCGCCAGGCGCCAGGGCGAGCCCCTTCCTGGGCGCCAGCGCCATCTGGTTGGTGCGGCCCGAATTCAATGTCCTCGTGGAGACGCTCTGGGTGGGCGGCGACGACGAGAGTCTGGTGCTCAACCCCGGTATCAGATGGGCGTTCAACTTCGAGAATGGGCTGCAGATCGTTCCCGGTGTGGCCTATACCATCGGGCTCGACAAAGGCGCCGGCCCTGACGGCATATTCCTCTATCTCAGCTTCGAGCACCCCTTCAAGCGATAGTAGGCCGAGCCTCACCAGGAGGCACGGAGAATCGGAGTAGTGGTCGCCGTGTCCTCCGTGGTTCCGTGGTGATTAATTCCTGCATGGGTTTGTTTTTCGCCATCCTCGCCGCAGCGGGCCTTCAGACGCCAGTACAGGTTCCCGGCGTCGTCATCGAACGCCGGCTCGCCACACAGCTCGGCATCTCGGTCGGTGACACTCTTCGGCTCGGCTCGGCAGCCGACTCTCTCCGCCTGCTGGTGACGGTGTCGGCTGTATACGAGCCGCGCCCCGACCCCGCCGAGATATCCCGCCCCACCCGCCGGATCAGGATGCACCTGCCCGACCTGGCCGCGTTGCTCGGCGCTCCCGACCGGGTCGACCGCTTCGGCGTCTCCATTCGCCCGGGCGTGTCCGCCGATTCCGCCGCGGAGGTTCTCAACGGCAGCGCGCTCGGTTACCAGGCTTTCTCCTCCCGCGCCATCGCCTCCGAGTCGTCGCAGACCTTTCGGGTCGTAAGTCGCTTCCACCGGGCGATAGCGGTCATCTCCATCGTGGCCAGTGCGGTCTTTCTACTTTGCATCATGCTTCTCAAGGTCGAGGAACGGCGCATGGACGCCGCCGTCATGCGCTTCGTCGGCGTGCGGCGGCGCACGATCTTCGGCGCGCTCGTCCTCGAGGCGGCGCTCGTTGCCGCCGCGGGCTCGGCCGCGGGCGTCGTGCTCGCCGTACTCGCCGGAGCGGTCACCAACGCCTACTACCGGCGGTTCTTCGATACCGCCCTCACCTTTTCGATCATTACGCCACAGATCCTAGCGTTCAGCGTTGCCCTCTCGCTCGTGCTGGGGCTTCTCGCGGGCGCTGCCGCGGCAGCGAGACTGGTGCGCACCCGGCCCATGGTGCTCTGGGGCCGCGGATGAAGGGTTTCGGCTGGGGAGTGCGGAGTCTCGGCCGCCATCGTCTGCGCACCGCCCTGTCGATTCTGGGTATCGCGGTTGCCGCTGCGATGCTCCTCGACATGGTCATGCTGAGCGGCGGCATCGATAAGTCCTTCGCCGAGCTCCTCCTGGGGCGCGGCTTCCAGATCCGGATCACTCCCAAGGGCACGCTGCCGTTCGACACCGAGGCGGGCATGTCCGGCGCTTCGAATCTGCTTCGGGGCATCCGCGCCGATCCTGAGGTCGAGGTAGCGGGTGCTGTCCTGGGCAGTCCTCTCTTCGGCAAGGTCGCCGACTCCCTCGTGACCCTCTTCGGCTACGGCATCGAGCCCGACGCGCAGGGGCTGTACCAGGTCATCTCCGGCGCCGATCTCACCCCTGCCGATTCGGGCGGCGTCCTCCTCAGCGCGGCCGCTGCAGAGACCCTCCATGCCTCCACGGGCGATACCGTTGCGCTCGTGGGCAAGCTCGATCCGCAGGCGGTCGCTGCGCCGCGGGGGCACCGGCTCGTGGTACGCGGCATCGTTCGCTGGCTCTACGATGCGCGCGGCCAGGCGTCGGTCGGTACCGTGCTCCCGGTCATGCAACGCCTGACTCGCCAGAATGGCGACGATCGCGCCTCCGTTGTGGTCGTAAAGGTGAGGAGCGACGGCGCGGTGGGCATCGTGGCCCGGCGGCTCCGCGATCGGTACCCCAGGCTCGAGGTGAACAGCGTCGCCGACCTGGTCGTCCACTTCCGCAAACGCCTGGTCTACTTTCGCCAGCTCTCGTACATCCTGGGCTCGATGAGCCTCATCGTTACGGTGCTCCTGGTGGCGACCATTCTCACGATCGCTGTCAGCGAGCGACTCGGTGAGATCGCGACGCTGCGGGCCATCGGGGTCAGCCGGGCGACTGTCATCCGGCAGGTGCTGGTCGAGGGCACCGCGCTCACCGCGCTCGGCGCGGCCCTCGGCATCGCGCTCGGCCTGGCCAGCGCGCGATATCTCGACGCCATCCTCACCAGCTTTCCGGGCCTTCCCGCGGCCTTCTCGTTCTTCGTCCCGCGGGCAGATGCCCTCGTGACGGCGGCCGTGGTTCTCTTGGTCACGGGGTTTCTTGCCGGGGTGTATCCGGCCTGGCTCGCGGCGCGCGCGCCGATCGCGGCGACGCTTCGGTCCGAGGCGACATGACGCCGCCGCTGCTCCTCGCCACGGATGTCCGGAAGGATTACCCGATGGACGGCGACACCGTTCACGCGTTGCGCGGCGTCTCGCTCCGGGTGGACCCGGGGGAGTACGTGGCCATCGTCGGGCCATCGGGAAGCGGCAAGTCGACGCTTCTCCAGCTCATCGGTGGCATCGACACGCCTTCCTCGGGCGTCGTCGAGATTCTGGGGACGCGACTCGATTCGCTCTCCGATCGCGACCTCACCCGGCTTCGTCTCACACGGCTGGGCTTCATCTTCCAGCGATTTCACCTGCTGCCGGTGCTCACGGCGCGCGAGAACGTCGAGCTGCCGATGGCGGAGGCCGGCATCCCGGCTCGCGATCGCCGGGCACGGGCGGACGAGCTGCTGGCCTACGTCGGTCTGGCCACGCGCGGCGGCCATCGAGCCACGCAGCTCTCCGGTGGAGAGATGCAGCGTGTCGCCATCGCGCGCGCGCTCGCCAACCGTCCCGTCCTGCTCCTGGCCGATGAGCCCACCGGAGAGCTCGACGCATCCACCGGCCAGGAGATCCTGAGCCTGTTCCACGGCCTCAACGAGAGCGGCGCCGCGCTCGTCGTCGTCACCCATGATGACCGGTTGGCGGCACAGGCGGGCCGAGTCGTACACATGCTCGACGGGAAGATCTGCGACTGATGCTGTTCACGCTCGCCTTCCGCCATCTCTGGGTTCGGAAAGGGCGTTCTCTCTTCCTCCTGTTCGGTTTTGCGCTCGGTGTGGGCGTGATGGTGGTGCTGTTGTCGGTGGGAGAGGCGATGCTCGACCAGTCGAGAGACGTATCGCTCGTGGGGGGAGGCGAGGTCACCGTACTCCCTCAGGGGATCGACATCGAGGCGATGCGCACCGGCGGTACCGGCGGAATGTTCTTCGCGATCGATCGTGCCCGGTTTCTGACTCGTCAGACTCTCGGTGGCCGGCGCAGCACCGACATCGTGCGGGCGGTATCTCCGGCTATCGAGGGAAAGCTCGTCTACCTCTGCAAGGCGGCGCCGGTATGCCGTCCGGTGGCGGTTCGCGCCGGAGGAGAGATACCGAGCCGCGCCGCCGCGGTGGGGGCGAGACTCGACGTGCTTCGCGGAGCGTGGACTGATTCGCCGGCCGATTCGGCGTACGTTACTCCGTCACTCCAGCAGCTCTACGACGAGCTCGACCGCTTTCACGTCCCGCCGCGCCGCGATTCTACCTGGGCCGAATGGCAGTACTACAATGTCGTCACGGCGCCGAATGAATGGTGGTATGTGACGTATCTCGTCGGCGGCGGGGTGACCACCGGGCGCTGGGGCGGACGGGTACTCGTAACCCATCGGCGGGCCGATGGCCGGTACGAGCGCTTCACCAGTGAGGCGCCCGGCGCGCGCAGCAGGTTCGACACCACACGCGCCGACCTCGACATCGGCGGGAGTCGGGTGCGACAGCACAACGGAGTCTATACACTGCACGCCAGTGCGGGCGGCGATGCGGGCACCGCGACGATCGACATCGAGGTGCGTCCCGTCCCCGACCGTTACTTCCCTCCCGTTGAGCTCCGGGAGGAGGCACTCCTCTCGGGGTACGTCGTTCCGGCCCTCGCCGCTTCGGCGAGTGGCACGATCTGCGTCGAGCGTCGCTGCAAAGCGTTCACCGGCGCCTCCGCGTACCACGATCACAACTGGGGCGTCTGGCGCGACGTGACGTGGGAGTGGGGCGCGGCGCAGGGAAGGCGAGCGAGCGTCTTGTATGGCGGAGTCTATTCGGGAGACAGCACCGGGTCTCCATTCTTTCTTGCGCTGCTGGACTCGCTGGGCGTCCGTCAGATTCTTCGATTCGACGCGATCCGTTACCGGGGGTCGCAACCCGCGGCCGGAGTCTTCGACGCTTCGGCGCCGCGAACCTTCACACTGACTGCCGGCCGCATGGCCGACACGGTGCGTCTCGACGTGGACGTTTCCGATGCCCTCGCGAGCGGTATGGGAGTCGGCGGCATGCAGCGTGCCTTTCTCCAGATGCGCGGTGGCTTTCGGTTGGGTGGCCGGCTGGGCGGGCAAGCGGTCGCGGATACAGGGACGGGGTTCTTCGAGACCTACGTAGAGCATTAGCTTATCGGTCCAATGCCGGAGAGCTTCGATCGTCTCGCTGAACAGTTGAAGGACCGCTACGTCGTCGAGCGCGAAATCGGCGCCGGGGGCATGGCCACGGTCTACCTTGCGCAGGACACCCGCCACCGCCGCCCGGTCGCGCTCAAGGTCATCCGGCCCGAGGTCGCCGGCGTAGCGGGAATCGACCGCTTCCTCAAGGAGATCGAGCTCGTCTCCCGCCTGCAGCATCCGCACATCCTCGCCGTGTTCGACTCGGGAGCCATCGACGGCGCGGTGGGGCGCGTGCCCTACTTCGTCATGCCCTTCGTCGAAGGCGAAACGCTCCGGGGAAGGCTCGCACGCGAGAGGCGTTTGCCCGTGTCCGACGCCGTGCGCATCGCCGGCGAGGTGGCCGACGCACTCGCCTATGCCCACGCACACGGCGTGGTCCATCGCGACGTCAAGCCGGAGAACATTCTCCTTTCGGGGAGTCATGCGATCGTCGCCGACTTCGGCGTCGCCAAGGCATTGGGATCAGGCGCCGGTGCCGCCGCTCCTGCGGGTGGAGCAACCCGGCTTACCGTGGCGGGGTTCACGGTCGGCACGCCGCACTACATGAGTCCCGAGCAGGCCACCGCGCAGGACAACGTGGACGCGCGGTCCGACCAGTACAGCCTCGCGTCGGTGTTGTACGAGATGCTGGCCGGCACTCCGCCATTCGACGGGAAGACGCCTCAGTCGGTCATCGCCAAGAGCTTGTCCGCGGCGCGGCCGCGCCCGAGCCGGCGCCGGGCCGAGGTACCGGCTGCCCTCGACCGGGTGGTTACCCGCGCGATGGCGCTCGACCCGGCGGAGCGGTATCCGGACATGGGGGCGTTCGGCCTGGCGCTCCGAGCGGCCGCGGGCGAAGGCGGGTCGCCCAGGCGGCGCGCCGGCCTCCTGGCTGCCGCCGCGATCGGAGTGGGCATTGCGGCGTTTGCCGGCGTCAAGCTGGCCAATCGCTCGCCTGCCCGCGCGGTAGACAGCGCCGCCGAGACGATCGCGGTTCTTCCCTTCAGCGCATCGGGACCGGGCACCGAGGTGCTTGGCGAGGGGATGGTCGATCTTCTCAGCACCAATCTCCAGGGTGTTGGCGGCATCAGGATGGTGGATCCGCGGAACGTGCTGAAGCATTACTCCCGATCGAAATCGGGCGGCGCGGGCGGCGTCGATCAGGCGATCGCGGTCGGCCGCAAGGTAAATGCGGGGTCGGTGATCATGGGAAGCGCGGTCTCCGCCGGCAACCGCGTCCGCCTCGCGGCCGATCTCTATTCGATCGCGGGAGAACGGATCGCCCGCGCACAGGTGGACGGGCCGTCCGACAGCGTCCTCGGATTGGTGGACCGATTGAGCGTCGCCCTCCTGCGCGACGTGTGGCGCTCGCGTGAGCCGCTGCCGAGTATCCGTGTCGCCACCCTCACCACCGATTCCATCGAGGCGCTCCGGTCCTACCTCCAGGGCGAACAGTACTACCGCAGGCTGCTCTTCGACTCGGCACTCACCGCGTACACCCATGCGGTCGAGGTGGACTCGACGTTCGCCCTGGCCCATTTCCGGCGGGGCCTGATGTTCGGCTGGACCGGCGGCTACGGAAGCGAGCCATCGACGGCCGCGACCACAGCGGCGATGCGATTCGCCGGACGGCTTCCGCTTCGCGAGCGCCGGCTGCTCAACGCCTACCACACCTTCGAGCTCGGCAAGCCACGCGCGATCGACTCGCTGCGCGCCTTTGTCGGGGACTACCCTGATGACCTCGAGGGATGGTTCACCTACGGCGAGGCGCTCTATCACCTGCGCGAGTTCAGGCCGATGAGCCCCGACACGATCATGGCGGCCTTCGACCGGGTGCTCCAGGCCGACTCGACCCTGACGCCGGCCCTCATTCACCCGATCGAGCTGAGCCTGCTCTATAGGGATACCGTAAAGCTCTCCCGCTATCAGCGCCTCTGGGAGCACTATGCCTCTCCGTCGGCCAGAGGATCGGTCGAGGTGGCGCGGCGGCTCGGGGCGGGCATCCAGCCCACCGATAGCGCGCTCGCACTGGCCATGCGAGCAGGCGTCGGGATCGGGATGGTTCTCGGCGCAGTGAGTTCCAACTGGCGTCGTGACGAGGCGACGTCGGACACCATTCTCGATGCGTGGGCCGCGACCATGAAGCAGATGTCGCGAACATCGGGCCAGTTCGGTCGTATCGCGCAGGTACGCGGAGTTCTGGGCCATGCGTTCAGCCTGGTTGGATTCGGTCGGCTCCGCGAGGCACTCGACCTCGTTGATACCGTGGCCAAGGTCGCGCCGGGTTCGGAGTATGGTTTGCTCGGATTGCCGGTCGTGCTGGGAATTGCTCCACACGGGTGGGACGGCGGCCGCCTTCAGGCCGGCTTCATCGCGATGCCGCTCGGCCGCATGCGCGAGTATGTCGGCGCCATGCGGGCGCTGAGCAGAGACAGCATCGCCCAAGGGCGGAAGCACATCGCGGCGGGGCTCGCCATGCCCGATTCCTCGCCGAACGCGGGCCAGTTCAAGGGATTGCTGATCGCGGCCGGTGGCTGGGCGTCGTTGATCGAGGGCGATACGACCAGAGGAATCGAGCAGCTCCGCGCGGGGATAGACACGGCGGCTGGCCCCTCGGCGGCGGACGCCACTGCCTTCATGCGGTTTCAGCTCGCGCTGGCTCTCTCCTCGAAGCCGGACACACGTGCAGAGGGAATCGAGTGGCTACGATACGCCTTCGACTACCAGCCAGCCTACATCATTCCCCTCACCTATCTCGCGCTCGGGCGCGCATACGAGGCGTCGGGGTCACGCGATTCGGCCACCTATGCCTACGGCCGGTTTACCAAGCTGTGGGACAAGGCCGATCCGTCGCTGCAAGGGCGCGTGCAGGAGGCCCGCGAAGCGCTGGGGCGCCTGACTGCTGAGCCGCGGCGGCCGTAGTCAGAGCCCCAGCCTCAGCGCGATTCCCGCCGTGCGATATCGGAACGCCCCAGTCGTCGAGCTCACCGCACTGTTGGTCACCCCGCCGAACGCTTCGATCCGGTTGCCGTCTCCCCAATCTCGCCCCGCGCCGGCCTCCACGTGCCATTCGGCCTGAGTGTCGCTGCCGCGGCCGATCTGCTGCCCGCCGAGCCCGCCGCTCAGCCGTCCGTTCCACGCGTCGCGGCGCACACGCACGGCTGCGGTGCCTTCGAGGAGATGGAAGCGGTCGGGAGAGAAGTATCCAATGCCGGGTTGGCGATACCCCAGTGCGCGGCCGTTGGCGCCAATGGAGAAGTGACGGCCTATCTCATGAGTGATGGCGGCGCGACCGTCGGTTCGCCGGTTCCCGTCACTGAGCCATTGCCTTCCCAGGCCACCGCCGAGCATGAGGCCTCGTGCGATTCGGGCGTCGAATCCTCCTTCGAGAGACTCGATATCCAGATCCCGCCCGATCAGGGACGCAATCTCGTCGAACGGGTACCGCGCGTAGCCGGCAGCGAGCCCCAGGCGGGGATCGGGGTGCCATCCCAGGTTGGCTCTGTATGTCGCCGCCGTGCGCGAGGTCCCGCCGTCAGGCTCGAGTCTCCGTGCACCGGCGAGGCCGCTCAGCTCCACCCGGCCGAACGCCCAGCCGAGCCCTGCTTCTGCTCCGTAGCGCCTGGCGTCACGCACCCGGTCGGAAGCCTCGAGGATGCCCGCAGTGGCGAGGATCCTGACATCTCCCGTGAGGGGCGTAGAGAGTGCCAGTGTCTGCCAGAAGTTGGTGTTGTGGTCGGAGTCGTTGCTCCAGTTGGCCGACACGTCGACCGTACCGCGAGTTCTTGTCCGGATCGCGCGCCGGAGTTCCTGCGCGTCGGTATTCGCCGAATCGAGCTCGAGTGCCTGGTCTGCCAGCTTCTTCGCCGCTCCTTCACGTCTCTGCCAGTGATAGACGTATCCCAAGCCGACCATCGCATCCGAATTGGCGGGACTCACAGCCAGAATGCTGTCGAACAAGGCGATCGCCTCGCGCTGCCGGCCGGCCCATCCCAGAACGCGAGCCTGGGCAAGTCGGACTTCAGCGTCACCGGGGTCGGCCGACCGGGCCCTGGCCAGCAACGCCAGGGCCGAGTCGAACCTTCCGGCGCGCGCCACGGCAATGGCTTCGACGGCGCTCCCCTGTTGAGCGGCGACGGGACCGGCCAGCGCGAGAAGTAACAGCGTGCAACAGTGACCCACCGCAACGCGGAACTTCGAACTCGGATGTATGTTCTGATATATGCTGGCCGGAGAAGAAACTCGCGGCGTGGGACGTGGCCTCATCGACACCTTCGCTAAGGGGTGGGCCAAGCCGGACATCGATTTGCTGATGTCGGTTTACGCTCCGGAGGCGGTCTTCATCGAGACGCCCTTCACAGAGGCGTTGCGGGGCGCCGAGGCAATCCGGCGATATTGGCTGGACGTGCCCTACAGCCAGTCCGAGGTCTCGATGACCTCCGGTGAGATTTACGCCGCCGGGCCCTGGTTCTCAACGGAGTTCAAGTGCGTGTTCCGGCGCAAGCGAACCGGTGAATGGGTAGACGCTCGGGGCGCAATCTTCTGCGAAACCGCCGCGGGCTTGATCACCGAGATGCGAATGTACTGGCACCGGTGGAACGGCGGCAGCGAAACGAGCAAGCCCTGAACGAGGGCGGCGCCTGGCGCTTCTCGTCGCGAAAACAGGACGACGCGGGCGCCAACGAAAGTCCTAAGTGGTTGTAACATCTATGAGTACTGAGTGGCACGCTGTTCGCTGTGAAGGGTTCGTTATCGCCCTATTGTCGCAACTCCGTGCCCCGTCAATGGTTCCAGGCCGTAACCGCAGTCGCTGGGAGGCGCCATGATTTCCGCTCTCCTTTTCTCTGTCGTCCTCGCGGGGGCGCCGGCCGATTCGGCCGCTGCTGCCACAGTGAGTATCGACGACCCCGCCGTCCAACTCTGGATCAACAACGATCGACGCTTTCTCCCTGGCGATGCCGCCAAGGTGCAGGTGCGCACCAGAGACGACGGTTATCTGCTCGTCCTCCACGTGGACACCGAGGGGCACCTCCGGGTGCTGTTCCCCCTCGACCCCAAGGATGACGACTTCGTACGGGGCGGCCGGAAGTACGAGATCCGGGGGCGCGGCGGACGCGAGTCGTTCACCGCCGACTCGCGGCCCGACCGCGGCACGGTCTACGCAGCGGTCTCCGCGGCTCCATACAGGTTGGACGGGTACGTGCTCGGCGACCACTGGGATTACAGAGCGCTTGCACCAAACCTGCTGCCGAAAGACCCCGAGGCCGAGCTCAACGACATGGTGCGGCGAATGTCTCAGGGCGATTTCGACTACGACCTGTTGACCTATGACGTGCTCGAACGGACGGCCTATTCCGACTATTCGACACCGTACTACGCCTCGGACTATGGCTATGGGTCATGCTTCAGCTGCGGCTATCGCCCTTACGGCTCGGGCTTGTCGATCGGTCTCTCCTTCGGCCGTCCGTATCGCTCGTATTACGATCCCTATTTCCCGGCGTACGATCCGTTCTATGATCCGTTCTTCTACGACCCTTATTACTACCCGGCGTACTACAGGCCGTTCTACCATCCACGTGTGTACTATCCGTTCGACCGCACGTACGGGTACTACAATACACCGGGCCGCCGCTTTGTCGGTCAGTACACCCCCTACCGCTTCCGCGGGAATGACGTTGTCGTCGCCGGGTACCGCGGGCGGGGATTCACCGGTGTCCGCTCGGTGAACACCGTCTATCTGCCCCCTAGAAGCCGCGTCATTCAGCCGGTTGCCACGAGTCCGGGCCGAAGGGCAGGCACGGGGTCGACCGTTGTAAACCCGACGGTTGGCGCACCAGCCGCGCGCCGGGATAACCGCAGGGTGGAAAGCCGCCCGGCCACACGCGATCAGCAGAGTCCGACGGCCGTGGCCGAGCGGCGGCAACCACAGGATGTCGAGGCGCGCCGTTCGGGTACGTCCGATGGGCGCAGGAATGCGACCTCGCGCCAGGAGGCAATGCCGCAGGACGCGAGTCCTCTGCGTGAGGCCACCCCCGATCCTCGGGATGTGGGTTCTCGCAACGTCTCTCCGCGGAATGCCGATCCGCGCGATGTGACACCACGTCGTGCCGAAGTCGATAGGCCGCAGGTCGAGCGCGCGCCGGCTCCGCCACCGCGCCAGGCGGCACCCCAGGCCACGCAGTCTCGCCGCGAAGAGCCTTCGCGCTCGAGTCCACCGCCGAGCGACGCGCGGTCGAGCGGAGGCTCTAGTGGTGGAAGCGACCGGGGCGGTGGCCGTGCCGAAGCGCCAAGCGGGCGCTCGAGCGGAGGAGGAGGCGGTGGCGGCCAGGCGTCGGGTGGTGGTGGCGGGCGCAGGAGGTAGAAAAATCAGAATCCCCCGGGAACCGCCCCGGGGGATTTTTGTGTTGCAAACCTACGGTTCGGCGGTCGCTCGGTTTCGGCGGGCGTAGTCGAGGCCCCATTCCATGAGGTCGGCACTTCGAAGCCCGACCCGCATCGCCTGATTGACGGCGTCCTCCTCCTCGAAGCCGTGATCGAGAATCAAGTGCGGGATCAGGGCGCCGCCCACCCGGTTTCCGCTGCCGCAGTGTACGAACACGGTGCGGGCGCCGGCGCCGCGGAGCACACCGAGAATGCGGTCGAGCGTGGAGTCGTTCTGGGTGCCGGGCGTCACCGGGATATTGACGTACTCGAGACCCGCCGTGCGAGCCGCAGCGGGCTCGTCAAGCGGCCGCGGCTCCATCGGGTCGCGCAGATCGAGGATGATTCCCTCCCCCGCCGCGCCGAGGGCCGCGACGTTCTGGGCCGACGGCTGCCCGCCGCCTACAACGGTCGGCGTCAGTTGGCATGCATTGGCCACTCCGCTCAGCGCGCCGATAGCTGTGTTCACGTCACGTCTTCGCTTTCTCACCTCGGTAGATGACCACCTGTGCCCTCTCGAGCGTAATGAGGCCTCCGCCCATCATCTCGTCGAGCTCCGGCAGTATTGCCTGAATCTTATCCTCGCTCTCGACTGTCTCGACCACGAGCGGAAGGTCGGTGGAGAGGCGAAGAACCTTTTCCGTATGAATACCGGCCGTCGCGCCGAACCCCATGATTCCCCGGAGGACCGTCGCCCCGGCGAAGTGACGCTCGCGGAGCAGATGCACGATTGCCTCGTACAGCGGCCTGCCCTTGTACCTGTCCCGCTCGCCGATGTGGATGCGCATCAGCGTGCGCTCACCGGTCATGCCGTGCATGCTCGCCTCCTGGTCTTCCCCATTCGCCGCAGACGACGCAGAGACGTCTTTTCATCGAGCGGTGAGCGCTGCACGCGCCAGAACAAAACCGGCAAATGTCGCGACGAGCGACAGCGCCACGCTCGCCGAGACATATACCGCCGCCCGGCTCCATTCGCCGTCCTCCAGCATCGCGGCCGTCTCGTAGCTGAAGGTGGAAAAGGTGGTATATCCCCCGCAGAAGCCTATGGTAAGACAGGCCCGCACCTCCGGCGAGATCGCCGGCGAGGAGACAGCGAACCGGATGATGGCGCCCAGGAGAAACGAGCCGGTAATGTTGATGACCAGCGTACCAGCGGGAAAAGTGGTGCCCAACAGCCGCTGTATCACGCCGCCCAGCACGTAGCGCCCGACTCCTCCCACCGCGCTGCCGACCGCGACATACCAGAGCATGACATAAGGTATACATTTCCGTTGTGCTCCGCCTTGCCATCGCTCAGATGCGGCCCCGCAAGGGCGCCTACGACGAGAACCTGTGCCGTCTCGGCGCGATCTTCCGCGAGGTGTCGGGATGGGCCGAGCCACCCGAGCTCGTGGTGGCGCCCGAAACCGCCCTCACCGGCTATTTCCTCGAGGGCGGGGTGCGGGATCTCGCCATCCCGGCCGAGCGGCTCTTCGCCGATCTCTCGCGGCAGCACCAGGACTCCAAGGCCGCGCCGCTCGACGTGGCCCTCGGGTTCTACGAAATCCACCGCAACCGTCTCCACAACTCCGGTCTTTACGCCACGCTTGGCGGGCCCGACGCGGGCATCCGCCACGTCCACCGAAAAGTGTTCCTGCCGACATACGGCGTCTTCGACGAGGAGCGGTTCGTCGAGGCGGGCCGGAGCGTGCAGGCCTTCGACACCCGCTGGGGCCGGGCCGCGATCCTCATCTGCGAAGATGCGTGGCACTCCTTCATGCCCATGCTCGCGGCGCTCGGCGGGGCACAGCTCGTCATCATTCCGAGCGCGAGCCCGGCACGCGGCGTCGTGACGACCGACGATACTGCAGGCCGGCCGACGAGCCTGGCGCGTTGGAACAGGATCGTCCAGGACATCGCGGGGGAGCACGGGGTCTTCGTCGCGCTGTCGCAGCTCGTGGGATTCGAGGGAGGCAAGGCCTTCCCGGGTGGGTCCATCGTGTCGAACCCGCGCGGAGACATCCTTGCAACCGGCCCCATCTTCGAGGAGGCGATCATTCCCGCCACGCTCGACTTCGAGGAAATCACGCGCGCCCGTGCCGACCTGCCGCTGCTGGCCGATCTGGAGATGCGTCTTCCCCATCTTCTGGGCTCGCTGCACGCGGCCCGGCGCTCGACCGGCGATGACGGTGACGGCGGCGGCAAGTCTCACTCCGCCCCCGAAGCACGCACCGTCAACGCGGGCGCCATGCAGACGATGGCCCGCATCGCCGGCGATCCGCTCGCCATCGACGAGGAGCTTACCCAGCGTTGGCTCGTGGAGTTCATCCGCGACGAGGTGCGCCGACGCCGCGGCTTCGAGCGGGTTGTGATCGGCCTCTCCGGCGGGGTCGACAGCTCGCTCGTCGCTTTCCTCGCCGCCGAAGCGCTCGGCCCGGAGAACGTCCTCGGAATCCGGATGCCATACCGCAGCTCCAGCGCGGAGAGCCTGACTCACGGCCAGCTCGTCGTCGACGCGCTCGGCATCCGCTCGGTCACGGTCGACATCAGCTCCGCCGTTGACGGGCTCGCGTCGGCCATCGGCGGTGCACCCGAGCCGGGGCGACTGGGCAACATCATGGCGCGCACCCGCATGATCACGCTCTTCGATCTTTCGGCGGCGCATCGCGCCCTCCCGCTCGGCACCGGCAACAAGACCGAGCGCCTCTTCGGTTACTTCACGTGGCACGCCGACGACTCGCCCCCCGTAAACCCGATCGGCGATCTCTTCAAGACACAGGTCTGGGCCCTCGCCCGGCACCTCGGTGTTCCCGACGTTATCGTCTCGAAGCCGGCCAGCGCCGATCTCATCGTCGGCCAGACCGACGAGAGCGACTTCGGGATCTCATATCCCCGCGCCGACGCCATCCTGCACTGGATTCTCCTCGGATACCGCGATGCCGAGATCGCCGCGCTCGGCTTCACCGCGGTGGAGACGTCGCTCGTCCGGAAGCGGCTCGACTCGACTCATTGGAAGCGGCGCCTGCCGACCGTCGCGATGCTGAGCGGTACCGCGATCGGAGAGTACTATCTGAGACCGGTTGACTACTGAGAAGCGGGGAACGGAGAACGGTAGCGAGCAGGACTGAGTAGGTCCCAGCCGTTAATCTTCTCCGTTCTCCGTTCACCGCCTTGTGAGGTTTCGTGCCCGAGTCCCGTCCCATGTCTCACTCCGTCGGCTCCATCACCACTTTCGTCATGCCCGATATGCAGAACATCCGCGGTGATCTGTTCGGCGGGCACCTGATGGCGCTGGTCGACCAGGCGGCGGCGGTGGCGGCGATCCGCCACGCCGGCGGCCCGGCAGTGACGGCGAGCATCGATCGGGTGGATTTCCGGGAGCGCATTCCCGTGGGCGCGCTGGTCACGTGCGCGGCGACGGTGGACTACGTGGGCACCTCTTCGATGGACATCACCGTCGAGGTCTATTCGGAGAGGGTCAGCACCGGCGAACGACGGCACACAAACACGGCGCACGTGGTTTTCGTAGCCATCGACGGAGAGGGCAAGCCCACCCGGGTGCCGAGACTGATTCCCGGGACCGACGAGGAGCGGGCGCGCTACCAGCGTGCCGAGGCGCACCGCCTCAGCCGACCGCGGGCATGACACCTCGCGGGGTGACCGTCGTGCTGAGCGGCGGAGGCGCCAAGGCCGCCGCGCACGTCGGCGCGGTTAGGGCGCTGGCGGAGTCGGGGATGAAGCCGCTGAGGTTCGTGGCAACCTCGATGGGCGCCGTGATCGGCGCCGCGCTCGCGTCCGGAATGGCCGAAAACGATCTGCTCGCACGGTTGGAAGAGGTAGGCGGCCGGGGAATCTCACGCGACCCGGTGGCGTTGCTCCGCGGGCTCTTTGCCCGCTCGCTTCTCCGGCCGGCTCCCTTTCGCCGCGCCATCGAGTCACTGCTCGACGCGCGACGCTTTGCCGATCTCGCAGTTCCACTCACGATAACGGTGACCGACCTCGACACCGGCGAGCTGCTTCTGTACGGCGCCGGGGCACGAGATGCGCCCCTGGTAGACGTGCTGGTGGCCACCTGCGCCCTTCCCTTTTATTTCCCTGCCGCACGGCTCGACGGCCGGCGCTGTGGCGACGGCGGGCTCAGGGGCGTTCTTCCGCTCGAAGTGGCCGCGCACTCGGGAATCGATCCGGTGGTGGCGGTGGACGTGGGCCCGGGGCTCGAGGTGGCGGCGGGCGGGGCGGCCGGCACCGGGCCGGCGCTGGTCAGGGCGCACGACGAGGCGGTGGGAACGCTCATGGCGTCTCACACCTCCGAGCAGCTCTCGCGGTGGCGGGCCGAGGCGGGCCGTCCTCCGCTGACCTACGTCCGGCCGGCGATCGAGCGGTACGCTACCTTCCGGGTGGAGCGGATGCGGGAGTACGTCGAGCAGGGATACCGTGCCACGCGCGAGACAATCGCCCGGTCGTCCTCGCGCACTTGACCGCCCTGAGGTTCGGAGCAAATTGAGCGTCTATGAAAGCTTCGGAAGCGATGGTGCCCGATCCTCACGTCGCCGTGGCCGGCGCGATGGCCAGCGAAGTGGCGATCATGCTCAAGAGTCGCAACATCTCCGTCGTGCCGGTCGTGGACGACCACCGTACGCGCCGCTTCCTCGGCACCTTGAGCGACCGCGACCTCGTCACCCGCTGTCTCGCCGAGGGAAAGCATCCCTGGCACACGCGAGCCGACGAGCTGATGCGCACCGGCTCGCCGGTCATCAAGGGCGACCACGAGCTCACCGGATATCGGGTGCGTATGGACCTCGACGCGAGCGACTCGCACCTCAGGCCGACGATCACGGTGCTCGACGGAGAGGGACAGGTCATCGGATTCATCAGCCATCCGGAGCAGATCGAGGGGGTCGAAATCGTCTGGGGGTAATGCGTGCCCGAGTTCAAGCTGTTCAGTCTCGAGGAAGCCGAGCGCACGCTGCCCCTGGTGCGCCGGGTGGTGCACGATCTGACGGTCGAGTACCCCGCCTGGCGCGGCGCGGTGGCGCGCTACGAGCTGCTCACCGGCGGCGCCCGCGCCGACTGGGGCGAAACCGGAGAGCTGGTCACGGCGCGTGAGAGGGTCTCGACGCACGCCGAGCGAATCAACCGCTACCTCCAGGAGCTGGAAGCGGTGGGCTGCGTCTTCAAGGGATTCGAGGCGGGTCTGGTCGACTTCTACTCGCTGCGGGAGGATCGCCCGATCTTTCTATGCTGGCGGCTCGGCGAGGACCGTATCACCCACTGGCACGAGGTCGAGTCCGGCTTCGCCGGACGTCAGCCCATCGACAGCTCCATCCTTTCAGCCACGCCTTCATGATCAGGTTCTGGCTGTTCGTCCACCTGCTGGGCTTCACGATGTGGCTCGGCGGAGGATTGGCGGCCATGGTGACGGGCTTCGCGGCCAAACGGGAGACCCGTGAGGGGCTCGGGGCGGTGGTCCGCGGGCAGGCCATGGTACAGAAAGCGATCGTGGCGCCGGGCGCGCTGCTGAGCGTGCTGTCGGGAATGATCCTGACGTTCTCTGTGTCGGCGCGAACGAGCGAGCTGACAGGGTTCAACCTCGCTCTGGTGGTGATGCAGGGAGCGGGACTTCTCGGCGCGCTGCTGACACTCATGGTGGCTCTGCCGACGGCGGCAAAGCTCGGCCGGCTCGATCCGGCGGGGCCAGGGTCGGAGTACTTCGATGAACTGCGCCAGCGGCAGAAGGTGATTACCTCGATCGCGGGAACGCTGGCGTTCGCGGCCCTCGTGGCGGGAGCGCTCGTGAGGTGACCCCGCCGGAACTCTGCTATTCCGGAATGCGCACGGGAACCGGCGACGTGCTGTTGTCGTGACCCGATCCGAGCTCTCCGAATTCTCCCCGTCCCCAACAGGCCGTCCCGCCGTCATCGACAATGCCACAGTAGGTGCTGTTGCCGGGCTCGAGTGCCTGGAAGCGCAGGCCGCCCGATACGGCCACTGGCTGGTCGAACCGCTGAAGGCCGCCGACCGGCGTCGTGCCGATCTCGCCGCTGATGTTGGGGCCCCAGCAATAGGCCACGCCGCCGGCGTCCAGTCCGCAGGCGGTAAAGCGCGCCGAGTACACCGATCGGAAGTGAATTCCCCCGATCACCGCCACCGGGTGGTCGGCCTCGAGCAGCGTCGGCCCCGCTCCCAGTGCATCGATTCCCCAGCAATACGCGCTGCCGTCACCCCTGATTCCGCAGGTGTGGTACCCTCCGGCGCTGAGCTGGCGAAAGGCGATACCCTCCACCGGTGCCGCGTCGGGGGTGAACGTGGCGTTGGTGTGCTGGCCCGCGACCGGGAGGCCGTTGTACCCCCAGCAGTATGCCGTACCTCTGGGGTCGAGCGCGCAGACGTGAGAGAGGCCGGCGGTGATCGACGTGAACTCCCGGGCGCTCGCCTCGGGTACCGGTGAGTGGGAGCAGCGGCCGTCCTCGCAGCTCTCCCCGTCGGCGACCGTGCCCAGCTGCCCGACGTCGTTCAACCCCCAGCAGTACACGACGCTGCCTACCGTGAGTCCGCAGGTAAAGCGGAGGCCGGTTGCCAACGCCCGGAACCTGAGGTCGCCGGCCACCGGCCGGGGGCGAGTGGCGCAGGGAAAGACGCCGCATCGCTCGGCCGCAGGGGAGCCCAGACCGAGTTGGCCGTCGCGATCTGACCCCCAGCAGAATGCCCGCCCTTCGGAGTCGAGGCCGCAGGTGTGAGACTGGCCTGCGGCCAGCGCGACGAGCGGGATGCTGTCCGGGAGCGCGACGGGCGTGGTGTCGGTGGGGGTCGCTCCGATGCCGAGTTGTCCTTCCACTCCGGTACCCCAGCATACCGTACGGGCCTCGCGCGTCATGCACACGTGACGATCGCCCAGGGCCAGCACGGCCGATGCGCCCGGGGGAGTCGGGTCCAGATTGTCGCCACCAGAGCACCCGAGGAGGCAAAGCGCCACGATCGATACAGCGACGGACCCGGTCGGGAGTAGTGTCGGCATGCCTGTGGGACGTCGAAGGCCCGCCGACTCACACCTGGAGTGACCGAGCTCTTCCCGTCGCGCATGCCTTCCGGACGGGGCACTCCCCGCATCGCGCCACTCGGGCCGTGCAGATCAGAGCGCCGAGCTCCATGATGGCCTGGTTGAACTCCCAGGCTCGCTTGCCATGCCGCGGAACCAGAGCCGCCCCGGTCGCCCACAGCCTTCGACTCGCGCCGGCTCCCCCCAGCCGCGGATGAAATGCCCGCCTGAGCACCCGCGCCACGTTGGTATCTACCGCCGGGGTCGGCTGCTCGTAGGCAAAGCTGGCCACCGCTCCCGCCGTGTATCGCCCGACGCCGGGCAGCGCGAGCAGCACTGCCAGGTCGGCGGGAATCACACCTGCGTGCTCGGAGACCACCCGCCTGGCCAGCAGGTGCAGATTGGCCGCTCTCCGGTAGTAGCCCAGTCCCTCCCAGCTCTCGCGTACGGCCGCCGGCGTAGCCGCGGCCAGCTTTTCGACCGACGGGTACCGGTCGAGAAACCGGTGGTAGTACGCCTCCACCCGCGACACCTGGGTCTGCTGCAACATGAATTCCGAGACGATGACCCGGTACGGGTCCCGGGTGCGCCGCCACGGCAGATCGCGGCCGTGACCACGGAACCAGCGGAGCAGACGCCGGCGGAAGTCGGGCGATCTCGCGAGCGCTATGGAAAGATGAGGGGTAGACTTACGCGGCATGGGGGGTCAAGATAAAGCATCTATGGCCGCCACCACTACTTTCGATGTTCGCCAGATCACCGGGCGGTGGGTCCTCGAAGGCGCCTCGCATGTGGGGCGCCTGACCTATTTCGTTCTCGACACCGCCCGGGGCCTCTCCGAGGTTCGGATCTGGTGGCCGCGGTTTCTGGAAGAGGCGTGGAACATCGGGGCCGGCAGCCTCTTCATCGTGCTCCTCATCTCGGCCTTCGCGGGCGCGGTGACCGCGCTCCAAACCGGCTACCAATTCACCGGCAGCATTCCGTACTACGTGGTGGGGACGCTCGTCGTCTCCTCCATCATTCTCGAGCTCGGCCCGGTACTCACGGCGCTGATCCTTGCCGGGCGGATCGGCGCGCGGTACGCCGCCGAGCTCGGTACCATGCGGGTGACCGAGCAGATCGACGCCCTCGAGAGTCTCGGACGCTCGCCGTCGTCGCATCTCGTCATCCCCCGTGTTCTAGCCGGGCTGCTCATGATTCCGGCGCTCACCATCCTTGCCAATCTGTCGGGCATCGTCGCCGGCTGGGTGTCGGTCAAAGCGGTGCTGCCGGTGACCGACGCCGATTTCATCTACGGCGCGCAGTATTTCTGGCGGCCGTGGGATGCCTACTATTCGGTCATCAAGGCGTTCTTCTTCGCCGGGTCCATCACCGTCATCTCCTGCTATATGGGGTTCAACACGCAGCAGGGCGCCGAGGGCGTGGGCAAGTCTACCACCACCGCGGTGGTCACCAGCTCGGTGCTGATCCTCGTGCTCGACACCGTTCTCACCCGTCTCCTGCTGAATCAATGATCGAGCTCCGCGACGTCCACAAGCGATTCGGCAAACAGGTGGTGCTGAACGGAGTGAACTTCGAGGTGCGGGAAGGCGAGACGGTCGCCCTCCTCGGCCCGTCGGGCACTGGGAAGAGCGTGCTGCTCAAGACCGTGATCGGCCTCATCAAGCCCGATAGGGGAACGATCATCGTGGACGGCAAGGACGTCGCGAGCCTCAAGCGGCACGAGCTGTCCGACTTCCGCTCGCACATCGGGTACGTCTTCCAGAACGGCGCGCTCTTCGACTCGATGAACGTCTTCGAGAACGTCCGACTTGGCATCACCGATCAGGACAAGTACGCCGACCTGGAGTACTGCACGAAGCGCATTGCCGAGTGCATCCGGCTGGTCAATCTGCCGACCGACACCATCGAGAAGTTCCCCGCTCAGCTTTCGGGCGGCATGCGGAAGAGGGTAGGCATCGCGCGGGCGATCGCGGGTACGCCCAAATACCTGCTCTACGACGAGCCCACGTCGGGACTCGACCCGGTCAATGCCGACATCATCGACAGTCTCGTGGAGCGCCTCGACAACGAGCTGGGCGTCACGAGCGTGATGGTCACCCACGACGTGCGCGGCGCCTTCCGCGTCGCCGACCGGCTGGCCCTGCTCAGCGAGGGAAAGATCGTCATGCAGGGAACATCTCAGGAATTTCTCGACTCGAAGAACGCCAAGGTTCGGGAATTCCTCGAGCGCGACTTCGACAACCCCTCCTTCGCGGCCTGAGGCTCATGGATCTTCGCATGCGAGAAGTGACCGTCGGGACGATCGTCATCGTCGCCACCCTCGTCTTTGTATTCGGGACGATGTGGTTGAGCGGGCGCTCGGTCTCGTCGGACAATCTGATCCGGATTCAGTTCGCGAACGTGAGCGGACTGAAGCGTGCGTCGCCTGTGCGGATCTCCGGGGTGAGCGTGGGGAAGGTCGAGCGTATCGAGTTTCGGGACGTCGGGAAGGTTCATGTGACCGGGAGCCTCCCGCCCACGATCAAGCCGCGGGTGGATGCCAAGGCGACGATCGTCTCGATCACGCTCGTGGGCGACTACGCGGTGGATTTCGACCCTGGCCGAGCCGCGGAGCTGCTTCCTCCAGGACGGGTGATCCTCGGTACCCAGGACCTGGGCCTCTCGGGCAAGGCGCAGGCTCTCGGCGACCGCGCCGACAGCCTCCTCATCGGCGCGCAGGCGATCGTGAACCAGCGTACCGCCGACCAGCTTTACGCCACACTCACGGCCTTGCAGGGTACGCTCAAGGCGACCCGGCAGACCATGGAGACCTACGGCAATCCTCGCTCCGGCCCGGCGGCCGAGCTGGCGCAGACCATGGTGAGCCTCCGGCGGGTCACCGAGCGGCTCGACAGCACCCTGGCCAACCCGGCACTCGCCCGCACCCTCGGCCGTGCCGACACGCTCACCGGCAACCTCGCCGCAATGACCAGCCAGCTCACCAGCACCGGCGCCCGTCTCGACACCCTTCTCGCCGACGTGAGCCACGGGCGAGGAACGCTCGGCAAGTTCGCCACCGACAGCGGGCTCTATTACGACGTCCGCGACCTCTCGCAGTCCATGAAGAAGCTGCTCGACGAGCTGCAGAAGCATCCGGGCAAGGTGCCGGTGACGGTTAAACTGTTTTAAGGAGAACGGAGAAAGGAGAAAGGGCCCTTCTCCCTTCTCCTTTCTCCGTTCTCCTCTCACCTTTCTCTCCCTATGCTCTCAATCACCTTCCTTGGCACCGGCGCGGCCACACCCACCGTCGACCGCAACGTCGCGTCGCTGTCGGTGCAGAGGGAAGGGGAGATGATCCTCTTCGATTGCGGCGAGGGTACCCAGCGGCAGATGATGCGTTACGGGGTGGGCTTTTCCTTCACCGAAGTCTTCTTCACCCACTATCACGCCGACCACATGCTCGGCATCACCGGATTGCTGCGCACGATGGGCCTCCAGGACCGCACCGCTCCGGTGAGGCTCTACGGCCCCCGTGGCGCCGCGCGGATCCTCAATCTCGCGGTGAATCTCGGCATCGAGCGCAACAAGTTTCCGGTGGAGATCGTCGAGGTTCGCCCGGGTGACCGGCTCTCGCGCGGCGACTACGACATCGTGGTTTTCGAGACCGAGCATCGCGCCGACACCGTGGGCTACGCCCTGGCGGAACATGTCCGGCTCGGGCGGTTCAATCCGGACCTGGCGCGCGAGATGGGAATCGCGGAGGGACCGCTCTGGGGCCGGCTGCACAAGGGTGAAGCGGTGACGCTGGATGACGGGCGGACGGTGTCGCCATCGGATCTGGTCGGCCCGCCCCGGCAGGGACGGACGCTCGTCTACTCGGGTGACACCAGGCCGTCGCTCGCCGTCATGGAAGCGGCGCGTGGAGCCGACCTCCTGGTGCACGAGGCCACGTTCGGCGGCGAGGAGGCGGAGCGGGCCAGGGAGACGGGGCACTCGACCGCCGCGGAGGCGGCACGCGTAGCGGCCGACGCAGGAGTAAGGAGGCTGGTGCTCACGCACATCAGCCCGCGTTACACGCGCGACGCTCCCGAGCTGCTGGCCGAGGCGCGGGCGGTGTTTCCTGAGACGATCATCGCGCGGGATGGATTGACGATCGACATTCCGTTCGCCGAATAGCTCACCTGCTTGCCAGCGTCACATCGGCCCGAGCCCACACCCGTTTCAGCTCCTTCTCGACCGCGTCGGCCTCGCGCGTTCTCTTCTGCGCGCGGAGACTCAGCGCCAACCCATGCAGCGACCACCCGTTGTGCGGGTGCCGCACCAGATCCTGCCGGTACGCGCGCTCCGCCTCCTTGGGCCGACCCACCGTGAGCAGGAGCGCGCCGAGCGGCTGACGGAGCGGAAGGTACCAATCCGGCGGCTCGGAGTAGGTAAGCTCGTCCTCGAGCGCGATACCGCTCTTGAGCGCCGCCAGCGCTTCGGCGGTATTTCCCTGACGTGACGCGACATCGGCCGTGAGGTGATGCACGGCGATCTGCAGCACCGTCTGCGCCGAGTTGAGCCCCGCGAGCTGGTCGGCGGGGATCGCCGCGGCGATCGCGGCCACACTGTCGCGCTCGACCGCCGCGCTGTCGTACGCCCAGCGTGCCGCGAAGGCGAGTCCGCGCGTATAGTGCCAGACGCCGTTGGCGTAACGCAGTTTCGACGGCGGCGCTGGCTCTTTCACCAGATCGTCCCACCTGCCGAAGCGCGCGAGCGTGTAGAGCGGCGTGACGGTATACGCCTCGAGCGGCGGCACCTGCTCTGCTGCATCGTATGAGACGATCTTGGCGATCTTCCACGCCGTCGCGACTGCATCCGAGCCACGGCCGAGCATTTCCAGCGCAGCCAGCATGACGTCGAGGTTGTGCGGGTAGTAGCCCATCGGATAGACGCCGGTGGGATGCCGGTCCTCGATGAACCGTTCATCTGCCGCAATCGCGTGTTCGTTATGCTCCACCGCCAGGTCCCACATGCCGAGCCGCATGTAGATGTGGGTCGGCATATGAACCAGGTGGCCCGCGCCAGGCACCAGTGTCTGCAGCTTCGTGGCGCAAGGCAGTGCGCGCGCCGCGTAGTTCGATGCCTCCACGGCGTGGATGTACAGGTGGCAGGCGCCAGGATGATTCGGATTGCGCATGACCGCCCGTTCGAGCACCTCGACCTGCTCGATCGACGAAGGAGCCATCGGCCGCCCCGCGTTGGTCCAGTAGTGCCACGGCCGGAGGTCCATCATCGATTCGGCGAAGAGCGTCGCCGCGTCATCGTCGGCGGGATAGCGCGTGCTCACCGCGCCCATGGCCCTGGCGTATGCGGAATCGAGTGACGAGCGGTCGGCCACGGGGGAGGGTCCGTAGCGCTTCGACTGGGCCTCGATATAGGCCCGCTCGCGTGGCGTCGCCTTCGCGGCATAGCGCAGCGCCCGCTGGTTGGCCTCGTAAGCCGGACGCATGGCCGACGTGTCCATCGGGAGGTTGATGTTGGGGCCGAGGGCGTTGGCCACGCCCCACCAGCACATCGCGCAGGCAGAGTCGATACGGATGCCTTCTTTGAACGACTTCACCGCCTCGTCGTGGTTGAAGCCGTAGGTGAGACGCAGGCCCTGATCGAAGTACTTCTGAGCCAGCGGGGAGGCGGTAGTGATCGTCTTGTGGTAGTCGCCCAGGTTGCCGTACAGGGGAGTCTCGGCGCCGGCCGGCGTGCTCGTGGCGGAGAGGGCCGCGTTGGCGTCGTGGTTGTGATGAGCTTCCTGAGCCGCCGCACGACCGCAGATGGCGGCCGCGAGTACGAGGGTCAGGGTGCATTGGGTGCCGCGCATCGAAGCCTCGCTTTGGAACGGTGAACGGATACGGGGACACGGGAGCCACCACGCGTCTCGATCAACGCGAGGGATCTTCCGGGTTGCGCACACGACGACTCGAGAAATGTACCGTGCTGCTTCGCCTACTTCATCCGTCCAGATGTGCGGCTAAGCTCCACGTCCCCCATGACGCCCGGATTGTGGACGGCCGGGGGAAGCTACGGCGCCGCCGATTCGATCGTCGATCTCAGGCGGCAGGTGGCATCGGGCGCGCGGCTCGGCCCTACCATATATACCAGCGGCAACTGGCTCGACGGCGACCTGCCTATCAGATCGGTCAACACCGTGGTGCGCAAACCCGCCGAGGCTCGCGTCGTTGTCGCGCAGCAGAAGCGGGCGGGGTACGACTTCATCAAGGTCTACGAGACCCTGTCACCCGATGTGTACCGTGAGATCGTTCGGAGCGCACGGGGCTGGGCATCCCCGTCACCAGCCGTGTTCCGGCTGCCGTGGTCCCCGCCGACTTTCTCAACCGGTGGGCGAAGGGTGGTGGAGAGCAGCCGGGTATCGTCAGAAGGGGAGCCGGGCCGACCTTCTGCTGCTCGACGCCAATCCGCTCGAGGACCTCAGGGCGCTGCGGCGCAGGGCGGGAGTGGTGGCGAGAGGCAAGTGGTTGCCGAGTGCGGAGCTGCAGGACAAGCTCGCCAAGCTGGCGGCCGAATATCAGCGAGGTGACAGCACCTCCCGGCCGCGTTGACCGGGGGATATACGATGGCTAGGTTTCTCGCCTCCGGGGCTGTAGCTCAGCTGGGAGAGCGCTGCAATCGCACTGCAGAGGTCAGGGGTTCGATCCCCCTCAGCTCCATGGGCCACGGGCCTGCCGTAAAAATCGAATCCGTACTGCCCCTTGGTGTAACTGGCAACACGCCTGACTCTGGATCAGGAGAGTCCTGGTTCGAGCCCAGGAGGGGCAACTCGAAGGTCCGAGGCCACTTAGTTGTCTCGGGCCTTTTCGTTTCTACGCCCACTGCTACCGTTTCTGCTACCGTTTCTGCTACCGCTTCTCCAGCGCACCGGCCGCGCGCCGGCTGACGAGCTTCACCGGCGACTCCATCACCCTCAGCATGGTTGCCTCATCGGCGTGCTGATAGCAGGTGAGGAGCGTCGTCACGTCCTTCCACCCACCCGCGGTGGCGACATCCTTGAGCGGGAGATCCTTCCGCTCGGTCGCCCACT
>JBBRGF010000009.1:0-35160 GCA_038240975.1 Gemmatimonadales bacterium
GTGCGCGTGCAAGAGGGTCTGGTCAGTGACCTCCGTGCCCGCATCTTCGATCACCTGCTGACGCTCGAGCTGGGCTACTTCCAGCGGACCCGTGCCGGTGCGCTCATCTCGGGAATCATCACCGAGGTAGACCAGACGAAAACCGTGGTCACCGCGTCGCTGCTCTCGCTCTTCCAGAATCTCGTGGTCGTCGCGACGACGCTCGTGGTGCTGAGCCAGATCTCGCTCAAGCTCACGCTGTTCACGCTGGCCTTCGTGCCGCTGATGGTTTACCTGCTGCAGCAGCTGCTCAAGCGCCTGCGCGGGCACTCGCGGGCGCGCGCGCGAGAGCGGGCCGAGGTGACGGCGCTCGTGACCGAGCGCATCGGCGCCATGCGCCTCATCCGGGCCTTCGGCGAAGAAGCGCGGGAGTCGTCCAAGTTCGCCGCGCAGACGCGCCGCTACCGGAAGCAGGTGGTCCGGACCCAGCGCTACTCCTCGCTCACCAGCCCCCTCACCGAGATATTCTCCGGGCTGCTGGTGATCATGATCATCTGGGCCGGCAGCAAACCCGGCCTCATCGGCCTTCCCACGCCGCTCGCGCCAGAGGCGATCATCGTCTTCCTCATGGCCGCCCTCAAGCTCACCTCGCCGCTCAAAACGATCTCCTCCTTTCCGGCGGTCATGGCGGTCACGCTCGCGAGCGCGGAGAGGGTATTCGAGATTCTCGACGAACCGTCCACCGAGACCGACCGGCCCGGTGAATCGACGGCCCGGTTCGATCGGGAGATCACCTACGACAAGGTCTCGTTCAGCTACGGCCGTGACGCCGAAGTGCTGAGTGAGGTATCGTTCACGCTGCCCAGAGGTCACGTCGTTGCGCTCGTGGGGCCCTCCGGCGCCGGAAAGACCACATTGGCCGACCTGCTGCCGAGATTCCACGACCCGAACGGCGGCCGCATCCTGATGGATGGGGTGCCGCTCACGAGGCTTACGCGACGCTCGCTGCGGTCGCTCATGGGCGTGGTCAGCCAGGACACCGTTCTGCTGAACGACACGGTACACGCCAACATCGCCTACGGCTCGCCGGAGGCGGGGCGCGACCGGATCGAGGCGGCCGCGGCGGCCGCCAACGCCGACGGATTCATCGCGGGCCTTCCGCTCGGCTACGACACCATGCTCGGCGAGCGCGGAACCCGGCTGTCGGGCGGACAGCGCCAGCGCATCGCCATTGCACGGGCGCTGCTCCGCGATCCGCCCATCCTGATCCTCGACGAGGCCACCAGCGCGCTCGATACCGAGTCGGAGCGCCTCGTGCAGCAGGCGATCGATCGCCTCATGCACCACCGCACCGTACTCGTCATCGCTCACCGGCTCGCCACGGTGCGCGACGCCGACGAGATCGTGGTTCTCGACGCCGGCCGCGTCGTCCAGCGCGGCACGCACGACGAGTTGTTCCGGGCCGGGGGACTGTACCGCCGGCTCTACGACCTGCAATTCCGCGACGAGGAAACGGTCCCTGTCGTTCAACTTCTCTGACGTTCCGGTTCTGCTCGTCGGCTCCGCCGACGAGACGTTGCACGCCCACACGGGCCTTCGCCGTCGTGCGCTGGAGCGCCTGGGGTGCAAGGTCTCCACCTTCGACCCGCAGGGCACCGGTGGCCTGCTGGGCCGGCTCCGGCGCACCGGTCTTCAGGATCGACTCGCCCGCACCCTCGCGTCGGCCTCCCCGGCGGTGGTGGTCGTGCTGGAAGATTGCCGATTCGAGCCCGAGCAGGTCGACTGGCTCAAGCGCGGCAGCTCCGCGATCTGGGCAGGCTGGTTCTGCGACGCCTGCCGCGCCCCCGCCCGGGTGCAGTCGATCGCCTCGGCGTACGACCTCGTCTTCATCGCCGACAGCGAAGTCGCCCATTCGCTGGCGGAGCACGCCAGCCGCCCGGTCCGCTATCTCCCGGCCGGCTGCGATCCTTCGATCCACCGCCCGATGCGGGCGCGCGACCGCTTTCGCGCCAACGTCGTCTTCGTCGGGACGGCAACGCCGCACCGCGAGCAGCTGCTCTCCTTGCTGGTGGAATACGGTCTGGCGGTGTGGGGACCCGGGTGGCGCCGAACCAAGCTCCGGGATTATTGCCGTGGCGAGCTGCTCGCGCACGAAGACTACGTGCGAGCCTACGCCGGCGCGTCGGTGGCGATCAACCTCTCGTGTGGCGGCGAGCCCGATGCGAAGGAGGGCCCGGGTTGCAACCGCCGGCTCTTCGAGATCGCCGCGATCGGCGTGCCGCAGGTGGTCGAAGACGGACCCGACCTCCACCGCCATTTCCGGGAGGGCTCGGAGATCCTCGTCTCACGCTCCTCGTCGGATCTTCGGCAGCTCACCGCGGAGGCGCTGCACGACCGCGTGTGGGCGGAGCAGGTGGCCTCGGGCGCGCGACAGCGCGCACTGTCGGAGCACACCTACATGCATCGAATGGTCGAGCTGCTTCAGCTCGTTCAGCTAAGCGCCTAGGCTGTGACAGCGGGCGCGCGCTCGCCGGCCGGAAGGGCTCCTTCCGCCAGATAGTGGCGGAACATCCGCAGGTACGCCTCAGCCATCGTATGGTGGGTGAAGTACCGGAGCACTCGATCGCGGCACGCCTCCGGATCGATCCGATCGAGTGTCGGACGCAGGTCCACCAGCTCTTCCACCGAGCTGCCCATGGCGCCGACCTCTTCCGTGATGATCTCGGGCAGCGCACCCCGCAGCGTCCCCAGCACCGGCGTGCCGCTCACCATGGCTTCGATGAGCGTGAGCCCGAAGGGCTCGTCCCAGAGCGCCGGCATCCAGAGGCACGCAGCGCCGGCCAGCAGGTCGGCCTTTCTCTCACCGCCCACCGCCCCAACGAACTTCACGCTGCGACGGAGTGTCGGCCGCCACCCGCCGGCGATCAGCAGCTTGCCGCCTCGGCGCCTGGCGCCCTCGATTGCCCACCGATAGCCCTTGATGCCATGAAGCCGTCCGATGAAGAGATCGTATTGCTCCTTGGCGGAGCTGAAGCGGTAGTCGGCGGGATCGACGCCGTTGTACACGAAGGCCGTCCCGCCATGGCGCCGCGCATGGTCGTGGCTCAGGTAGAGCGTGTTGGCCGCACTGACCGAACCCGCCTTGCGGTTACCGTGCAAGCTCCGAATCCAGGGCGTGTCCGGCTCCGATCGGAGAGGGGCATAGCTGAGCAGGATGTCGAGGCCGGGAGGGAGATGGCGGCGGATGTCGAATTCCGCGCCTCTTGCATATCTGAGCCCGACCGGAACGAGCGCCGCCTCGGGCACGGTCGAGCCCGTGCCGGCGATGAGGGTGACGCGATGCCCGGCCGCGGCGAGCCCGCGCGCGAGATTCACCACCATTCGCTGGGTGCCGCCGTACGTCGGGGCAGGAAGGCGGTCCCAGGAAAACAGGGCGACGTGCATAGGCCTACCAATCTACCCTCGACCCCATCCATCTTACCCGCCGATGACCATCCGGGTTCTGCAGGTCCTTCATCAGGGTGGCGGCGCCGGATCCGTCACCTCCACTCTCCACCTCTCCGCCGGCCTCCAGCATGCGGGCGCGGCGGTTCGGTTCATATGTCCTCCGGGCTCGGAAGTGGAGAGCCTGGCGCGTGAGATGGGACTCGAGGTGCATCCGCTCGAGCTCCGCGCCCGCGCGCGCCTGGCCAACGCCGCGGCGCTCGCCGGCCTATTGCACCGCTTTCCGGTCGATCTGGTCAACTCGCAGAGCGCGCGCGACCGCGAGGCACTCACGTGGCTGTGGCTGCGTGGAGGGTTGGATGTGCCGCTGGTGATGACTCGCCGGCAGATGCCTCGTACGTTCTTTCTCGAGAACTGGCTGGCAAGTCGCGCCGCGGCCAGGGTCGTTGCCGTCAGCCAGCCCGTGGCAGTTGCCCTCAGGAAGAAGGGAACGCCGGCGGGAAAGCTCGTCGTCATTCCGAACGGGCTCGTCACCGGGCGCATCGACGCGGCGGTGTCGCCGGAAGCGCTCGATGCCTGGCGCCGGAGGATCGGATGGTCTCCGGGCCGGCGAACGGTCGGCATCGTCGCCCGAAACAAGGATCAGTCGGTCGTCCTCGCCGCGCTCGACAGGGTGCAGACGCCGATCCTGCTCGTACTCGCGGGCATCGACCCGTCGAGCGACATCGGCCGGCGGGCCGCCCGGGTGCCCGATCGACACGCGGTGGCGTGCGTGCCCTTCGCCTCCGACATTCGACCACTCTACGATCTCCTCGATCTGGCCCTCCTGCCTTCGCGAATCGAAGGGCTCTCCCAAGCGCTACTGGAAGCGATGGCGCTCGGCAAGCCGGTGATCGCTTCGGCCGCTGCGGGAAATTTCGACCTGATTACCGCGGAGGTGAGCGGCATCCTGGTGCCTCCGCTCGACCCCGGCGCCTGGGCCGCCGCGATCGACCGTGTCCTCGGCGACCCGCCCCTCGCCGACCGTCTCGGCGCCGCTGCGTGCCACACCGCCAGGGAGACCTTCAGCCTGGAGCGGACAGTCGAGCGGACGCTCGGCCTCTACCGCTCGCTGCTGCAGGCCGGGCCGCTTGCTCCCGCCGCCGTAGCCCGGTGACATTGCGGTTCGCGAATTCCCATCTTGCCGGGAGCGGGCCGATGGTCAAAGTATCGGGCTTTACCATCGTGAGGAACGCGATCAAGCTGGACTTTCCGGTCGAGGCGAGCATCCGCTCGATCCTGCCGGTGTGTGACGAGGTCGTCGTGAACGTCGGTCGTTCAGACGACGAGACGCTCGATCTCGTGCGCGCCATCGGCGATCCGAAGATCCGTATCCTCGAGATCGAATGGGACATGGCCCGGCGCAACACCGTGCTCGGCTTCGAGACCCTGCGGGCGATGCGGGCATGCGCGAGCCCCTGGGGCGTGTACATCCAGGCCGACGAGGTGCTGCACGAGCGCGGGGCCGCCGAGCTGGCCGAGGCCATTCAGCGGCACGATGCCGACCCGCGAGTGGAGGGTCTGCTCGTACGCTACCTGCACTTCTACGGAGGATTCGACACGATAGCCACCCACAGGCGCTGGTATCGCCGTGAGGTGCGCGCCGTGCGGCTCGACCCCCGGCTCGACATCCGCCCTTATCAGGGAGCACAGGGATTCAGGGTGGGTGTCGGGCACCGGAAGATCAGGGCCCGGCTCACGGGCGCGGAGATGTTTCACTACGGGTGGGCGCGCCCGGCGCAGGCGCTGCGCGAGAAGCGCGAGGTGGGGAAGACCATGTACCCCTGGCGTGATGCCGACGACCGGCGCCCGCTGCTCGACTGGGTGCCCGGAATCCGGCCATTTCGCGGCACCCATCCCGTTCCCGCTGACGCATGGATCGAGGCACGGAGGGTCGACCCCGACCGCGTCATCGCGCCGAAGCGCTTTCGCTGGCGCTTCCTCCGCTACTATATCTCGGGAGCCATCGAGCGCCTTACCGGTGTTCGCCCCTTTGAGTTCAGGAACTACGAGATCGTCTGAGGGTGCCCGGCGCGTTCGACCTCGTATCCCTCGCCGGTCAGCAGCAGCGCCACCCGATGGGCATATGTGTGGAAGCCGAGGGCGTGCTCGCGGCCGGCCGCCGCGATCCGCTCGCGCAGGTCGGCCGACGCGAGATAGTGGCGGGTGAGCTCTCTTGCCTCGTCGGAATCGCGATACCACGCGCAGTGACGGCCATCCGCGGCGAACTGTTCGATGTCGGGAACGTGGCGGCCGAGATAGAATCCACCGCAGCCGAGGATCTTCCACATCCGGTTGGAGGCGGAGGCGCGGTCCAGATCCTGCTCGGGGTGGGCGCTGGCCCCGAGAGAGATCGAGGCGCCTCTGACGACCCGAGCCAGGCGCCGTCCGCGCACTGCTCCTCCCGCGACCGGGAGGTCGGGCGGGGCGTCTTTCCATCCCGGGCCCCGGATCTGGAGCCGGCTCACCGAGGCCACAGCCCTGAGCACCTCGTCGCGATAGCGGTATTGCCCTGAGCCGACGAACGAGGTGTCGCAGGTGTAGCGCTCGGGCGCGCTCGTCGCCGGGGCATCCAGTCTTGGATCCACCCCCTGGGGAAGAAACCGGACCTCGGGAATCCCGGCCGCACGGTAGGTGTCCACCTGCGCGAGATAGGTGGTGTACATGGTCCCGACCAGTCTTGCCAGCGCCAGCACGTCGGGTTTGGGCAGGGGATCGAAATACCAGAATGCCGAACGCCGCCGGCGCAGCATCTCACGCAGCGCGGGAGTGCCGAGCCTGATTGCGTGCCGCGTGAGGATGAGAAAATCGGGCTGCAACTCGTCGGTCATGTAACCCGCCGCACGTCCCGCGAGCGGACCGGCGTAGCGCGCGAGCATGACCGCGTTGACCAGGCGGCACCGGTGACCCAGGCTTCGGGCGGCGCGAACGATTGACGCTTCGGTCTTGTGTCGCCCGCCGGCACCGACGACAACCACTCTCATGCCCAATAATAGTGATCCGATGCGAATTGTCCTGCTGAGTACCGCCAACGGCTGGCGCGGCTCGGGAGTGAGCTACGCCAAGATCGCCCGCGGACTGCTCGACCGGGGCCATTCGGTCCAGCTCGTCACGGCAGCGAACCGCCTTACTGAGCGGCTGAAGGGCGAAGGGCTGCCCGTCACGCAGCTGCCGCGGCGTAACACGGGACCCCGGGAGGTATACGCGCTGTGGCAGACCCTCCGCCGCACCGGCGCGGAGGCGATCCTCACCGATACTCCTCGGGACGTGCGCCTCTCCGCCTACGCGACGCTGCTGCATCGCGCCCGCATCGTCTACCGGTACAATCTCAACTACCGCGACCATCGGTCCCACCTGATGGACAGGCTTTACATGAGCCGCGTCGCCGCCTGCTTTTATCAGTCCCGCTACATCCGGCAAGAGGCATACTCGCATGCGCCACGCCTCCGCCGTGTTCCGTCGGAGCGAATTCCCAACGGATATGATACCTCGTTCTACGCGCCGAATCCGGAGGCGGGGGCCGCCTTCCGCGCGCAGCTCGGCGTGGCGTCCGGTGCGGCGCTCGTGCTCACGTCGGCCAAGCTCGCTCACCACAAGGGGCAGGACGTTGCCATCGAAGCGCTCGACCGGGTCCACCAGTCCGGCACCGAGGTCGTCTATTTGATCTGCGGCGATGGGTCGAAAGAAGGCGATCTGCGCCAGCTCGCGAGCGAGCGGGCGTTGCGCACCATCTTCACCGGCCTTCTCGATCCCGCCGAGATGATCGCCGCCCTCTCGGCGGCCGATGTAGTGGTGCACCCCTCGCTCCGCGAGATCTTCCCCAACGCGGTCGGCGAAGCGATGTCATGCGGCCGCGCCGTCATCGCCGCCGACGCCGGCGGCACGCGCGAGCTGCTCGGCCGGGGCGACACCACAGGGATACTCGTTCCGGCCGGCGATGTCGGCTCGCTCGCAGATGCGGTGCAGGCGCTGCTCGGTAACGGCGACCTGCGCGCACGGATCGGCGCCGCGGCGCGGCGCCGCATAAAGGAAAAGTTTCCACTGAGCCGGATGATCGACGGCTACGAGTCTGGACTCGCGGAGGTAGTGGCGCGGCGTGGATGACGTGCGGTGGTTCGCGTCGAACGCGTACACCACCGCCGTGGTCTCCGAGCTCGGGCGCCGCGGGCTCCGCATAGCGGTCGAGGGAGACGCCCCGGCCGCGGTCGCTCTTGCGATGAGCGGGCGCGTGGCGGAGTCCGCCTGGCGGTACGCTCGCGCGCGGCGGGTGCCGCTCGTGGTCTACATCTGGGACTTGCCTCCACGCGGCACCGCGACCGGCAGGCCCGACCCCGTCTGGTACCTCGGCGCAAGATTCCTGCGCCTGCCCAGGATCTACGGAGGGTACCGTCAGAGAGCGGGATACTACAGCCGCCTCCGATACATTGCCGCGCGCGCCGAGGCCCTGTGGACAGCCAGCGATTTCACCCGCGCCCTCGTCCGGGAGCGCTTCGGCGTGAGTGGAGTAACGGTTCCCTACTGCTACGACTCCCTTCGGTTCCAGCCGGGGCGCCTGGAGGGCGAATCGCCGCCCACGGTGCTTACCGTCTCGCGGCTCCAGCCGCACAAGAACCAGGCTTCGGTGTTGCGCGCGGCGGCGCGGATCGGCCGGTGGGTGCAGGTGCGATTCATCGGGCGAGGGCCAGAAGAGGCGAGGCTCCGCGCGCTCGCGCACCGATTGGGCGTGCAGTGCCGCATCGACACCGATGCGGACGATGGGGCTGTCGAACGAGCTTATCGCTCAGCGGGCGTCGCGGCCTGCCCGAGCCGGTTCGAGGGATTCGGTCTTAGCCCCGTCGAAGCGCTCGCGTCGGGCACGCCCGTCGTGGCGTCGGACATTCCGCCGCACCGCGAGTTCGTCGGCCATGCCGTCCGCCTGATCCCTCTCGACGACGACGCCGCACTCGCCTCGGCCATCGAAGCAGCCCTCGACGGCCCCGGCGGCGACCCCGGCGCCGTGGCCAATCTGACGATTCCCGCCGCCGCCGATCGCATCCTCGCTTCGCTGAGCCCGATGCTGCGCTAGATTATCGAGGATGCCCACCCACCTGCTCCTGACGTACGACTTTCCGCCGATCGGCGGGGGCATTTCCCGCTGGATGGCCGAGCTGGCCAGGCGATATCCAGCGGGGTCGCTCGTCGTCTCGACCGGACGCCACCCCGGCGGGTCGGAGGTGGACGCGACGTTCGCAAACCGTGTCGACCGGCTGCCAGTCGCGCCGCACCGCCTGCGCACCATTCAGGGACTCCTGCTGTGGGCGCAACACACCGCGGTACTCGCCCGAGCCACGGAGGCGGAGTTCATCTGGTGCGGCAACATCAAGCCCGCTGCATACCCGGCAAAGTGGACCCGCGAGCGGGTGGGCACTCCGTTCGGCATCCTCCTGCACGGCGGCGACCTTCTGATCCTGCAGCACCAGATTCACCAGTCCGTCATCAAGCGGCGTACGGCACGGGGCCTGCTGGGCTCCGCGGCCGTGCTCGTCGCCAACAGCGAATGGACGAGAGAGCGGTGCCTTTCCCTGCTCACGGAACTCGAGGTGGACGCGTCGCCCGAACGCGTGCGGGTGGTGCCGCTCGGCGCCGATCACCAGTTCTTCCATCCCGGCCTCGATACTTCGGAGGTGCGCACCCGCTACGGCCTGGAGGAAGGGCGGTGGCTCCTTTCCGTGGCCCGCCTCACGAGGCACAAGGGAATCGATACCGTGCTCCAGGCACTGGCCCGGCTGCGAGATCGCTATCCGGATCTGGGCTACGCGGTGGTAGGCGAAGGCGATGACCGTGAGGCGCTCGAGGCCGAAGCCCGCGAGCTTGGTGTGGCCGATCGGGTGCGCTTCCTCACCGGCGTGCCCGACAGCGCCCTGCCCGCGCTCTACAACCGGGCCGAGATCTATCTCGGCGTCTCCCGCCGCCTGGAGTACCGGGTCGAAGGATTCGGCATCTCACTCTGTGAGGCGTCCTCCTGCGGGCTGCCCGTAATAGCGGGCCTGAGCGGCGGTATTCCCGAGGCCGTGCGCGACGGCGACACCGGAGTACTGGTGGACTCCGAGAGCCCCGAGGCAGTGGCGGGGGCGCTGCGAAGACTGCTCGATGATCCCACCCTCCGTGCGCGCATGGGGGCCGCCGGCCGCTTGGCCGTAGAGCGCTACTACAACTGGGACCGAGTCACCGCAGACCTCGTGCGCATCGCACACGAGTTCGCACCCGAGACAGCTCGCGAGGCCGCATTCTGATGCCGCACACCGTGTCCTCGCCCTCGGCCGCCGACGAGTACGACCGCCAGTATCGCGAATGGGCGGAACGGCAAGGCCCGCGCGGGCTCGACCGCGAATGGCGGCTGACCCACCTCCTCTGGCGCCAACGCGCGCTGCTGAGGCGGTATCCGGCAGCAGGCAAGCGCGTCCTCGACTTTGGATGCATGGACGGAATCTTCACCATCATGCTTCAGCGGATGGGAGGCGAGGCGGTGGGGTACGACATCTCTCCGGCGGCGATCGCGCAGGCCAAGGCGTTCCGGGGAACCACCGCGCGTCCGGTGTTCACCACCGTGCCGCCCGGGCCCGGGCAGTTCGACCTCATATACTGCAACGAGGTGATCGAGCACATCGCCGACGATACGGCGCTCGTCGGCGAACTGGTGGGATATCTGACGGCGGGTGGGTCGGTGGTTGGCACCACACCCGTCGGCCAGTACTTCTGGGACCCCGATCACAAGCACTTTTACGACGAAGAACTGCTGAAGCGGGCGCTCTCGCCGTGGGGACGGGTACGGGTGCACCGATTCTATCGCACTCCGCTTCGCAACTTTCTTCCTATCCGTCAGAAGGGCGCCAGCGTCTTCATCTTTCAGGTTACGCCGCAGTCGACTCCGCCGGCCGCACGCTGATGGCGTCGGTAGGGCAGTTGAGCAGGCACGATCCGTCCATCGGTGACCAGGTCTGTAGCGGCGCCACTACCTCGGCCTTGCCGCGGGCGTTCAGGCGAAAGACGTTGGGCGACTGGACGACGCACGCCCCGCACCCGACGCACCGCTTGTCGTCGACCGCCACGCGAATATGGCTGACCGGGTGCATGCCGGCCGGAATGCGGTAGAGATTTCCGCCGAGCTGATCGAGCGTCTGGGCGGTGGCACGGTAGCCGGCTTCGATCAGCTCGGCGGTGTGATCGAAGGCGAACATCGAGATGTGCTCGACCTTCGGCTGCACGAGCACCAGCGGCGGCCCCTTCCAGTCGCGGAGCTGACCCTCGATCTGGGTCTGCATCACGATCTCGAGCCCGCGAATGTAAGTGGCGGCGAATCCATCGGTCTCGTGGGCCGCGCGGCGCACGCTCGTGGCGGCGACGTTCACGGCCACGATCGGCCCCGGCGCCAGCGAGGCCGCGGTGCGCACCGGCAAGTTCTCGACGACGGCGCCGTCGACGTAGGCCCGGCCGAGAATCATCTGCGGAGGGAAAAGACCGGGGAGCGCGCACGAGGCGGCCACCGCGTCGGCGACCCGGGCGTCGAGCAGGCCCGGAAGCCCCCACAGCACCTGCATTCCCGACAGCAGATCGGTGGTACTGACCAGCAGGCGGCGAGGGAGATCGCGGAAGGAGACCGAGCCGACCAGACTCTCGATGAGGGATTCGAGCGGCTCTCGACGGTAGAGTGCGGGGGCCTGGAGGCGCCGGAAGGCCATGTCGACGTGGGCAACCTGAAACACGTCGCGGCGCCGCACCTGGAGTGCCCTGTCGTGCATCTGCCGGACCGAGGTGCCCGAGGCCCAGGCGGCCCCGATCAGCGAGCCGATGCTCGAGCCCACGACGAGTCCGGGGAAGAGGCCTCGCTCTTCCAGGGCTCTGAAGACGCCGATATGCGCCAGGCCCTTGAGGCCGCCGCCACTCAGGACCAGCGTGAAGGAACGGTCGTGGTTCACTCGCTTGCCCCAGTTAAGGTTGGGGGCGTACTGTACGGTGGGCGAGACGTGCAAGAATCGTGCGCCGGTCGGGTCATGGTTCATGACGATGTCGACGAGTGCAAAGGCCTGCGCGGTGATGCGGATGACTCTGGTCGAGGGAGTATCGGAGAAACGCGATGAGCGCTGATGCCGTGCGGACGAGCCCGCCTCCGATCGATGTCGCCGCGCTTCGGTTGGCAGAGTTCCCCTGGGCCGATGAGACGACATACCTCAACAACGCCAGCATCGGTCCGCTGCCGGAGCGCACGCTCACGGCCCTCGGCGATTTCAATCGCCGCCGGACCATGCCCTTTCTGCTGTCGGATCGCGACCAGTTCGGCGTCCTCACGGAATCGCGCCGGCTGGTGTCGGAGCTGCTGTCGGTGGCGCCGGAGGAGATCGCGCTTACCGTCAATACCGGGTTCGGGTTATCGGTAGCCGCGCGGGCGCTACCGCTCAGGGCGGGAGACATCGTCCTCGTGAGCGACCGGGAGTTTCCGGCCAACGTCTACCCCTGGATGCGACTCAAGGAGCAGGGCGTCGAGATGGAGCTGGTGGCGACTACCGCCGAGGGGTGGCCCGACGAGGCCCGCCTGCTCGATCGTCTTTCCGATCCTCGTGTGCGGGTGCTCGCCGTGTCGCTCGTGCAGTTCGGCAGCGGCTATCTCGCCGATCTCGCGGCGCTGTCCCGTGCCACGCGAAAGAGCGGCGCCTTCCTCGTGGTGGATGCAATTCAGGCCGTGGGGCAGATTCCAGTGGACCTGAGTGACACCGAGGTGGACATTCTCGCCTGCGGGGCGCAAAAATGGCTGCTGTCGCCATGGGGATCGGGCTTCGTCTACGTCCGCCGCGAGCTGATTCCACGCCTGAGCCCCCCGGTGACGGGCTGGATGGCCTTCGAAGGCACCGACGACTTCACGCGGCTCACGAGCTACCACGACACGCTGCGCGGCGATGCCCGGCGCTTCGAGCTCATCACGCTGCCCTACCAGGACTTCGCGGGGATGAATGCGTCGCTCGGTCTTCTGCGCGAGCTGGGCGTCGCGCACATCCGCAACCATCTCCGTGCGCTGCACACGCCGGTGCTGGAGTGGGCAGAGCGGCGAGGGGTCCGGGTGGTGTCGCCACAGGGGCCGAACGGATCGGGAATTCTCTGCCTCGCGCCGAAAAGGGTGGACGAGGCATTTCGGGCGCTCAAGGCCGCGCGGATCATCTGCAGCCTGCGCGAAGGAGCGATCAGGCTGAGTCCGCACGTGTACAACACGGTTGCCGAGATGGAGCGGGTGGTGGACGTGCTCGATGGCAGGACGCGCGACCTGTAATGGGCGACTGTTGACCTAAACCGGACTTCTGCACATGGCCACGTTTACCGATATGCTCGCCGCCGGCTACGGCTTCACCGATCCATCCATCACACTCGGCGCCGCCCTCGAGCGGGGCGCCGGCGACATCCATCGGGAACCCAAGATCCGCATCCCGCTGGCCATGATGAATCGGCATGGCCTGATCGCGGGCGCCACCGGCACCGGCAAGACCAGGACCCTCCAGCTCCTCACCGAGCAACTTTCCGCCCAGGGCGTCCCCGTTTTCGTCGGGGATATGAAGGGCGACCTCAGCGGGCTCGCCATGCCCGGCGAATCGAACGACCGCGTCACAGGCCGGGCCTCGGATGTCGGCTGGGCGTGGAAGCCGGCTGGCGTCCCCGTCGAGTTCGTGAGCCTCACCGGCGGACCGGGCGTTCAGCTCCGCGCCACCGTGAGCTCGTTCGGGCCGCTGCTTCTCGGCAAGGTCCTCGCGCTCAACGAGACGCAGACCAGCGTGCTCGCCATGGTCTTCAAGTACGCCGACGACAACCAGCTCCTCCTTCTCGACTTTTCCGACCTCCGCGCCGTGCTTCAGTTCCTGACCTCAGACGAGGGCAAGCCACAGCTCGCGCAATACGGCGGAATGTCCGCTGCGTCGGTCGGGGTGTTGCTCCGGAAGATGATCGAGCTCGAGTCGCAGGGAGCCGGCAAGTTTTTCGGAGAGCCGGAGTTCGACGTGCGGGACATGCTGCACGTCACGTCCGATGGCCGCGGGGTTGTCACCTGTCTCGAGCTGCCCGACGTGCAGGACAAGCCGATGCTCTTCTCGACCTTCATGATGTGGATGCTGGCGGAGCTGTATCACACCCTGCCCGAGGCCGGTGACCTGCCGAAGCCAAAACTCGTCTTCTTCTTCGACGAGGCGCACCTGCTCTTCGACGACGCCCCCAAAGCGTTCCTCGACCAGATTCAGCAGGTGGTGCGGCTCATCCGATCGAAGGGTGTAGGCGTGTTCATGGTCACGCAGACACCGAAGGATGTGCCTACCGAGGTGCTGGCCCAGCTCGGCAACCGCATCCAGCACGCCTTGCGCGCCCACACGCCCGACGACGACACAGCGCTCAAGGCCACCGTGCGCACCTTTCCCAAGACCGAGTTCTACGACCTCGCGGAGACGCTCACCTCGCTCGGCATCGGCGAGGCGGTCGTGACGGTGCTCGACGGAAAGGGCTCGCCGACGCCGGTGGTGGCGACGCGTCTCATTCCCCCGAGCTCCAGGATGGCTCCGCTCACAGCCGAGGAGCTGCAGGCGGACATCCGTCAGAGCGATTTGATGAAAGAGTACGGCCAGGCGGTAGACAGAGACAGTGCACGCGAGAAGCTGGCGGCGCGGATGGCGACCGCGGCGCCTTCCGAGACTCAGTCGGCGCCGGCCGGGGTGCCGGGGCGAGCAGCCAAGCCCACGCCCGGCGTGGTGCAGACCATCGGCAATGCGGCGCTCAAGGCTCTCACCTCTCCCGTCACCCTCCGCGCCCTGGCTCGAGGAGTGCTGGGCGTCCTCGCCGGCAAGTCGTTGCTGGGAGGCACGCGGTCGCGCACCCGGTCGCGCTGGTAGGGCTACGGGTCGATTACGAGCCTGATGTAGTTCCGCTTGCCCTTACGCAGGATGACGAACGGCGCCTCCACCGGCCCCTGGAGCTTGGTGTCGTCGATGACGAGATCGGCGCTCTCGATCGGATCACCGTTGAGGTAGAAGCCCTTTCCCTGGATTCCGCGGCGGGCGTCGGCCTTGGAGCTGGCCAGCCCACTCGCGACGAGCATCTCGATCACCTGCAGCCCAGCCGTCATCCGTGCGCGCGACACACGCCGCTCGGGCATCTCGGCGATGGCTTCTCCGGCCGATCCACCTCCGAACAGCGCCTCGCTCGTCTGAATCGCCTGCGCCGCTGCCGCCTCTCCGTGCGCGGTGGCGGTAACCTCCCGGGCGAGAATCCGCTGGCCGGCACGCTTTCCGGGGTCGCGTGCGTGCTCGGCCATGGCGGCCGCGATGCGATCGAGGCGCAGAAAGGTGAAGAGCTTGAGATACCGCTCGACATCGCGGTCGTCGGTGTTCATCCAGAACTGATAGAAGTGGTACGGACTCGTGCGCTCCGCATCGAGCCAGACGTTTCCCGCCTCGCTCTTGCCGAACTTGGCGCCGGTTGCCGTGGTGATCAGCGGGAAGACGAGCCCGTGCGCCTGCCGGTGCTCACGCTTGTCGATGAGGTAGCTGCCGGCGGTAATGTTGCCCCACTGGTCGCTACCGCCGAGCTGAAGCTCGCAACCCTCGGCGCGAAAGAGGTGTAGAAAGTCGTAAGCCTGCACCAGCATGTAGCTGAACTCGGTGTAGGAGATGCCGCTCTCCATCCGGCTCTGCACCGATTCCTTCTGCAGCATGTAACTGACCGTGAAGTGCTTACCGGTGTCGCGCAGAAAGTCCATCAGCCGCACGTTGCGAAGCCAGTCGGCGTTGTTCCGGAGGCGGGCCCCGTTGGCGCCCTCGAATGACAGAAACCGGGAGAGCTGCCGTCCGATCTTCTGCGCGTTGCGATCGATCTGTTCCAGGTCCATCACGGGCCGCTCGGCGCGCTTCCCGCTCGGGTCGCCCACCATTCCGGTGCCGGCGCCGACGAGCGCGATGGGAGTGTGGCCCTCGCGCTGGAGCCAGGCGAGCCCCATCACCGGCACCATGCTCCCGACGTGGAGCGAGTCGGCGGTGGGGTCGAAGCCGGCATAGGCGGTGATCGGACCCGCTCTGAGCCGTTCGGCCAGCCCCGGCGTGGCGTCCTGCACGAAGCCGCGGGCCGCCAGCAGTTCGAGGAGATCGGTCATAGGCGCCAATCGTACCCGCTGGAAAGGGGCCTCGCAACCGGCTAGTTTGTCGGTATGGCCCGCCGGCTCAGTGCCCGATTTTCACTTTCCTCCCGTGCCCGCCGCAATCTCCTGGTTGGAACCCTGGCGCTGCTGGCGTTCGGTTTTGCCATCATCGTCGCGGCTTACACCCGGGCATGCGCCGGCAACAGTTGTCCGTCAATCGGCGAGCTCGGCGGCTACGATCCCAACCAGGCCTCCAAGGTCTACGCCGCCGACGGGCGGCTCATCACCGATCTCGGCCTGGAGCGCCGCACGGTCGTGCCGCTTCGGGAGATGTCGCCCTATGTGATGGCGGCATTCATCACCACCGAAGACAAGCGCTTCTACGAGCATCACGGCATCGACTGGGTCCGCGTGCTCGGCGCCATCAAGAACAACATCTTCAAGTTCCGCGTGGCCGAAGGGTTCTCGACCATCACGATGCAGCTCGCCCGAAACCTCTGGCCCGAGGACATCAGCGGCCGCGACAAGTCGCTCAAGCGGAAGCTGCGCGAGGCCCAGGTCGCCAGGGAAATCGAAGCGAAGTACCCCAAGGACAAGATCCTCGAGCTGTATCTCAACCAGATCGACTTGGGCAACCGCGCCTACGGGGTCGAGGCCGCGTCACAGCGGTATTTCGGCAAATCGGTTCGCGACCTGAACGTGGCCGAGGCCGCCACGCTTGCCGCCATTCCCAAGGCACCCTCCCGGTACAATCCCCGCAAGAACCCGAACCTGAACATCCAGCGCCGCAACACCGTGCTCAATCTGCTCCGCGACAACGGCATCCTCTCGGCCCAGGATACCGAGCGGTGGAAGGCGTATCCGCTGCTCCTCTCTTCGCGCTCGGACTTCAGCGGGGTCGCCGAGTACTTCGTCGAATACGTCCGTCAGCAGCTCGACGCCCGGTTCGGCTCCGACCTCTACCGTTCCGGGTACCGGATCTACACTACCCTCGACCTCGATATGCAGCAGGCCGCCGAGCGGGCGCTGGAGGCGCGGCTCGAGGCCATCGAGAGTGGAGCCGACGGGAAGTTCGCCTACCAGACCTACCGTCAATACATGGACTCGCGGGCCGACGTGCCCGAGAGCGGCGACAAGACTACCACACCGTACCTGCAGGGGCTGGTGGTATCGCTCGAAGCAAAGACCGGATCCATACGGGCGATGGTCGGTGGGCGGGATTTCGAGGACAGCAAATTCAACCGGGCTACCCAGGCGCGACGGCAGCCGGGGTCGACGTTCAAGCCCATCGTGTACGCCGCCGCGGTGGAGGCGGGCTATCCCTTGTCGCACGTGATGGTGGACGACCCGCTCAGTGTCGAGATCGATCCGACGCAGGAGCCGTGGACGCCGCAGAACTACGATCTGGAATTCGACGGGCCCATGACGCTCCGCCGCGCGCTGTACATGTCCCGCAACATCATCGCCATCAAGCTGGGAATGGAGCTGGGCGAGGAGGCCGTCATCAGCGAGGCCACCAAGTTCGGGATTTCCACCCGCATTCCTCCGGTTCCATCGATCCACATCGGGTCGGCCGACGTCATCCCGCTGGAAATCATCTCGGCGTACACCACCTTCTCCAATCTCGGGCTCCGCACGCTGCCCAACGCCATTCTGCGGGTCGAAGACCGCACCGGCAAGATCGTCTGGCAGCCGACGGTGCGATCGGTGTCGGTGATGGACACCGCGCACGCCTGGCTCATGACCGATGCCCTCCGCGACGTGGTCCGCCACGGCACGGCTGTCGGTTCGGTCGGCGCGCGCATCGACTTTCCGGCCGGCGGCAAGACGGGGACGACCAACGACGGCTTCGATGTCTGGTTCATCGGGTTCACGCCCGACCTGGTCACCGGCGTGTGGATCGGGTTCGACCAGCCGAAGAAGATCAAGGGCAACGCGCAGGGTGGCATTCTTGCCGCGCCGGCGTGGACGGCGATGATGCGAGAGGTGTACGAGCGCCGCGCCAAGCCCGCGGCCTGGCCGCGGCCGGACGGCCTCACCGCGCTCGACATCGACAAGACCACGGGCTACAAGGCCACGCCGTTCTGCCCGAAGGACGTCCACTACATCGAGTCGTTCATTCCCGGCACCGAGCCGACCGACTTCTGTCCCATACACTCGCCGTTCGGCGCGGTAGGAACCGGAGCGATGGGAACTGGAAGCGTGTCCCCAACCGCTCCCGTCCCGGCGCCGGCGGCGCCGGGACAGACTCAGAGCCCGCCGGCGCCTGACAAGGGAGCGGCGCCTGCGGGCACTGGAGTCATGGGCGGCGCAGCGCCGGCGCCCCCACCGCAGCAATAACGTGCCGGCGCGCCGGCTCTCGGCCCGCTGGCTGCTCCCGGTCGAGGGCCCGCCCGTCGAATGGGGCGCGCTGCTGATCGGGCCGGGTGGCAGAATCGTGGCAGCCGGGCCGGATCATCTGGTGCCGAGTCCGCCGGGCGTCGAGAGTGAATCGTTCGGCGATGCCATCCTGGTTCCCGGCCTGATCAACACGCACACCCATCTGGAGCTCACCGGTCTCGCCGACGGAGCGCCCGAAGCCGACTTCGCTGTATGGATCAGGCGACTCCGGGCGCGCAAGGCGCGGCGCTCGCCCGAAGAGTTCGCGGCCGCGGCTCGCCAAGGGCTGGCCGATTGCTGGGCCGCCGGGGTTACCACGATCGGCGATACCGGTGATTCCGGATCGGTCATCCGCGCCCTCGCCGCTGCCGGCGCCTCAGGCATCGCGTACCAGGAGGTATTCGGGCCCGACCCGGCACAGCGCAAGGAGAGCCTCGAAGCTCTTCGACAGCAGGTCGAGTCCGCGGGACCCTTTACCGGAGAGCGGGTGGAAGTTGGGGTCTCGCCTCACGCGCCGTACACGGTGAGCGGGAGCCTGTACGAGGCGACGGCATCGTGGGCCGCCCAGGAGCGGCTGCCGGTCGCCGTGCATCTGGCCGAGTCGCCGGCGGAAACGGAACTGCTCGCGCGTGGCGCCGGCGCCTTTGCCGACGCGTGGCGTGGCCGCGGCATCCCGATGCCCCAGCCACTCGGCCGCACTCCCGTCGAATGGCTCGAATGCCACGGTGTGCTTGGTGAGCGCACGCTCTGTATTCATCTGGTCGAGGTGACGCCGCGAGATATCGGCGTCGTGGGCCGCGCCGGAGCCTCGGTCGCCCATTGCCCGCTGTCCAACCGGGCGCACGCGCACGGTGTCGCCCCACTCGGGGCGTTCCTCGCGGCCGGCCTGCGGGTGGGTCTCGGTACCGATTCTGTCGTCAGCGTAAGAACGCTCGATCTTCTCGCCGAGGCGCGTGCCGCTCAAGCGCTGGCCGGTCTCGACGCGGACGCGGCGCTTGCCCTCTGCACCATCGAGGGCGCCCGGGCCCTCGGTCTGGATGGCGAGGTGGGGAGCCTCCGGCCGGGGAAGTGGGGTGACTGCGTCGTCATCCGCGCACCCGAAGGCGCCCCCGGGTTGTCGCCCGCGGCCACAGTGGTCGCGAGTGGTCCGCGTGACGTGGTGGCCACTTACGTGGGAGGGAAGGACGTGCACCGACTGGAGCGGGCGGTATGAAGATCCAGCGCCACGCCGTGATCCTGCGCGTCGTCCGGGACCGGCGGATCGAAAGCCAGGATGAGCTGCGCGAGGCGCTCGCTGCCGAGGGCGTCGTGGTCACCCAGGCCACCCTCTCACGCGACATCCGCGAGCTGGGACTGGCCAAGCTGGCCGATCCACAGGGCGGCGCCTATTACGCGCACCCGCATCGCGCAGCCGTGCGGCCCGACCTGGCACAGGTGTTGCCAACCCTGCTCGTGAGCGTGGACGGGGTGGGGCCCCTGCTCGTCCTCAAGACGGCGAGTGGATCGGCGGGAGCGATTACCGAGGCGCTGGATCAGGCGGGGTGGGCGGAGATCATCGGCACGATCGCGGGCGACGACACGGTCCTGGTGATCACGCGAAGCCAGCGAACCCGGGAGGCGATCGCGAACCGGATCAAGGGGCTGGTGAAGAAGTAGGTGGGCACATTACGATTCGTGCGCAGGATTCATGCATCCACCGTTCGATCGCTGCGGAGAACCGCGTGCGCTGCCTGGCGTTGAACGCTTCGTTCGAGCCGCTCACCATGGTGCCGGTCCGGCGAGCCCTTCGTCTGGTCATCGAGGGCAAAGCCGAGATCGTCGAATCGGACGCCGGAGAAAGCGTCCGAAGCGAACGGCTGACGCTACCCAAACCTGCCATCATCCGACTCGTCAAGTTCGTCCACGTTCCCCGCCGTTTTCGCCGCCAAGTCACCAATACCTTCCTGTTTGCCCGCGACAGCTACCGCTGCCAGTATTGCCATCGCGGCCAGGCCGACCTGCGGCATCGCGAGTGCCTCACGCGCGACCACCTGGTACCCCTCTCGCGCGGCGGTGACAATGAATGGTCCAACGTGGTGACGGCGTGCAGCAGCTGCAATACGAGGAAGGGCAACCACCTGCCGGGGGAGTGCGGCATGCATCCGTTTACGTCGCCGCGCGAGCCCCACTTCGTCCACCTCTCCTGGGCGGTTCGCCGCCTCTCCGCCGCACAAGCCAAGTATATCCGCCTGTTCTATGGCGAAGAGGCGCTGCGCGCACTCGGCGGCACGGTCACGGCCTGACCTCGAACGCGCCGCTTCTCGCCTCCAGCCGCAGCGTCGGCAGGCCGGCGATCCGGAGCAGCAGCCGCGTGGCACCACGCCCCAGCGCCCCACCTCCGGCCCCTCCGCTGTCGTCCGGACTTCCTTCCAGAAACCGCCGCAGCTCATCGACATCCGAATCCGAGAGTGTCGAGACCTCGAGCGACGCTGAGTAGTAGTACCGTCCCCCCGCCGCCGGCCGCATGTTCACCTGAAACGAAAACCCGAGCGCGGCGCTGAGGGCGTCGAGCGTGGCAAACCGGCGCTCCTGCCCGGTGCCGGTGGCGATCGTGAGCAGGCTATACTGGTCGAGCAGCGGCTCATGCCGCACCACGACGTCCCACTCCGTCTGCCGCTCGAAGTTGTCGAACCATCCGTTCCGCGAGCGCCACGCTTCGAGCCGGTAGTGCAGCCGCACCGGCAGCCCCGAGCGCAGGGCCGACACCCACCGCTGGTCGGCCAGCAGATTCTTCGACCGCACGACCGGCGTGCGCAGGCCGCTCGCCGCCGGGGGCGTGAGACGCACCTCGAGCTGCACGGGCGAGACGGCCTGCCCCGGCAGCTGCGCCGGCGCGAGACACAGGGCGCACACTGCGAGCGCCGTCCAGGCGCGGACTGCACCGTGGAGCGAGCGTCGGAAGCGGCGCACTAGAACCGGCGCTGCAGGCGGACCAGAAACTTGATCGGTTCGCCGCCCGACAGACCCTTGGCCAGATAGGCGCCGATCTCGCCGGCATCGAGCCCCACCCCGATGTCAGCCTTCCACTCTTTGAGCGACGGGATCCTGTCGTTCCGCACCTGTTCGGGGCCGTTGCCGGCGAGCCACGCCTTGCCGGCGTCGCCCAGAAAGACCAGGTCGGCCTCCTCGATCCCGATGAACCTCGAGCCACCCGCCTTGTCGCGAATCCGGCGGCCGAGGTTGAGCCCGAGCCGGGTTCGTACCTCGACCTGTGCCGCGATCGAGCGATCACAGAGCGCCGGCTCCGATGAGTCGTCGAAGCCGCGGGGCGCGCAGGTGAAGGCGCGGAAGTCGTAGCCCGGCAGCAGGTCGGGGCCGCCAAGCGACACCCGGCGCTGGATAGGAAGCCGGTTGCCCGCGAGCCAGCCATCGGCTCGGAGCCGGCCATTGACCCGAAGCGAGGGGGTGAGGCGCGAATAGCGGCGGAGGTCGAGGGTGAGGCGATCGTAGGCGTACCCGCCGCCCACCGGTATCGGCGGGCGGATGACTTCGGGCAGCACCACCGGCGAAACGTCGTCGCTCGTGCCGTGCTCGTAACGACCCTGGAGATACCAGCCGGTGCTGGGCAGGTCGCGCTCGTTGCGCGTGTCGTAGGTGAGATCGAGGCGGGTGAGGAAGTAGACGCCGTCGTCGATGAGGGGGTTCCGGCGCCACCTGTCGCTGTTCCTGAGGAGCGACCATGGATCGGTCGCACGCACCGAACGCTCATGATCCCGCCGCAGCGACAGCGCGACTCTCAGCGAGGGGGCCGGTTGTGCCCAGCCGTACACCTCGCCGCCGATGCGCTGGAACAGGTCGTGATAGTCACGTTGAAGCAGAAATGCCGACCACCCGCTCTCCGCGGCCGACAGCGGTTGGTCTTCGATCGATGCCACGTCGCTGTAGATCCTTCCACCGAACCCTGTCGATGGAAAGCGGAACTCCGCGCCGGCGGTATAGCCGAAGTCGCTGGTGAGGCGGGATCCCTGTCCGGCCGTTCGGAGGATGCCGCGCAGGTCGACTCGCGCCAGCGTGGTTCGCGTCGGCCGCAGCTCGAAGAGCGGACCGAAGACGATCGGCAGCCCCTCGACCCTGTTGTAGGTTCCCCCCGTCGCGAGGAACAGGGTCGTGCGAACCCTGCCCGTCTGGAAGGTCGTCTTCGCGGTCGCGAGGCCGGCGAGCGGCCGCCGACGGTCGCGAAGCACGAGGGTGCCGTCTGCCACTCGCAGCACCGGCGCGGCGTCCCAGAACACCCGTTCGTCTCCCTCGTGTCGGGTACCCGGGCTCCTGATCAATCGTCCCCCGACCACCAGGATGTCGCCCTGGACGTCGGCGCCCGGAAGGATAAACAGGGTGGCATTGATCACGGTGATCGAGCCCGACACCCGGCCGGCCAGGCGGAGCGAGCCGCGGTACAGGGCCAGCCGCCCCGCGAAGCTGCTGCCGACTGGAAAGCTCACGTCGCCTTGCATGCGGGTCGTTGCGGAGTCGTTGAACGCCCGGATCAGCTCGGCGACCACCTCCGCCGGGGGCCCCCCACGGATCACCGTGGAATCGCCAGGCGGCGCGTCGGGGTCGATGACGATGACGCTGTCCTGGGCCCGGAGCGCCTGCGGGAGGATGATGGCGAGTGCGAAGAGAAGAAATCGCATGCGACTCTCGGGGGCGTGAGTGGTGTTCGTCACTCTTCTCGTTTGTCGAGTCCCAACCGCCGCATGCGCCGGTAGAGATTCGCGCGATCGGTTTGAAGCACCCGCGCCGCCTCCGCAATGTTGCCATGGGCCTGGGTGAGCGCCGAGGCGATGAGCGCCCGCTCGAAGTCGTCGAGGGCCTCGTTGAGAGGCCGCCCGGATGCGATGACCGGTGCGGGAGGTGCCGCTCCGCCGCGTAGCACCGCGCGCACGTCGTGGCCGTCGATCGTGGGGCCGCTGAGAATGCTCAACCGCTCGACCAGATTCGCCAGCTCGCGCACGTTGCCGGGCCAGGCATACGCCGTGAGCGCGGCGAGCGCCGCGGGCGTGAACGTCGCCGCCTGCCGCGGCCGTACACGCTCCGCGAGATAGCCCACGAGTGCCGGAAGGTCGTCGAGGTGCTCGCGCAGCGGCGGCAGGTGAATGGGGAAGACGTGAAGGCGGAAGTACAGATCTTCCCGAAAGTTGCCCTCGCCCACCTCCTCGTCGAGGCGCCGGTTGGTGGCCGCGACGACCCGCACGTCCACCCTCACCGATCCCTCCGCGCCGATCCGCTGCAGCTCGCCTGTCTCGAGGGTCCGGAGCAGCTTGGCCTGCGCCTCCGCGCTCAGGTCGCCGATCTCGTCGAGAAAGAGCGTCCCGGCATGAGCCAGCTCGAATCGGCCGAGGCGGCGTTCCGTGGCGCCGGTGAACGCGCCGCGCTCGTGGCCGAACATCTCCGACTCGACCAGGTCGCGCGGGATTGCGGCGCAGTTGACCGTAACGAATGCCCGCTCGGAACGCCGGCTGGCGGCATGGATGGCAGTCGCCACCAGCTCCTTGCCCGTGCCCGATTCGCCGGTCACGAGCACGCGCGCCTCCGTCGGCGCCACGCGGGCCACGAGCGCGCGCACCTGCTCCATTGCCGCGCTCTCGCCGATCAGTGTACCGCGCCGCGATAACTCCGCCTGGAGTACGCGGTTCTCCGCGCGGGCGCGGTGGAGCTCCAGCGCGGCGCGCACCGTCACCAATACCGATTCGGGAGCCAGCGGTTTCTCGAGGAACTGAAAGGCGCCGAGCTTGACCGCACGCACCGCGTCGGTCAGCTGGGCCTTGCCGCTCATCATGATGACCGGCACGGTGCGGCCGCGTTCCCTGATGCGCACCAGCGTCTCGAGGCCGTCGGGCCCCGGCGGCATCATCAGGTCGAGCAGGATCACGTCGGGGTCCACGTCGCCCAGCTGGAGAAGGGCCGCGTTACCGTTCGCCGCCTCGGCGACGGTCATCCCCTCCTCGCGAAGCAGCGCGGCGAGCATGCGGCGGATGTTCGCTTCGTCGTCGACGAGGAGGATCTGGGCCGGCATCCCGGTCAGCGACCCCTCAACCGCACGAAGAAGGTCGCGCCGCCTCCCGGCGTGTCGGCCACCTCGATCGACCCGCCATGCATGTCGAACGTCTGCTTGGCCAGCGCGAGACCGAGGCCGGTGCCGCCGCTCTTCGCCGTCGTGTACGGGTCGAAGATCCGTCCCCGAAGCTCGGCGGGAATTCCCGGTCCGTGATCGCTGATCTCGATCCGTACGCCGGTTTCTCCATCGGGCCGCGCGGCGATCCCGATCTCGCCCTTGCCCTCGCACGCCTCGACGGCGTTCCTGAGGATGTTGCTGAAGGCGCGGCGCAGCGGATCGTAGTGACCGAGCAGCGTCGGCGTCGCGGGGTCGATCGTGAGCCGCGCCGTCATGGCCGGAGGGAGGCTGGTGCGCGCCAGCTCCTCGAGCAGCTCGGCGATGTCCACCTGCGCCGCGGGTCCTTCAGGAAGCCGGCCGAAGTCGGTGAACTCACGGGCAAGCTGTTCCAGCCGCCCCGACTCCGCGATCAGCACGTCGATGGCCTCCTGCTGACCCGGCGAAGGCGATCGCGAGAGCTGGGACACCGCCAGGCGGATCGGCGTGAGCGGATTTCGCATCTCGTGCGCTACGCGGCGGGCCGTCTCACGGAACGCGCGCAGCCGCTCCGCCTCGATCTCCTGCGACCGGGCGCGGCTGAGCGACTCCTCCATCTCGCGCAGCGCCGTCCTCAGCGCCTCGAACTCGGGCGCGCCCCGGCGAGGGTTGTCCGGCGGGAGGGGCTCCTTGCGCCTGATGTGGCCGGTCCAGCCGATCAGCTCCTCGATCGGATGACTCAACTGGCGTGAGAGGTGCCCCCCGAGGCGCACGGAAGCGTAGAGAAAGGTGGCGCCGACGAGGAACACCATCAGGCCCAAGCCGGCGTAATAGTAGCGGCCGAACGTCTCTGCCTGCTGAAAGCGCCCGAGGGCCGTATTGAGCTTGGTGGCGTGATCGGCGAGGGCCCGCCGCTCGCCAGGCGCCAGTCGCGTGGAATCGAGGGTATGCAGCAGAGCCCGGCCCGAGGAGCCGACCGCTTCCATGGCGGTTCGCGCGCCGGCGGCGGGTGTGGTCGAGCGGATAGTGAGGCTCCAGCCGAGAACCGCCGCGGCGGTGGGGATGGCGCCGAGGCAGATCAGGATGAGAAGGATTCGCTGCCGGAAGGAGAACCGCATCGCGATGCAAGATAAGCCGCGAGCGCCGCCAGGGCGCGCCCGACCGCCAGGCCCGCGCCCGCCGCAAACCATTCGGAGCTGTGAACGGAGGGAAATCCGGCGAGAGCGGGAAGTAGCCAGAGCCCCAGCACCACCGTGCCGATCGACAGGAGGAGCACGGCGCCCCTGTGCCGGCTCCACGCGCCCCAATAGCCCAGCGGCACCAGCCACGCCCCGAGCCACACGCCGGTCAGCAGGCGAACATCGGGTCCCAGGCGGAGACCGAATGGGTCGACGAGGCTCCACCCCTGAGTGGGACCGACGCTCAGGGTGAAGGTTCGGCCGCGATACGACGAGACCATGCTCAGGAAACCCTTCACCTCCGAGATGGTGATCGTCACCGGGATCCCCGGAGCTACGGGCATCCCATCACGCAGGCGGAGCGTCGGCGCCGAGAACCTGAAATGCAGTGCCCGAACGGGAACCTCGAGCAGCAGGTCACCGCCGTCCTGGCTCAGACGGGGAGCGTACGCCGATCCAATCCGGAGGAAGTAGATCCAGCGGGAGTTCTGGGCGGTCAGCCTGCCGGAGATCAGGTCGACGCGCAGCTCGATGCGGCCCTGCCGCAGACGCAGCAGGAGCCGACGGGCCAGGGAATCGGAGACCGGGCCGGGCGGGAGCGGAAAGCCGGCGCTCTGCACCGCCGTGACCGTTCCCGGGAACGCCTTGTTCGACCACTCCGAGCTGGCAGCCCAGTGGCTCGAGACCCGGCTGCCGGCCGGCGTCCAAGGGCCCATGAGCCAGGCGGAGAGCGCCAGCATTCCCAGCCAGGCAACCGCCGCTCCGACGGTGAGTCGGGTGGCATGGTCGCCGTCGGGAACGATGGCCCTGCCAACCGGGGCGGCGATCATCGCGCCGACCGCTCCGCCGAGGGTATTGGTCACGAGGTCGCTGAGGCTCGCATCCCGTCCGGCGATGATGGTAAACTGGAGCGACTCGACCAGCAGGGAGATGCCGGCGCACGCCAGCACCGTGCGGCCCCACGACATTCCCGAGAGCCGCAACGCGACGGCGAAGGGCATGAACAGCAGCAGATTGAGGATGACGTCGGTTCCCCCGCGCTCGCCGCAGACCAGGCAGAGCAGCGGGGTCTGGAGCGCGGCGGCGGCAGCCTGCGGGTTCGGACGGAGCGTGAGCGCCAGAATCGCGACCAGGGCGCCTGCGGCCAGCGCTCTCCATACCCGGGGCCGCGACGTGCCCGCGCTCCGCTTCATATCGCCTGGTTACCTGAAATCATTAAGTTGCCGCATCGCACCGTCGGCGGCGTACCGCGGCTAGGACGTACGGTCGGCCCGCACGATGACGGGAGAGCCGAACCAGCGGGTGAGGCCCACGAGCCGGCCGGGAGTCTCGATGGCGCGGCTGAACGCAGCCGAACGGAGAAAGCGGTGCATGACCATGGGAAGGAGAAACTGAGGCTTCTGGGTAGCCACCTCGAACCCGTGGCGCTCGAACTCCCGGCGTATCTCCCGGGGAGCGAAGAGAAGATACCGGCGGGTGCTGCCGCCCTCGAGCTGGCGTTTGGCAAGGAAGAGTCCGTCAGAGACGAGGTTGAGGCTGCGGCGGCTGGGATAGTCCAGCACGACCCGCCGGCCTGCAACCCGGCACAGCTCCCCGACCAGCCGCGCCCAGTCGATGCTGTGGGCGATGAGCCGATAGCAGAGCACCGCGTCGAACTGGCGGGCGGCGAAAGGTAGAGACAGGAGGTCGGCGGTCTGGTAGGAGCAGTCGCCGCGCTCGAGCCACGGCCCGAGGCGATGGGCGCACGAAGGATCGCTGCCGACGACGGTGACCGCATACCCGGCGGCGATCAGCGCCGGTGCCACCTGCGCGTGGCCGCCACCCACGTCGAGAACCCGCGAGCCCTTCGAAAGGCCGGCAAGGGATTGGAGAGTGAGCCTTGCCTGGACGTCGAGAAACCACTCGCCGACCGGCCCGGCAAAGCGCCCGGCGTATCGGTCGGAAGAGGATTCGATATCCGCATCTTCCCGCATCGGTCTCGCCGCGGCCGTCATCGAGTTGAAGCTAGTCACGGCTTCGACTACAGTCCACGGCGCCGGCAGGCAACGAGGCGCGGGTTAACCCCTCGAATATCGGGAGCAACTTGATGCGAATTCTTGTGACCGGCGGCACCGGATTCACCGGCACGGCCCTCGTGCAGCGCCTGTGCGAGGAGGGGCATTCCGTGGTCGCCCTCGATTACAAGGAGGGGCTTGCCTGCGACGCCTTGCGCGCCATGGGGGCGGAGGTCGTGATCGGCTCCGTCACCGACAGGGCAGTCGTGGAGAGGAGCATGCGCGGCGTGGAGTTCGTCTTTCACCTCGCGGCTGCCTTTCGGGAGCTGAACGTTCCCAACGCCTTCTACGACGAGGTGAACGTCGGCGGTACGAGAATCGTGATGGAAGCCGCGCTCGGCGCTGGAGCGCGCAAGGTGGTTTACTGCAGCACCTGCGGAGTCCACGGCAACGTCGACCACCCGCCCGCCTCGGAAGATGCCCCGATCCGGCCGGCCGACTACTACCAGCGAACCAAGTACGAAGCCGAGCCGCTGGTGAAGCAGCTTGCAAAGGGCCGCATGGAAGCGGTCATCGTCCGGCCGGCGGCGATCTACGGCCCGGGTGACCCGGAGCGCTTCTTCATGATCTTCAAGCGCGTCGCCAAGGGAAAGTTTCCGATGTTCGGCAGCGGGCGCACCCTCTATCACCCACTCTACGTCGATAACCTGGTCGACTGCATGCTCCTCTGCATGCCCGCCGGCGTGGGAGACGGCCGCGAATATCTCATCGCCGATGACGAATACTATCCGATCGAGCACATCGTGCGTGAAGTCGCTCGGGCTCTCGGCACGCAGGTCTCGATACCGCACTACCCCGTCTGGCCAGTCGTGGCGGTGGGACATGTCTGCGAAAAGCTGTGCCGGCCCTTTGGCATCACACCGCCGATCTTCCCGCGCCGGGTAGACTGGTACCGGCAAAACCGCGCCTTCGACATCACCCGCGCCAAGCGTGAGCTCGGCTACGTGCCCAGGATACCACTCGCCGAGGGGCTTCGCCGTACTGGCGAGTGGTATCGGGAAAAGGGCTACCTCTGATTCCGGCCGAAGCCTACGCCTCAGGGGCGCGCCTCGGCGTGGGGCTGCCGCGGCGACTCCGAGGACTCCAGGTGACGTATGGCTGGAAGCGGCGAGGAGGGAGGCGTGCCGCGGCGGTCGATGAAGGTCTGGCTCCATATCTCCGTGACCAACAACGACCAGAGGCGATAGGCCCGCTCCTGACTGTAGGGTGTCCCACGGGAGCGGCGCCTGAGGCGGCTCACGTACCCTGCGTCGAACAGTCCCCGCTCGGCCAGAACCGCCGGCGCCAGCAACCGGTCTGCCATCGAGTCGAGAACCTCGCTCATGTGCGTATCGTGCTTCAACCGGTTGAAGCTCTTGCCCGTGGCCAGGATCGAATCCGAGATCAGGCCTGCGCATGCCCTGCGCAGGATGTATTTCTGGGTCCGGCCGTGAATCTTGAGCCGGTCGGGAATCGAAAAGGCCGCGGCCAGAAACTTCGGATCGGTGTGATGAGCATTCATTCGGACGCCGGCCCCGGCGTAGAGCCGCTCGACCGGCGACTGATATGGACTGACCAGAAATCCGCGGCGGAGGAAATTCGTGAGCGGCTGGTCGCCGCCGGCCGGAAATCCGGGAAACGGTGCCATGTCATCCGCGCCGAGCACGCGGGGCGCCGGAAAGTCGCGGCCCCGGAAGTAGCCCTGCCGCAACGCTCTGCCGAGGAATGACCGCGGCTCCACACTGCGAAAGGTGTAGTCGTAGAACTCGGTGAGCGGGCCGCGCAGCATCGGGTACTTGATCGCGAGATCGGCCAGGCGGTGGCGGGGTAGTCCCGCAAACATGCCGTCGAAGCCGAACCCCGTCACCACCAGCTCCACGAAGCGCGCGGCCTCCCGGGCCGCGATGTAGAGATACGCGACGTCCTCGCGCCCGATCGGCTCTTCGATGTGCCAGATCATCCACGGAAGCAGGTCGGGCAGGTCATCGGGGTCCATCACCAGCGGGTGATGGATTGTCCCCAGCTCGGTGGCCACCCGCCCCGCGTTCACCAGCTCCCGGTCGTCGGCGCCGTATCCAACCGAAAAACTGTGGACCTCGCGCTGCTCCGCAACATGGCGCACGCCGGCCGCCATCACGGCCGAGTCGAGTCCTCCGCTCAGCGAAATGCCGATCCTCGAGTACGGCAGGATCTGCTCGCGGAGCGTGTCGAGGAACACCTCGCGCAGATGCGCCGCGTGACGTCCTTCGTCGTCGTGGGTCACCCGCACCGGTATGTCCCAGTACCGCGCGCTCCGAAGGACACCAGGCTCCAACTCGAGGTAGCTGCCCGGCCCCACCGGATATATCCCGTCGAGGCAGGTCACCCCGGGCTTGACCCACTTGGTGGCCTGGATGGCCTGCAGCGCGTCGCGATTGGGAGCCGCGCGAACGCTCGCGATGGCGAGAAGGGCCTTGTACTCGCTCGCGAAGATCACACGGCCGCGATCGAGCGTGAAATAGAGCGGGGCATACCCGATCCGGTCGCGCACCAGAACTAGTCGGCCGGAGGCCGGCACCCAGGCCGCGGCCGCGAACTGCCCCGCGATTTGGCCTAACCCTGCCAGGCCGTGTGTGCCGATCAACTCATGCAGCAGATCGACGTCGCCTTCCGGCAGCGACACCTCCGGATGCGTGTGGCCGAGCAACTGCCCGAGCTCCCGGCGGTTGTCGACGGCGCCATCGAACACGAGCGCCCCTTGCTCCTGACGCTGCACCGCGCGGGGAGATCCACGCACACCCAGGTGCACCCTTGGCGCCGGCGACCACGTGGCGTTCGCCAAGCCGCGGTGCGCCAGGCGAGCGCCGATGGCGCTCATCTCGGCGCTATCCGCCTCGCCAAGAATGCCGTAAATAGCTCCCATCAAACTCCCAGCCTTCCAATGCCGGCGCGTAGACGCGCGGGGTTACGATCAGGGCTCGAAGGCGGTTACCACCGGATGGCCGCCGGCGGGAACGTCGTCGAGCCGAAGATGCTTTGCGATCGGGTATATGGCAGTCGCCGCGCGGATCAGCCAGCCGAGCGCGACGCCGTAAATCACCCCCGTGAGTCCCCACCGCGCCCCGAAAACTGCCGCGGCAACCGCGATCCCGACCGAGACCCAGCCGAACAGGTTGATGATGGCAAGCTCTCGGGGTGTGGCGAGAGCCGAAACGGTGGCCTTCGCGAAGGCGTTGACGATCTTGGTGACCCCGCTGAGGAGGGCGGCGATGATCAGAATAGCCGGCAAATGGTACTTCCCGGCCAGGAACGTCCGCTCGACCATGGGGGTCGCAAAGCCGATCACGGTCGAGCCGATCAAGACCATGAGGCCTATGAGCTTCACCTCGTGCGCGATGAGCTGCCGCCGCTGCTCGACGCTCGTTGCGGCCCTGAGCCGCGGAAGCAACGTGTAGCCCACGCCCATCTGCATCACGCGAAAGAGAGATCCGACGATGGCGGCGAGGACGCCGTACGTTGCCAGGTCGGCCACGGGGAGGACGTGCGGGAGAACGAGGCGCTCGAGCTGGATCAGGGTCAGTCCGGCCACATCGAGCCCCGCGAACGAGAGGGCCTGCCGCCACAGAAAGTCGCTTCCGCGCTCGGGTTTTCCGTGCCGCTCACGGAACAGCAGACCCCAGCCCGCTACCGCCGCCACGATGAAGCCGCAGGTGGCGATCAGGAGAGCGAGCCAGGCTCGGCGGATATCGAGCGCCGCCACGGCCAGTGCGGCAAGTATCAGGACGATGTTGGGACTTTGGATGATCGACAGCGAAATGCCGAAGCGGTGCTCGCTCTGGAACTTGGCACCGGCTACCATCATCGCCCCGCCCGCCGCCGTGCTGACGAAGATGAGGGCCACCAGCGACAGAGGAAGATGATAGGAGAACAAGGCGATCGCCGCGAAGACGGCCGCGACCGTGGAGGAGCCGGTCACGACCCGCCCCAGGAGCTGCGGACCCGCCTCGAGATGCCGGCGATTCACGATGCTGTCGACACCCGCCGGGGCCAGTGAGTAGCCCAGGTTTCCGAGCGCCAGAACCAGCGTGAAGAGCGCGTATTCCTCTTTGGGAAGAACTCGCGCGAGAATCAGGTTTGCCCCGGCGAAGCCTGCTCCGGCCACACCGTAGACCACCATGCTTCGAAGCGTCGGCGACCGCCACAACTGCCTCACGACCGGCTCTCGGTGACTCGCGCCTCGACGGCGGAGTAGAACGCGGCGAGCTTGCGGCGCGCTGCCTCGGGCGTGAACTCCTGCTGCACGTACTCCTTGGCGTCGGTCGCAAGCCGGGTCCGGAGGTCAGGGTCGCGCAGCAGCCGGGCGAGCCCGCGTCCGAATTCGTCGGCCTCGGGCTCGACCAGATACGCCGTGCGCTGGTCGAGGACCTGGGTGTGCGTGAGGAGCTTCGTGGCCAGCACGGCCACGCCTGAGTCCAGGTAGGAGTAGATCTTCATTGGCGTATTGAGCCCCTTGAGCCGGGGCGATACCAGTACCTGCGCCTGCTTGAACAGCACCGGGAGGTCGCTGATGGGTCGAGGGCCGAGAAAGTGCACGTTGGCCGCGGTTCCTGCCTCGGTTGCGATCTCGCGGTAACGTCGAATGTCGTCCGTGCGTCCGCCGACAATCACCAGTTGGGCATCCGGCACGGATAGCAGGGTGGTGCGGAAGCCATCGAGCAGCAGGTCGATTCCCTGGTAGGGCTCGAGGTTGCCGACGTACATCGCCACCGGACCACGATCGGCGATCTCGGGAGGTATACCCCCGTCGGAGAAGGCGGAGTGCTCGACCAGTGGCAGCAGAGTGGTATCCTCGACCCGCCCGATCAGCTTTCGCGGAGCATGCCCGTGGGCGATCTCCGCCAGCGCGGCGCACACCGTCAGCACGCCGAGGCTTCGGCGCACCGCGAACGCTTCGCACCAGCGAAGCACCAGGCCGACGAACCGGAGCCCCGGATGGGCGTCAACCATCTGCTCCACCAGCGACGAGTCCATGTCGTAGATGTACGGCACGCCGGCGAACAGCTGGATGATCGCCGCGATGAATGCCGATTCCTCCACGGCGTGCACGAGATCGTATCGGTTGCGCCGGATCAGGCCGACGGATTTCGCCAGCATCAGGACGTCGCACACGACCTTCTTGAGCGAAAAGCCCGGCCGGATATTGCGAACGCCGGGGATTGCCGGGGTGCGATAGATCCGCACGTTGGGCAGCGTGATGTCCTCTCCCTCATGAAAGGTGAGGACATCGACGTGGTGCCCGCGGGCACTCAGGAATTGGAGAACCGTGCGCACGGCGAGTGGCGTCCCGCGCACTTGAAAGAACGGGTGGGGTGCGAGCAGGAGAATCTTCACTCCCGCGTCTCCACGCACGTTACACGGGGGCCGTTAAAGCCCCTGCCGACGATGAGATCGCAGGACGCGGCGGTGAGACCGGAATGCTCTGAACAAATCACTTCGTGACTGACGAGTCCCGTGCCTCTCACACCTGCTCGCGCACCCGATAGGCCCGCCGATGCGGTGCGCGCAGGTGCACGATGATCTCTCCTACGAGACCGAGCCCTATCAACTGTACACCGAGGGCAATGAGCAGGACCCCGAGGAGAAGGAGAGGGCGATTCGAAATGGGCTGGCCGGCGATCTTGTCGGCCACCAGAAGAAGGCTGATCAGACCACCGACGGCGAGGCAGACCGATCCCACCATCCCGAAGAAGCGCAGTGGCTTCTCGGTGAACTTGGCCAGGAAGAAGAAGGTGCCGATGTCGAGCAGCCTTCGGAGGTACACGCCCGGCCCGTAAACCCGCACGCGTACGTCGGCGGGGTGTTGGGGCACGGCGATCTCACGGACCCGGTAGCCCTCGCGTACCGCCAGCGCGGGCATGAACCGGTGCATGTCGCCATAAAGCGGCAGCGATTCGGCTACGCCGCGCTGCATGACCCGCGCGCTGCAACCCAGATCGTGGAAGCGCGTCTCGGCCATTCCCCCGAGGATCCGGTGAAACGCCGCTGACTGGAGGTTGTTGAGCCAGCTGTCGACTCGCGGCGAGCGGTTGGCCACCGCCATGTCGGCGCCGGCATCCAGCGCGTCGAGCAGCAGGCCGATGCCCTCGCTGCGCACCTGAAAGTAGGCAGGAAGCGTCGCCAGCACGGCGCCCCGACTCCGCTCGATGCCCAGCCGGAGTGCCGCGGTCTCGCCGAAGCGTTGGGCGAAGCGGTGGATGTGGATCCGATCCGACTGCGCCGCGAGAGCGCTCAGCTCGGGACTGGGAGCAAAGCCCCCGTCGAAGACGAAGTGAAACTCGAACGCCTCACCTCGTCGCTCCAACTCGCCGGCGAACGCCTGGTACAGGCTGGCGAGATCGTCCGCTCGCTCGACCACGGGCACCACGACCGAGACCAGCCGGTCCGCCCTCAGGGGGACGCCAGGTGCCGGGATGTCCGATGATTCCATCAGAGCTCCCTTCGCCGTCATCTCAGCTCCCGCGCAGTCGGAGTTGCATTGGCGCTCTCGCGTTCGTTACTGAGCGCCACCTCGGCGACCAGGCCGAGCATCAACAGGTAGATCGCAGCGCCCACGGAGAGCGCGGCGGCGCCGGGAAACACCATTGCATGGGCCTTTTCCGGCCCAAACCGCGTCAGCGCGACAATCCACATAATCGTGAATGCCAGGGCGGCTGCCAAAGGCAGAGTCATGGCTATGAGAAAGCCTACCAGGGGCCGCGACCTGAACGTCGTGATCATCTTGAGCGTGATGAGGTCGGCCAAGACCTTTACCGTCCGCGAAATACCGTACTTGCTCTCACCGAAGCGGCGGGCGTGGTGGCGTACCGGCATCTCTGCGATGCGCGCTCCCATGCTCGCGGACAGCGCCGGAATGAATCGGTGCTGCTCGGCGTACAGCGAAATGCGGTCGAGCAGATCCCGGCGATACGCCTTGAGCGAGCAGCCGTTGTCGGTGATGGGCACGCCGGTGAGGTGGCGGATGAGCCGATTGGCCACCCACGACGGCACCTTGCGCAGAAGCAGCTTGTCCTGACGCTGCTGGCGCCAGCCGCACACCAGATCGTATCCCTCTTCCAGTTTGGCTACCAGCGCTGAGATATCCCTCGGGTCGTTCTGCAGGTCGCCATCGAGAGAGACAATGACTTCGCCGCGGGCGTGGTCGAATCCCGCCATCATGGCCGCCGTCTGTCCTGCGTTCCGGGCCAGCCTGATGCCCCGGATACGGCCGTCGGTCCCGGCCCCGGTCACCACCTTGGACCAGGTGTCGTCCCCGCTGCCGTCGTCCACGAGTATGATCTCGAAGGGGCGGGAATATTCCCCGAGCGCCTCGAGAATCCACTCGATCAGCGGAGCGACGTTCTCCGACTCGTTGTAGAGCGGCGCGACGACGGAAAGGTAGGGCCCGGCGTCTACCCCGGCTGGGATCATCGAGCGGTCCGGATCATCACGAAACATAGGCCGACATGAGGCTGCTTACCAGCAATGAGCGTTCCACCGCAGGATAAATGCGACGCTGCGGTGCAACCCCTTTACCCGCTATTTATTGGTGTGGGTCGTGCTCACCAGCCGCCGCGGCGGAAGAGGATGGCGGGGACTGTCTTGAGCATGATGCGGAGGTCTTCCACCAGACTCTGGCGGCGGATGTACTCCAGGTCGTAGGTGACCTTGGTGCGCACGTCGTCGAGGGAGCGGTCGTAGTGGTGGTTGATCTGGGCCAGCCCGGTGATGCCCGGCTTGGCCCGCTGGCGCAGGGGGTACTCGGCGATGTGCTCGCGCAGCTCGGCGAAGATGGTGGGCCGCTCGGGCCGGGGGCCCACGATGTTCATC
>JBBRGF010000010.1:0-33596 GCA_038240975.1 Gemmatimonadales bacterium
ATGCGGCACATCGCCGAGAGCAGCCTGTCGCTGCTGGGGGAGCCCCACCTGAAGCGGCTGCGGCAGAACGGATTCCAGGCGATTCTGCCGGGGATCGAGTCGTGGTACGACCTGGGGAACAAGTCGAAGACGCGGCGGACCGGGATGGACAAGGTGACGCAGGTGGCGGAACACGTGAACCTGATCCTGCGCTACATCCCCTATATCCAGACCAACTTCGTGCTGGGCCTCGACGGCGACATGGGCCCCGAGCCGTTCGAGCTCACGAAGAAGTTCATCGATCTGTCTCCGGGTGCATTCCCGGCCTATTCACTCCTCTCGGCGTTCGGGCGCGCCGCACCGATGAACCTCGACTACCAGCGCGCCGGGCGGGTGCTGCCGTTTCCCTTCCACTTTCTCAATAACAACCACGCGATGAACGTCCGTCCCAAGAACTACAACTGGACGGAGTTCTACGACGGCCTCATCGACGTCACCAGCTATTCATTCTCGTGGAAGGCCATCGGCCGCCGCATCCCGGCGACACCGACGATGATTCCCAAGTGGATGAACTTCGTTCGGGCAGTGTCGTCGGAAGGATTCGGGCGCATTCAGTACCACACCACTATCCGGAAGCTCCTCGACACCGACGCCTCGGTGCGCGCATATCTCGATGGCGAGACCGACGTGTTGCCGAAGTTCTATTTGGACAGGATTCGCCGGGAGCTGGGGCCGATGTACGAGCACCTGCCGGCGGGGGCTTTACACCATGACCAGAACGCCTACCTGCAGACCGTCAGTGAGGAGCCGGAGCTGGTTCCCGTACCGCTCACGAGTCGCCGCGCCGGCTGAGCTCAGCTATCGGCCAGCCGCGTGCGCATGTTGATCCAGGAGCCTACCCGCCGCAGGCCGCCGCGAAACTCGAAGTGTTCCTCTGCCATCAGCCGCTCGCCCTGGGGCGTCGCGGGCGCGGTCAGGTGCCAGAGCAGGAGCTGTTGCCCGATGGCCGACGCGGGCATCCAGATGTCCGGCTGGACCCCCGGGTACAATGATGCGTACTCCGGCCGGAGCCGGGCCTCGCGGATGGTGCCGTTCACGCTGCTCCTCCAATGGGCTCGTAGGGTGAAGAACAACCGAATAGGTTACCGTCGTAACCGACTTCCGGCCAGTGGCGAATTCAGAGGCGACGGGCCTCATTCCGGTCGGCATTCCTGACCCTGAGACGCTCAGTAAGGCTTACGGCCTATCCCTAACTAGGGATTTGATATAGTTAGGGATGGCAAGCACGCTACAGGGTGAGGGTTGATGCCCAAGTCCATCCACCGACGCCCCGATGCCGACCCTTCGGATGGTGAGGCCAAGTACGGCAAGGCCACCTTCGCCGATCCCACGAACAAGAAGTACCCCATCGACACCCCGGGCCGCATCAAGGCCGCCTGGGCCTACATCCATCAGCCGCTGAACGCCGACAAGTACACGACAGACGAGGTGCGGACCATCAAGGCCCGCATTCGACGCGTGGCAAAGGCGCGGAAGGTCGCGTTGCCCGATCCGGATGAGTTTGTCGAGCTGCTGAGGCGGGTGCGAAAGAAGAAGGGGAAGGGCTGAGGCTCGTTCGGGGTCGGCACGATGATGCGAAAGATCTACCGCACCCCCATGTCTGCTGGTACCTTATCTGTCCTCCGGCGCCGTAGCCAAGTGGTAAGGCAGAGGTCTGCAAAACCTCCACCCCCAGTTCGAATCTGGGCGGCGCCTCTGTGATGCCGCAACGACTTACGGGCCTCCTCGATGGGAGGCCGGATCGTCAGGGGAAGATTTTGGTAAGGAATTGATCATTCGACTCTAAAACAGATGTTGCGGTGCCCACTCACCGGTCGTCACGCCTCGTTCTGCCAGCGCAGCGAGTTTGATCCACCCGCTCTCTATACCCCATCACCAGTTCTTGAGGTTGGACCCAACTTCCAAAGGCACCACTCTACTGTTGCGCTCGCCAGCTGAGTTCGGCAGCGAGATCCCATATCCGAGTCATGTGCCGCGCATAATCCCTGTCGTCGAAGGACTTCTTCCGAGTACCGAAGACTTGGGCCCACGCGCGAACGTCGATGATCCCATACTCAAGCGGCTCCGTAAGCGCCAGGACGGCCGATGCCACCGGTACGCCCACGCCGGGCATCGCGCTCAACACACTAGCCCGGACCCGAAGCTGCGTAAGCCGATTCGGCGACTGTGCTTCGAACGTGGCTCTGGTGACGACCCGAACCAACTCGTCAGCCAGGTGTCGTGAGGGCTGCGAGGAGGGCCGACTGCACTCCCCGATTCCATCTTGTCCGCATGGAGAAAACGTATCAGGTCCCTTCCCTCACGACGAGAGGATAGCTTACCTCAGTCCTGGCGGGTGTCGACAATTCGAGTTGCGCCCGGCGATAGCGATACGCAGACGCTGAGAGGGGAGGGTGTCTGAACACTGATCCTCAGAGGCACTGGGAGCGCATCTACCAGACGAACGCGCCGACAGAAGTGAGTTGGTACCAGGCGGAAGCGCGGCTCTCGCTGGACTTGATCCGCCGCGTCGCGCCAGGCTTAGAGACGCCGATCATTGATGTGGGCGGAGGCGCCTCGACACTGGTGGACGGTCTGCTCGACGCCGGGTATCGGGCGTTGACGGTCCTCGATCTGGCGCCCACGGCCATGGCGCTGGCGCAGCAACGGCTGGGTGAGCAGGCCGGGCTCGTCACATGGATCGCAGGAGACGTATTGAAGGCAACCCTCCCGCCAGGCGGCTATGCCGTCTGGCACGACCGCGCTGTCTTCCACTTCCTGAGTGAATCAAGCGACCGGGCGCGGTACGTAGCCCAAGTGTGCCATGCGGTGCGGCCCGGAGGACATGTCATTGTGGCGAGCTTCGGCCCGGAAGGGCCGACGCGCTGCAGCGGCCTGGAAGTGACGCGGTACACCCCCGAGGCCATGCACGCCGAGTTCGGTGCGGGCTTCCGCCTCCTGACTAGCGTCGAGGAGGACCACCGCACTCCGGGCGGCGGCACACAGTCGTTCGTCTACTGTCTCTGCCGCGTGGATTGTGATCCCCTCTCAAGCCTCGAAGGGAGGGAGCGCCATCCCGGCTGATCCACTACCTGTCGGCGGCGTCTAGGCGGAGCCGCCCAGGCGCTCCTGCGTGCCGGAAGCTCGAGCGAGCGGATGCCGCGCCAGTGCCCACAGTACGATGGGCACGCCAAGCAGGCCCGGACCCAGCCAATACAGCACATGTGGCAGCGCCCGCCAGAGAGGTCGGTGCGGCCCATCCCAGCAATGTGATGCCGCGCCCAACCTCGCCATTGCCGGCGCCTCGCCGTACGGCCAACCAAGGCCGTCGCGAAGGATAGGATGCCGAGCACGAGCAGGTGGTTGTCCGCAGGCCACCGGAGGATGGATAGGATACCCATCGAGACGAACACCACCGCCAGGCTCCAGAAGTAGACCTTACCGGCCGTCGGATGACGACCCCGGCGCTTTGGGCTGAGCATCGCCACAGCACCCGAGACCACGCAGGTCAGCCCGGTCGCGACGTGCACCGCCACGATGACCAGAAAGAAGGTCGAAGAGGAAGGAAGGGGGATTCCGAGCACCACCACACCCTGATCGCCCATCACCGAGAGCTAGCACATGCCGGAGCGTGGCAGAATTCCCTCATCCTCGTAGTATCGCAGTGTTCAAGGCCTAACACCGGTCCGGCGTCCGACCTCCCCGATCGTCAGGCTCGGCAGAAGTCCCCCTTGACCTCAAGACAGCTTGAACCGGAGACGCACTCGTGACCCTGCCGACAACTCGTCCCTCGCCGTGGGCGACGGTCTTCGCCCGCCGCACCTACCTGGCCGGGGCGTTCTGGGCCACAGGCCTCCTCGTCAGCGTAATCACCCATACCCCGGATCGGGCCGGCTGGCTGGCCGTCCGGCTCGATGCCGCGGGGCTCCTTTATACCGCTGCAGCGATCACGGGCGGTGTGAATTTCTTTGGTGCCGGTCTGAGAGCGATCCGCACTGTCCGGCTGGACATGAATTTCCTGATGTCGGCCGCGATCGTGGCTGCCGTCCTGATCGGCGAGCCGTTCGAGGCCGCTTCGATTGCGTTTCTCTTCTCTCTGGCGGAGTTGCTCGAGCGCTACGCTGTGGATCGCGGCCGTCGTTCGACAAGCAAGCTCCTGGAGCTTTCGCCCGAGCGGGCGGATCGGCTGACGGGAGCTGGGGAGGTCGAGACGATCGCAGTCGATCAGCTTCACGTGGGAGATCGTATCCGGGTGCGCCCCGGCGATAAGATGCCGGCCGACGGCCGGGTGATGGCCGGTTTGTCGGAGGTCAACGAGGCGACGGTCACGGGGGAGTCGCTACCCCGCCGAAAGGCTCCAGGTGATCCAGTATTCGCGGCCACCGTGAACCTCGACGGTAGTCTGGACGTGGAAGTGACAGCTGACGCGGCGCACAGTACTATCGCGCGCGTCGCTCAGCTGATTCGTGAGTCGGAGAGTCGGCGCGCACCGGTCGAACAGACGGTCAAGCAGTTCTCCCGGATCTACACGCCGGCCGTGACAGCGCTCGCAATCCTTGTGATGATCGGCCCTCCCCTCCTTGCTGGGCAGCCGACCTTAGAGTGGTTCGTTCGAGGCCTGACGCTCCTGGTGATCGCCTGTCCGTGCGCCCTCGTCATCGCCACGCCGGTAACGGTCGTAAGCGCTCTGACGAGTGCGGCGCGCCATGGCGTGCTTATCAAAGGTGGTGAGTATCTCGAGGCGCTCGGCGCCGTCCGAGCATTGGCAATCGACAAGACCGGGACCCTGACGTTGGGGCAGCTTGAGGTCTCTGACTTCCAGGTCGAGGGCTGCGATCGCCAGCGGCTGCTCGCCCGGATTGCAGGGCTCGAGGCTCGCTCGGAACATCCTGTCGCTCGGGCAATCCTCCGTTACGCAAACCACGCCGGGGCTGCTCCGGCGAATGATGTCGAGAGTTTCCGGACCATCCCAGGCCGCGGGGTCGAAGGTGTGGTGGGCGGTGTGACTCTCACCGTGGGATCGGATGAGCAGGTTCCCGCCGCGGCCGCGGCAGGTTGGGGTGAGCCGGAGCCCGGGACGTTGCGGGCCTACGTCTACACCACGGATGGCTGCAGCGGTCTATTGGTTTTGCGAGACCAGATCCGTCCAGCCGCTCGGGCCACAGTGGATCGTTTACACCGTTTGGGCATCAGGCCTGTCGTCATGCTGACCGGAGACACCGAAGCCGGCGCAGCCTCGATCGCTCGAGTGACCGGAGTCGACGAAGTTCGGTCAAGACTGCTCCCCGAAGAAAAGGTCTCGGCTGTCCGTGAATTGAAGCACCGTTTCGGGAGCGTCGCGATGCTGGGCGATGGAGTGAACGATGCTCCGGCTCTCGCGGAGGCAACGATCGGACTTGCGATGGGCGCGGCCGGATCCCCCGCCACGATCGAAACCGCTGACGTGGCCCTGATGGGTGATGACCTGACCAAACTTTCGTATGCTATCCGTCTGGCCCGGCGGACCCGACGGACAATCCGATTCAACATCGGCCTGGCGCTAGGGCTGAAGGCCGTTCTGGCCGTAGGCGCCGTCACGGGGACGGTGAGTCTAGCCGTGGCGGTGTTGGCTGGCGATCTGGGCGCATCGCTGGTTGTCACTGCGAATGCTTTGTGGCTCGCGACGATGCGCGCTGAAGGATGAGTAGTCCGACAGCGCGAAATGTCGGAACCTTGCTCACGATCCTGCCAGTGGCTAGTGTTCGTTCGTGAAGACTGTGCTTGCTGTCCTCCTGCTACTCTTCCAGCTCCAGCCCGTACTTGGGACGGCGGCCTGCCTGGTGTCCGAGCGGGCAGCGCAACAGGAGTGTCGGATGCCGGAGCATGGCAAGGCGCCGACCACCGACGTTGCAGCACAGGGTACGTCCTCCCAGACCTGCGAACTGGCCAGCGTTTGCGCGCCGGTGCCCCTTGCGATTCCAGCCTTGTCCATCAGCCTCGACACTGCTGTCGCCCTGCTTGACGCCGTGGGGCCACTCGCGGCGACACTCCCGCTCGGTATTTCCCCAGCCCCTCCGTTTCACCCTCCCCGAGCCTGATTCCAGTCACGGCCCGCTGAGCGGCTGAGCCCCGCGCTCGGCTGTTTGCGGCCGTGCCACCTGTACCCGCGGCCGACCAGCCGTGGGCAACGGTTCTGTTCCGGCACAGCAGGGCATCAGCAACGCTTACAGTCCCAGGGAGGGACGTTCACATGCACACCCATACGCTTCGGGTCGCTCTCGCATATGGCTCCTCCTCCCGGTCAGCCGATCCCGCATGATGGTCAGGAGGTTGAACATGTCACACCATTTTGCTCGTTTCCTCGGGGCGGCAATCTCGATTCTTTACATTGCCGCGCCGCACGCGAGCGTGGCGGCCTTACAGGGCTTCCACCCGAGGTCCACGACCGCGAACGGCTACGGTATTGCCGCCGTACACGATCGTCTTACCGACAGCAGCCGCATCACGGCCTCCTTCACCGGAAGCTCCAAGTCCTTCGGCTTGGACTCGCGAGCGTGGCTCGATCTCTCGTTCAGCTTTCCCGGGGATAGCGTCGCCACCTCCCCGCGCTTTGTCGTCTTGACCATCGAGAGCTGGACACCGGCCCGTGGGGGGTGGGCCTTCGCGCATCCGCGGCCACTCGAGATCCGGAGTGGCGACTCGCTTCGTCTGGAGATACCCCCAACCGGATATGAGAAGCGGCCCGTTCACACGTTCGATTCCGGCCGACGAGAGCTGCTGTGGTTCGACATCGATGCGGGCGATTTCAGGCGCATCGCGGGAACGCCGGAGCTGGTCTTCACCGCGGGCAGCGCCCGCTTCAGGGTCTACAAGCGGATGGGAATGCTGCGCGAGGTGCTGCGCCGCATGACACCCTTGGAACGAGGGCCACAATGATTCCTCTCAGTCGAGCTCACGCCTGCGGAGCCGCTATCGCGGTCGCGGCATGGGCGGGTCCCATGGCTGCACAGGCGGGCGATACGACGCTGGCTCGCCTTACCGCCGAGGCGATAGCGGCCAACCCCTCGCTCGACGCGAGCCGGGCAATGGCGAGCGCCGCCGCCGCACGGATACGCCCTGCGGGAGCACTCCCCGATCCGATGGTGACCGCCGGGGTCATGGACCTGACGCTGCCGCGCTTCGCCTTCCGGGAAAGCGATTTCACCGAAGTGGACCTCGAGGTCTCCCAGGAATTCCCCTGGCCCGGCACGCTCGGGGCAAGGACACAGGCCGCCCGTGCGGAGGCCCGGGCTCGCGAGGCGGATGTGGGCGCCCGTCGGCGCGAAGTCACGGTCAGGGTTGCGGAGCTCTACTACCGCCTGCGCTATATGGTGACCGCTCGGGAGACCCTCCGGCGACAGCGAGCATTACTTGCGGCGGCCGTAGAGATCGCGACAACCCGGTATGCCACTGGTTCCGCTCCACAGAGCGATCCGCTTCAGGCACGCGTGGCGGTCTCTCGCCTCGACGCCGAGGACGCGGACCTGGCCGAACAACAGACCGGCGTGGGAGCCGAGTTGAAGGCGCTTCGCAATGTCAGGATTGCGGAGTCACTGCCCATCGAGCCCATCCGTCCCGAGACCATCCTACCCGGCTTGCACGGAGTGCGACGTGACTCTCCTCTCACGTCGGACTCCCTTGCGGCACACCCGAGGCTGGCCGCGCGCCGCGCCGCTCTCGAGGGCGCCGAACGCACCGTACGGGTGGAGCAACTCGGCGCACGGCCCGACTTCAGCATCATGACCCGCTACGGCGCCCGCCCGCTCGGCGCCGACTTCTTCTCGGCGTTCATCGGCGTCCGCGTACCGCTCTGGGCCGGCCGGAAGCAAAGTCGGCTGGCCGATGCCGCCCGGGCAGATGCCGAGGCTGCACGGGCGGAACTTGCCCAGGAAACGGTTGCGCTCGACGCCGAGCTGCAGCGCGACCTGGCGGGCGTGGCCAGTGGCGAAACCCGGCTTCAACTCCTCACCACGCAGGTCATTCCCGCGGCCGAGGCCACGGTGGACGCCGTACTCCGGAGCTATCGGGTCGGCCAGGCCCCGTTCCTCAATGTGCTCGCGGCGGAAGACTCGCTCTACCGCGCCCGGCTCGACGCGGCCCGTGTGGCTGCTGAGCACCTCACGCACCTCGTCATGCTCGAGCAACTCCTGCTTCGGGAGGACGCGCCATGAACCGGGTCTGGACAATCGCGCTCGCGCTCGGCGCCGGACTGGGGACGACTGCTTGCGGCAGGACGGCGAACGGAGTACCCAGGTCCTCCGGCGACACCAAGGGCATGGCGGGCATGCCGGGCGGAATGGAGCACACCAGCGACAGCTCGGCGGAGGGAGCAGCCGTCCCGGTCGACCGGAGCGCGGCCGGCCGCCTGGGCATCACCTTTGCCCGGGCCGCGGTGCGTCCGCTCGGTAGAGAGGTCCGCGTGGTGGGCACCCTCGGCTACGCGGAGCCGCGGCGGCAGTACGTGAGCGCGCGGGTGATGGGCTGGGTCGAGCGCCTCGATGCCGACTACGCCGGCATCCCGGTCCGGAAGGGTGACCCGCTCCTGGCGCTCTATTCGCCGGAGCTCGTCAGCGCGCAAGAGGAATACCTCGCCGCACGGCGGTTAGGCGACGAGTCGTTGACCGCCGCGGCCCGGCGTCGGCTCGACCTTTGGAATATTCCCGAAGACCAGGTCGACTCGCTGGCGCTGACCGGCAAGGCCCGACGCACGATCGTACTCCGGGCACCGATGACCGGCGAGATCGCCGAGAAGATGGTGACCGAGGGTCAGGCGGTGCAGGCCGGCGATAACCTGTTCCTCATCGCCGACCGGAGTGTGTTGTGGGCGGACCTGGCGGTCTACGAGATGGACGCACGGTCGTTGCGGATCGGCGCGAAGGTCGCGGTGTCGGTGGACGCGCTGCCGGGCAGGAGCTATGAGGGCCGGATCACGTTCATCCATCCGACAGTGGACGAAAAGACCAGGACCCTCACGGCGCGGGCCGAGGTGGTGAATCGGGATGGGGCGCTGCGGCCGGGAATGTATGCGACAGCGCTGATCCGCTCTGGCACGGCCAAGGCATTGACGGTGCCAACGGCATCGGTCCTGCCGACCGGCACGCAGAACCTGGTGTTCGTCAACCGGGGTGACGGGCAATTCATCCCCCGGCCGGTGAAGGTCGGCCTCCGCAGCGACTCGCTGGTCGAGATCGCCCAGGGCCTCAAGGCCGGTGACGAAGTGGTCGCGTCGGCTACTTACCTGCTCGACTCGGAGTCGAATCTCGGTGCCGCCATGCAGGGGCTGATGCTGCAGATGGGCATGGGGCTCGACATGGGAGGCATGCAGACGGGTGGAGATTCTGGAGAGGGCGACATGAAGGGCATGAAGATGGACACACCGCCGCCCCAGGAGGAGAAGCAATGATCGCGAAACTGATCGCCTGGTCGCTCTCCCGCCGGGGGCTGGTAGCGGCCTTTGCCCTGGCGCTACTGGTGGCGGGTGCCCTGTATGTCCGCTCGATGCCGGTAGACGCGATTCCCGATCTCTCGGACGTGCAGGTCATCGTCTACACCGACTACCCGGGCCAAGCGCCTCAGGTGGTCGAGAACCAGGTCACCTACCCGCTCGTGACCGCGCTGCTCGGCGTCCCCAACACGAAGGTCGTCCGCGGTCAGTCGATGTTCAGCACCAGCTTCGTGTACGTGATCTTCAAGGAGGGTACCGACCTCTACTGGGCCCGCTCGCGCGTGCTGGAGCGGCTCAACGCGGTGCAGTCAAAGCTCCCAGCCGGAGCCAAGACCGAGCTGGGTCCGGACGCGACCGGGGTCGGGTGGGTATACCAGTACGCGCTGGAGGGCGGCGGCTCCAACCCAGCGCAGTTGCGCACCATCCAGGACTTCCAGGTGCGCTACGCCTTGCAGGGCGTGCCCGGGGTCGCCGAAGTGGCGAGCATCGGGGGTTTCGTCCGGCAATATCAGGTCCTGCTCGATCCGGCACGACTCCAGGCGTTCGGCATCACGGCGCGTCAGATCGTCGAGGCGGTCAGGGGCTCAAATCAGGATGTCGGCGCCCGCACGGTCGAGGTAGCTGGAAGTGACTACGCCATTCGAGGGCTCGGCTACTTCCGAGGGATGGATGACATCGCCAACGTCGCGCTCGGCGCAGGAACGGGCGGCCGTCCGCTTCGGGTAGGCGACGTGGCCCAGGTGACGATCGGACCCGACCTCCGCATCGGGATCGCGGAGCGGAACGGCCACGGTGAGGCGGTGGGCGGTGTGGTCGTAATGCGGGTGGGAGCCAACGCGCTCGACGTCGTCAACCGGATCAAGGCCAAACTGGCGGAGCTTGGGCCCTCGCTCCCGCCCGGCGTGCGGGTCGTGCCGACCTACGACCGCACCGACCTCATCCATCGGTCGATGGCGACGCTCTACCGCACGCTCATCGAGGAGTCGCTCATCGTGGGCCTCGTGTGCGTGATCTTCCTGCTCCATGCCCGCAGCGCGCTCGTGGCGATCGCCACGCTGCCGCTCGGCATCCTGGCGGCGCTTGCCCTCATCCGTTGGATGGGCATCAATGCCAACATCATGTCGCTCGGCGGCATCGCGATCGCCATCGGAGCGATGATCGACGCGGCGATCGTGATGATCGAGAACCTCCACAAGCACATCGAGCACGAGCCCGACCGGCCGCATTGGGACCGCGTCCTTGCTGCCTCGAAAGAGGTGGGGCCGGCGCTCTTCATGTCGCTCCTCATCATCACGCTGTCATTCCTGCCGGTGTTCACCCTCGAGGACCAGGAGGGCCGCTTGTTCCGGCCGCTGGCCCTGACCAAGACGTTCGCGATGGCCACAGCGGCGCTCCTCTCGGTCACCGTGGTACCTGTCCTCATGGGGTTCCTGGTCAAAGGGAAGATCCGTCCCGAGTCCGCGAACCCATTGAACCGCTGGGCTGCACGCGTCTATCGCCCAGTCCTTCGCTGGGCCCTGCGGGCCAGGGCGTTGGTGATCGCTGGCGCACTGCTCCTGCTTGGTCTGACCCTGATCCCCTTTGCGAGTCTCGGCAGTGAATTCATGCCACCGCTCCGGGAGGGGAGCCTGATGTACATGCCCAACACCCTGCCGAGCGTCTCGCTCACGCAGCAGCGTCGACTGCTGCACGTGCAGGACAGCATCCTGATGACGTTCCCGGAGGTCGAGTCGGTCTGGGGCAAGGCGGGCCGCGCGAACACCGCCACCGACTGGGCGCCGGTCTCGATGGTGGAGACGACCGTGAACCTCAAACCGGAATCCGAGTGGCGTCTCGGGATGACGCAGGACCGGCTGATCGCCGCCATGGACGCGAGACTGCGCATTACCGGCGCGGTGAACAGCTGGACCATGCCGATCAAGAACCGCACGGACATGCTCTCCACCGGCATCCGGACGACGCTCGGCGTCAAGATCTACGGCCCGGACCTCGAGGTTATTCAGCGGATCGGCGGCGAGATCGAGAAAGCGCTTGCTGGGCTCAGGGGTACGGCGAGCATCTACGCCGAGCGGTCGTTCGGCGGCCGCTACCTCGACATACGGCCGAGAGCCGACGCTCTCGCCCGCTATGGACTCACGACCGGAGACGTCCAGGAAATGCTCGGGATGGCGCTCGGAGGCGATCAGGTCACGACGACCGTGGAGGGGCGCGAACGCTTTCCGGTGCAGGTGCGTTACGCGCGCGACTTTCGGGATAGCCCCGAGGCCATCGGACGGCTGCTGGTGAGCGGGAATGCGGGGATGCAGGTGCCGCTCGCTCAGGTCGCTGACATCGCCTTCGCGCCGGGGGCGCCGATGATCCGGAGCGAGAACGGGTACCTGAACGACTTGGTCTCGATTGACGTCCGCGGTCGGGATGTCGGGGGCTACGTGGCCGAGGCCAAGGGTATCGTGGCCAGGGAGGTGAAGATCCCGCCTGGCTACCGGCTGGAGTGGAGCGGGCAGTACGAAGCGCTCGAGCGTGTCAAGGCGAGGCTGCAGGTAGTGGTGCCGCTCACGCTCGCCGTTATCGCGCTCTTGCTGTATCTGACCTTCGGCACTCTCACCGAGACGGCCATCGTCATGCTCTCGCTCCCCTTTGCGCTGGTGGGCGGCGTATGGGCGATGTGGCTGCTGGACTACAACCTGTCCATCGCGGTTGCGGTCGGGTTCATCGCGCTCGCCGGCGTGGCGGCGGAGACGGGTGTGGTGATGCTGCTCTACCTCGACCATGCATGGCAGGACATCACGCGCGGCGGGCGGATGCCAACGCATGGGGAGCTGGTCGGCGCCATCGAGCACGGCGCCGTCAATCGTCTTCGGCCCAAACTGATGACGGTGGCGGCAATCATGCTGGGCCTGCTTCCCGCGCTCTGGAGCCACGGCACCGGCGCCGAGGTCATGCAGCGAATCGCGGCGCCCATGGTCGGAGGGATGATCACCTCCACCATCCTGACGCTGGTCGTCATCCCGGCCCTGTACTACTTGTGGCGCCGACGAGGGCTGGCGGATCAGATGTCCGATTCTCCTCTACATCGTACCGTCTTTGAAGGATGAGGAGACTTACTATGAAATCGATGCTGTGGATCCTATCCGTGCGGGCGCATCTCGATCGGATAGGCCGCCTCATGGAACGACACGAGGACATGATGAAGTGACCGGTCTCCTGACGATCAATCCACGATCACCAGGACCGTGAGCCCACCGGCACCCTGCTCCTCCACGTTGTTGTTGAGCGTGTGGTGCGGAATGTGACAATGCAGGATCCACTTCCCCGGCTCGCGCGCGGGCCAGATCACGTCATATCGCTGACCGGGTCCCACGTTGATCACGTCCGCCTCGAAACGGGCGGCGGGCGCCAAGGTCACCCCGTCGCGGGCGACCACGGTGAACGGGCCTCCGTGCATGTGCATCGGATGGATGAAGTTGTTGTTGGTGCCGATGAACCGGAACTTCATGGTTTCTCCCACCCGCATGTGCAGCGTGTCGGTGGCTGGATACGCCTTGCCGTTGATCGTGAAGTAGTTGGGGAGCCCGCCTTCCATCAGCATGGCCGGATAGGTCAGGCCGTCCCGATTGAGCCACTCCTGGAGCTGGACCACGTATTCGTGATCGGCCGCCGGCTCCGCGCCCAAGTCCCTGGGGGCGACGATCAGGGCGCCGTAGAGCCCGAGCGCCTGCTGGCGATCCGGACGGGTATGCGAGTGGTAGAAATAGGTCCCGTGCTGCTGCACGACGTACTCGTAGACGTAGTGCCCGCCGGGAGGAACCGGGACCTGGGTGATGTCGCCGGGCCCATCCATCGCATTGGGGACCACGAGCCCGTGCCAGTGCATCGTGGCGGGCTCGGGCAGGTGATTGGTGAAGTTGATGCGGACGTGATCCCCTTCCGTGAGCTCGAGTCGAGGGCCGGGCACCTGATCGTTGATCGCGTAAGCCGTGACGCGGACACGCGGCAGGATGTTCCAGCGGATGATCGACGCATCGAGGTCGAAGACCTTGACCCCGTTCTCGAGGCGGGGAGCGAGCGGCCGATCGCCCCGCGCAGTGGCCGGCGCCGTAAACTTCACTCGCCTCGGGTCCGCCGCCGCCATGTCCCGCATCGCATCGGCCGGAGTCTCGGGGGTCATGATCATCCCCGGCGGCATTACCACACCTCCAACCTCCTCCGCCCTCACGCCAAGGTTGACGAACGCGGCGGGGACGAACATCCCGGCTAAGAGCGCGAGGGTCGTACACCCGGTCAGCGTTACGAGCTGAGCCCGGGTAGGGCCGGCCGTGTGGCCGCTCCGATGCCCGGATTTCTCCACCTGCCCATGTCCCGCCGTGTGGCCGCCGTCGTTGCCCTCTCGCACAGTCATGAGCCCGTGCTTGAGCCCCCGTGCCACAAGCCAGACATTGATCGGATAGGCAACGACGAATCCGGCGACCACGCCGAGTGACATGACGAACCAGAAGAGTGGCTCGCCCGGCCACATCGCCCGCATGTCCCGTCCCATCATGAGCATGATCATCACCGGCGCCATGCCGGCCATCATCAGGTTCATGGAGAGAAGCTCGGGAAGAAAGCTGCGTCGCACGTTCTCCCGGTAGCTGCCGCCCATCACGCGTCGCATGAAGAGCGCCTGAAAGATGAAAAGGCCCATCAGAAAGCCGGCGACGTATTCGACTACGACGTCTGTGGCCATCGGAAAGCCGAGCAGGGCGGTGCCCGCCGCGGCGAGGATGATGCCGGTCGCATCGCCCGCCACACAGTGCACCGTCGAGCCGACTCCCTGTTTCCAAAGTGGCTTGACGAATTGCTCGTGCGTGCCGGGTGCCGGCTCCTTGTCGGCCATCACATAGAGCAGGAGTCCGATCGGGCCCATATACAGGGTGACCAGCACGAACCCCCACTTCATGACGGGCGCTTCCGGATTGCCGCGAAACTGGTCGAAGGCGACGTACCCTGCCGACAACACGGCGATGCCGAGCCAGGCCCAGACCAGGTAATCGATCGGTTGGAGGATCATCGTGCCGCTCCTTGTACGCTGTGCATCTCGTGATCCATCGCGTGGGTGCCCTCGAGCAGCGCCGGCCGGATGCGAACGAACAGGGCGAGCCCCGCCGGCGTCCTGCTGCCGTAAACGCCTTCGAGCGTGCGTGGCACCAGATTGAGCGCGACGCGGGTGCCCAGCCCAAGCGTGGCGCCATGGAATGCCGCGACCTCGCGAATGTAGCCGAGCGATAGCGTGCCGATGTCGAACTCCTCGCCCGGGCCGCCCGTGTCGATCACGAGATCCTCCGAGCTCTTCCGCACGTACTCCACCCGGCCGAAGACCGTGTTGGCCCGGTCGAGCTGCAGGTTCGACTCGGCGATGAGACTGTGCTCCCAGCCGCCGCTTTCGACGCCACTCCGGGTCACGTGCTTGTTCCCGCCGTAGATCAGCGCGCTCGCCCACTCGCCCTGCCTACCCAACCGCACACTATGCAGCACGGATGCGCTGAGGCGGCGCTGGTCCTCCCCCGGCTGGAGCGCTTCCGGCTGACGGAGCCATCCATAGCTGGCGCTCAGAGCCCAGTGAGGCGACGGGACGGCCGACAGGCGCAGCCCATAGGAGTCGAGCGCGTGGAAATCGAAGTCGTAGCGGTCTTCATCGGGTTCCCGGCCGTTGAAGAGGGTGCCCTCGAGCTTGACGGTTCGGGTGAACAGGCCCGCCGTCAGGACGCCGTACGTGATGTGGGTGGCGTCCGTCCAGTGGTGCGACAGCGGCGCGAACGGATCGTTGAGAGCGGAGGGGCGGTGCATGTATGCCACCGGACCGATGCCGGGCTCCCCAACCGGGGCGGCGTAGACCACGAAGCCGAGGCCCCGGGCGATCGGTCGCTCATAGAGCGCCGAGAGCTCCATGAAGACGTCGTGCGGATGCTGCCGGTCATGCAGCGGCTCACCGCGGTAGGACTCACCGGTCTGAAGAAGGAGTGGATACCCCCGCGCTCCGATCGTCAGCGGCTCCGCGCTCGCCATGCCGTGCAGATGCAGCGTGCCGCCGGCCAGCGGGCGCATGGCCATCAGCATACCCCAATTGATGCTGCCGACCTGGTCGTCGCCCCGTGATCCTCCCTGGTGGTCGTACTGCAGGAAGACGTCGCCGTGGACCATCAGCATCCAGCCGCCTGCCATGACGTGCCAGGCGCGCATCGCGGAGGCGTCGGGAAGCCACGCCGTACCGGAGCCCATGCGCGTCATGGGAATTCCGAATGGGCGCTCCGGCATTTCTGGCATGCCGGCCATCTGCGCGGATAGAGTGCTTACGCCGGCGACAAGGCCGCCGGACACCAGGCTGAGCGCGAGCAGAGACGGGAGGGCCGCTCGATGCGCGGCCGATCGCACACAGCGGCCGATAGCCGAGCGTGCTGGTGAGAACGACATGATGCATGGCCTCCGATTTCATGATCGATGAAATACAGGCGCGGCGAGACAATCGCCGGCCAGCGTCAGCGAGGGAACGAACTAGGCGGCTTGGGGCGGAGGGGTGGGCGGTACGTGGGGGAGGGAGGAGGCCCTGAGTTCAGACGCGATCATCTGGAGCGACTGCACCGCCAAACTGTCCACGGCCTGGGTTGCGCTGGGCGCGAATTGGCTGGCCCCGTTGGACGCACACGGCAGCGCCGTGGCGCACTCAGCAGGCGGGCAGTGAGGGCACTGGTGTCCCGAGGAGGCTAGCATGGAGCGGCCAGGCACCGGGTGGGCGTCGCGCGATGGAGCGGGATCGATGGAGCTCCGCGCGGCCATGGTGTGGCCGTTGACCGGGGTCAGGCTGTGGCGTGCACAGTGCGCGCCAAGCACCGCACCGCTGCCCAGACCGCCTCCGATGGTCAAAACCATCATCAGGACGCGCATCAAACGTCTGAGGTGCGGCACCGACCGAAGGAGCAGCCACGTCGCCATTGGCGGAAGATACACCCCTGATTCCAGCCGGGATGCGACCTTGCTGGGCCCAGGCCCGACCGGTACAATCCTGAATGGGTCTTGACCCCAGGTGACATGCACGCCGAGCAGGAGCTCTCGCCTATGACACCCACACGATCATTGCTCACCGTCCTTGGGGTCGCGACCGCCCTGGCGGTCGCCTTCTGGTCTAGCCGCGTGTATTCGGTCCCCGATCCTTGGGACAAGTACGGCAGGGCCGTGCGGGAATACCTCGCCGCCGGAAGCAGGGACGATTCTGCCGCGCTCGCGTCACACGCAGCCTCGTCCGAACCCATCGCGTGGGTCCGGCGAGCGGCGCGACGGAACCCCGCAATGTTGAAGGCCTGGTCGGTTCAGCTCACGGGTGTCACTGGAGAGCGCCGGGGCGACACAGTCGCGGTGGTGCTGTCGGCGCCGGAAGTCGGTGGGTGCAGTGCATCCCACAGCGTCTCTGCGCTTCTGCTGAATCACTCGGCGCGACCCCGTTTGGTCGCCCTCGGATCCAGCTGTCTGGATGGTCACTCTCTGCCCGTTCTCCGACTCCATCAGCTCCCGGAGGAGTTGCTGACTGGCAGGTAACGACGGCCAGCGTTCTCTGGTAGTACTTCGCGAGGGGCCGTGAAGACACACCTTCAGACGCGTTGGGAAGCTGCCCTCCCGTGGCTGTCACTGTTCGTACTCACAGGGGGCTTCGCTGACCTTGCCAGGGGCGGGATTACCGCTGCTCCGGTGCTGCTTTTGATCGCCTACTGTGGCCTCATTCCATGGGCGATTCTCCGCACCGGGCGCCGAGCCGCAAATCGAGTTTCCTCCGGCGATCAAGGCTCGAAACCGCCGTACATGTTCGCCGCGATTGCCGCATTACTCCTCCTCGCGCTCTATCGCCTCACGCTTGCTCCCACGACGGCAATGTGGGACACCGGCGAATACATGGCAGTCGCCTACACGATGAGCCTGCCCCATCCGCCCGGGAATCCGCTTTTCGTCCTGCTCGGGCGTACCGCGAGCCTTCTGCCGATCGCTCCTACGGTCGCGATGCGCCTGAACCTGCTCGCGGCTGGTGCCGGCGCGGGCTCGGCTGGCTTCTGGTTCCTCATCGGTGAACGCGTGCTGCGTGGGTCGGGCGTCAGCCGACCCTGGCGTTTGGCAGGAGCGGCAGCCGGAACCCTTCTGGGCGCCACCGCCTTTACCGTCTGGAATCAATCGGTGGCCAACGAGAAGGTTTACACCATAGCCCTCCTCTTTCTGACACTCATCTCCTGGCTTGCGCTTCGCTGGTTGGACGAACCGGAAGGCGATCGGCGTGATCGTCTGCTGATGGTTATCGCGTACCTGCTTGGATTGGGGTATACGAACCACATGGCAGGCTTTCTCCCGGTCCCCGCCCTGGCGGCGGCGGTGCTTCTGACTCGACCGCAGGTCCTCCTCCGGCCCGGACTGATGGCCGCGCTCCTGGCATCGCTGGCTATCGGCCTGACCCCCATTCTGACCCAACCCGTGCGGGCGGCGAGCAGTCCCCCGCTGAACCACGGCGAGATCAGCGCATGCCAGAATGGGTTTCACCTCGGCTGCACCTTCAGCGCCGAGACTGTGAGCCGGGTGCGGGAGTATCTGGGACGCCAACAGTACGGGAAGCCATCACTGCTTGAGCGACAAGCGCCGCTATCAGCGCAGATGGGAATGTGGTGGCTGTACTTTCGGTGGCAGTGGCTGCGTGATGTGCCTGGAAGAGCGGTTTCGCTGCAAGTGTTGCTGGCGAGCCTGATGCTCGGTCTGGGATTGTACGGGGTCTGGCGACACTGGCAGGCAGACCGGCTCACCTTTACCTACTTGGGCCCGCTGCTGCTGACAGTGACCGTCCTGCTCGTCTGGTACATGAACTTTCGCTACGGGTATTCGCAGGCGCCCCCCCTGGGTAACAGCGTGCCCCGCGAGGTACGTGACCGGGACTACTTCTTCCTTTGGAGCTACTCTGCCTGGGGACTCTGGGCGGGCCTCGGGCTCACCACCGTGGCCCTCACTATCCGGGGAAAGGGCGTCGGCCGACCCAATCTGCGTGCCGTGTTCGCCGTCGCGATCCTCGGCTTCGCAGTGGTCCCGCTGGTGACGAATGCCCCCGACGCCTCGCGTGCCCGCCAGACGTTCACTCGTGACGCGGCGGTGGACGTCCTCAATTCCGTCGAGCCGTACGGAATCCTGATCACCAACGGCGACAACGACACGTATCCGCTCTGGTATGCACAGCAGGTGGAGGGCGTGCGGAAGGACGTGACGGTAGCCGTGGGATCCCTGCTTGGGCTGGACTGGTATGTTCGTGAGTTGCTCAAGCGGCCTGTCTACCGGTATGACACCGTCCGGAGTCCGGCCCTTTTTGGAGATCGCACCTGGGCGCCACCGACCAAGCCCCTGATGGCCGTCGATCCGGCGGCTCCGGAGCTATTCCCATCCTATGTCGAGCTACGGCAGCCCGCACTTTTCACCAAGGACAGCATTGTCGCCCGGGTCGGCCCAGGCGTGATAACCCACGACCAGTTGGCCGTGTTTCAGATGATTAAGGACTCCTTCCCGGTACGCTCGATCTACTTCATGGGGCCCACCGGGCCGTACGCCCGCGCGCTCGGACTCGGTCCCTATCTGGTGGATGACGGCTTGGTCGCGCGGTTAGTGCCTCGCACCTCCGCCGGGCTTCCTGGTACCGTGCCGGTCAGGCTCTTCGGTGATGAGGTCCACATCGATCCGACTCGCGCCCTCGCTTTGTGGGACAGCTTCGCCGGACCCGCCGCACTTCGTCGCCAGGGTCTGTGGCGGGACCCGGCATCGGCCAGCATGCCGGCGCTCTACGTGGCCGGCGGTCTCGCCATCGCAGAGGCGCTCAGAGAGTCTGGTGCCAGAGACGACGCCGAGCGCATCACGCGAGAGGCGTTGGAACTCGACCGGGAGAGTGGCCTCGGCTTCATTCCGCCAGGCGCGAGGATGAATTAGGACGTCTTGATGGGGAGCGAACCGTCCGTTTTCAATGCGGGCCCGGGAAATGGACCGAGGAGGTCGTATGTACTCCGAGCCTGCGCGCCGGTTCCTCTGCACCGCGCTGGCCCACGACTGGCTCGGCCTTCAGGGACAGGCGGCGTCCTCTGCGCCGGTCGAGTGGGCCTTGGATGCGGCACGTGGGGACACGAATGCTGCACCCTTCTCCCAGCGCGCCGAGCGACCAGCGTCGACCCGACCCTCGCACTCAGGGCAGACTAGGCGGCAAGGCCTTCCTCAGGGCTCAACGATCACGCGTCCCTGCATGAACGGATGAGGGGTGCAGTGATACGAGTAAGTGCCCGGTCGATCGAGCACGCGCTCGAACGTCTGGCCCGGCTCGATGAGGCCCGAATCGAATGCGCCGTCGTCGGCAGTGACCGAGTGCTGAACCTGATCCTCGTTGACCCACCTGACTCGAGCCCCGGCGCGCACCCGGAGCTCTCCGCCGCCAAAGGCAAGATTGGCGATGTGTACGATCGAGGCTCTTGTCCCCTCGGCCGGTTTCCGGCCGCGTGCGCCAGCGGCGGTGTCGGCGACGGCAGTGTCGGGAGCCGCACGCGTCTTGCCTCGATGCCCGAAATAGCGAGAGAGCGTGAACGGGATGGTGAACTCGAAGCCCCCCATGTGCGCGCCGCGCACCCCCCGCGACGAACCCTCGAACGAAGCACTCTGCGTGTTGGTGACCTGGATCGAGAAGGAGTGAGGGCTGTAGGGGACACGAAGCTGCACCCCGGCGCCCCACGCCGTGACGCCCGGCGCGGAGTCGGGTTTGTTCGCCAGTCCAAACACGTCGCCGGTAAGGCTCAGCCATTTGGTGACCCGAACGACGACGCCGGTGCCGGCTCCCCAGAGTGAGCGCTGCACGTCGTAGCCCGAGGAGAATCCCCGTACCGCTCCGAGCAGGCGCACCGGTCCGACCCATCGGGCCAGACTGATCTCTCCGTCGGCGCTCTGCGGGGCAAAGTTATACCCCGCCGAGAGGGTGAGGTCGAGCGGATTGCCCCGCGTTTGACGGAGAATCGGACGACGAAGGGCCAGCTGGTACTCGTTCGGAATGCCCGTGAAGACCGTGGAATTCGTAGCGTAGTCGAGCTGGAGGTTCACATCGAGCGGCAGGCCGGTCGCCAGATGAAAATTCGGGAAGCTGGTTACCTTCCTCGACGGTGGGGGGCTCACCTCGAACCGGTGAAGAAAATTGAACTGCACGATGCCGGGACGCACCGTCCAGCCGTCGTCCAGATTGGGGGTGCGGTCGACGACCGCCTGAGCCCTCACACACGGCGCCGCGGCGGAAAGCAGGAGGGCCACGATCCACGGCTGTCCGGCCCCGTGTCTCCACATGATGTCTCTCCCGAAACGGTTCCTGACGGGCACCCGATCAGGGCGTGATGGTCAGGGTCGCCCTCATGAAGGGATGAATGCGGCAAAAATAGGTATGAGTGCCCGGCGGGCCGGCGACGAACTGGAAGGTCATGCCCGCGCCGAAGGCGCCTGAATCAAATGTGGTACCATCGTCCGCCGAGACGGTGTGCGCGACATCGTCGTGGTTGGTCCAGGTGACGGTCGTGCCGCTCGGCACGCTCAGGTCGGCGGGGACGAACGCGAAGTTCTGGATTTCCACAGCGGGTACACCTGTGCCGGGAGGCTCGGGTCCCGTGGCCAGCCGGTCGCTGAAACACCCGGCCAGCGCTCCGGCTACGAGCGCGAGAGTCAACCGCCTCATACACCGGCGTTGCATCGTCGACCTCGCTCCTCGCCCCTACTGCACGACAATCGTTCCACTCATGGCAGCGCCATGGACGGCACAGTCGTACTGATAGGTGCCAGGCGCGGTGAACATGACCGCGTGCGTTGCGCCGCTACCCGTCTGGGTCGCACTGCTGGTGAAGCTCGGGGATCCGTCCGAGCGTACACTGTGAGGCGTGGAGCCCGTGTTGGTCCAGGTCCACGTGACGGTGGCGCCGGCCGCTACTGTATCGATGGCCGGGTTCTGCGTGCCGTTATGTCCGCTCTGGAAGAGGATGTTTCCCACGGTGACCGTCCCCACGGCTCCGCCACCGGTTCCCGGCCCGGTGCCTCCGTTATTGTCGCTGCTGCAGGCACCCGTGACGAGCGCGGCGGCCAGCAGCATCCAGTGAAATCGCATTTGCATTGGGCGTTCCTCAGTGATACGTGTCGGTTGGCAACCTGCCAACAGACGTTAGTTGTTATCACAGATGTCGTCAAGACTTGTGACAACACCTTTGCGCGCGAATCAGCGGGGACTCTACTTTACAATCCTCTTCGCATCCGAGCCGAACCATGCGCCTGCTTGGTAGGTCGATCAAGCAACGAAAGCCATTCGAAAGCCTCGAACAGGAGGTGTTCCTCGAAGTGCTGCGCACGGGCGCCGCCATGATGCAGGATCTCGTCGACGTCCTTCGACGCTTCGGACTCACGCAGCCGCAGTATAACGTTCTGCGGATCCTGCGCGGCGCTGAACCCGGAGGCCTGCCGTCGGGTGAGGTGGGCGAGCGGATGGTGGTGAGTCGCGAGCCCGACGTCACTCGGCTGCTCGTGCGAATGGAGAAGCTGGGATGGGTGCAGCGCCAGAGGCGGGCCGACAATCGGCGCGTCGTGACCGCGCGGATCACCGAGAAAGGGCTACGGCTGGCCAAAGCTCTGGACGGGCCGGTGCGGCGAATGCACAACCGTCAGCTCCACCACATGAGCCGCCGTGAGCTGAACACGCTGGCCACACTGCTGGAGCGAGCGCGGCGCGAGCGCGGCAGGCCGTAAGTTCCGCCGATGCCGCTCCTCCGCGCCCTTCGGCACCGGAACTACCGCCTCTTCTTCGGCGGTCAGACTATCTCGCTCGTCGGCACCTGGATCACCAGGATCGCCACCAGCTGGATGGTCTACCGTCTCACCGGCTCCGACCTGCTCCTCGGTGTGGTCGGATTCGCCGGACAGATCCCCACGCTGTTCCTGGCGCCCATAGCCGGCGTGTTTGTAGACCGCTGGGATCGTCGAAAGGTGCTGCTCGTGACGCAGGCTTTTTCGCTGCTTCAATCGCTCGCGCTGGCCGTGTTGACGTTCGCCGGGATCATTACGGTCGGTGAGATCGTCGTGCTGCAGGCATGCCAGGGCGTCATCAATGCCTTCGATACGCCGGCCCGCCAGGCGTTCGTCGTCACGATGGTCGAAGACCGGGCCGACCTGCCCAATGCGATCGCGCTCAACTCCTCGATGGTCAACGCGAGCCGGGTCGCCGGCCCGTCGATCGGCGGCATAATCATCGCGGCGGTCGGCGAGGGGTGGTGCTTCCTGGTCGACGCGATCTCATATGTCGCGGTGATCGCCTCGCTCCTTGCGATGCGGATTCCTCGCGAGGAACGGACGACGGCCGGCAGCAACCTCCTCGAAGAGATGCGGACCGGGTTCCACTACGTGCGAGACTTCATACCTATCCGGAATGCGCTGGTGCTCCTGGCGCTCGTGAGTACGCTCGGAATGCCGTACGCCGTGCTCATGCCGGCCGTCGCATCGAAAGTGCTCCATGGAGGAGCGCACACGCTCGGGTTTCTCATGGGGGCGTCGGGTCTGGGCGCGCTGGCCGGCGCCGTGTACCTCGCTTCGCGCCGCACGGTGCTCGGTCTCGGTCGCGTGATCGCGCTGTCGGTAATGGTGTTCGGTGGCGCCCTGATCGGTTTCGGGCTCTCGAAATCGCTCTGGCTCTCGCTTGCGCTGCTGCCGCTGGTGGGCGCGGGCTTCATGGTGGCGCTCGCCTCCACCAACACGGTCGTGCAGACCCTCGTCGAGGAGAATCTTCGCGGGCGCGTGATGGCCTTCTACACGATGGCCTTTCTCGGCACCGCTCCGATCGGCAGCCTGCTCGCCGGGTTGCTCGCCGAGCGCATCGGCGAGCAGGCGACGGTGATCGTCGGCGGCGTGGCCTGCATCGCCGTGGGGCTCTGGTTCCGGAGCAACCTGAAACGGATGCGAGAGCTGGTGCGCCCGATTTACATGCAGCGCGGGATCCTCACCGGCTGAGCCCCACGGAGCCCGCGTTAGATTCCGCACATGCAAAGCTTACTCGCGGTGGTGCTGGCGGCCGCGGCCGCCGATCCGTCTTACGCTCGGCCGCGCCCAGACCTCTCTCTCGTAGTGGTAGTGACCGTCGACCAGCTTCGACCCGACTACTTCGCGCGATACGGCAAGCAATTCACCGGCGGGTTCCGAACGATACTCGACAGCGGAACGCTCTACGACAACGGGCGGCAGGACCACGCCATTACCGAGACCGCTCCCGGCCATTCGACGATCCTCTCGGGGCGCGAGCCGACGAGCACCGGCATCGTCGACAACGAGCACGGCGTCGGTGATGTCTCCGCCCCGCTGCTCGGCGGAGATCCCGGGCTCGGCGCCTCGCCGCGGCGGTTCCGGGGGAGCGCGCTCTACGATTGGGTCAAGGCAAGTGATCCCGGCGTGCTCGTGCTCTCCGTGTCACGGAAAGACCGCGGTGCCATACTCCCGTTGGGCCGCGCGCGCGCGCCGGTGTACTGGTGGTCGAACGGCAGGTTTACTACCAGCCACTACTACGCCGACAGCCTCCCTGACTGGGTCCGGCGGTTCAACGAGACTCGGCCCGATCGCCGGCTCGCGGGAATGAAATGGGATCTGCTGCTTCCGCCGTCGGCCTACACCGAGCCCGATTCGGAGCCGTACGAGAACGGCGGAAAGGACACCGCATTCCCGCACCGGATTCCACGCTGGGTGAACGTCGCGGAGCATCTGCAGGACTATCCGTGGATGGACTCGCTTACGCTCGCCTTTGCCCTCGACGGGGCTCGTGCGCTCGATCTGGGGCGCCGGTCCCGGCCCGACCTGCTGCTCGTAGCGCTTTCCGCTACCGACGCGGTCGGGCACCGGTACGGACCCGACTCCCGAGAGATGCACGACCATCTCCTGCGACTCGACCGCTGGCTCGGGCGGTTTCTCGACTCGCTGGGCACCCGGGTGCCCCGGGAGCGAATGCTCGTGATCCTGACTTCCGATCACGGCATTCAGCCGTTTCCCGAGCGAACCCACGGAAAGGGGCGAGTGTGGCTTGGAGATATGGCGCGTGAGGGGCGAACGTTCGGCAGCGGGCTGCTCTCCGCTGATACCTTGGCCCTTCATGCTCGCGGCATCCGGATAGCTGACCTGGCCAGGGTGCTGGCGGACAGCGCATCGCGGCGAAAGGGAGTCGCACGGGTCTACACTCCGGAAACGCTTGCGGCCGCGCCTCCCGCCGACTCGGCGGCGATGCTCTGGCGGAACACTCTCCCGGCCGGCTATGGGTGGCTGATCGCCGCGGTGCTCGAGCCCGGGTTCGTCTGGTCCACCGCGGATGCGGGAGCAGCCGAGCATGGAAGCACCGCCGAGCTGGACGTGATGGTGCCGATCGCCTTCGTCGGTCCGGGAATCGCGCGTGCAGTCATTCACCGTCCGGTGCGCACGGTGGACATAGCCCCGACGCTCGCCGAGCTGCTGGGCGTTCGCCCCGCTGAACGCCTCGACGGCGCAGCGCTGAAGGAAATCGTGGGCGGCCGCTGACCGGTGGCGCGTCGCGGCGCCGAGGATCGCGCATGAGTCTCGCCGAGCGACTCCCGCCGGCGCCGCTCACTCGCTTCGCGCCGAGCCCCACGGGGTATCTTCACTTGGGCCACGTGGCGAACGCGGTGTGCGTGTGGGGAATTGCACGCTCCGCGGGAGGTCGCGTCCTTCTTCGGCTGGAAGACCACGACCGGAGCCGTTGCCGCCGCGAGTATGAGGAGGCGCTGCTCGACGATCTCGATTGGCTCGGCCTCGAGCCCGACCTCGGGACGTCTGCTGAGCTCCGCGCGGGTCCGTCGCCGTACCGGCAGAGTGACGCCGACGCCGTGTACGAGGCCGAGCTACGGCGGCTCGCAGCCGGCTCATCGGTGTACGCCTGCGACTGCTCCCGCAGAGAGATGGCGCTTGAGAACGGAGACACGCCCGACGTCGAAACCCGTTACAGCGGGCGCTGCCGCGATCGAGGGCTGGCTGCCGGACAAGGGCGTGGAATTCGTCTCCGCATCGAGCCGGGCGAAGAGCGGTTCGACGACCTGCTGCTCGGCGCGCAGAAGCAGGATCCGGCGGCTCAGTGCGGCGACCTCCTGCTTCGCGACCGCCTCGGCCACTGGACATACCAGTTCGCGGTCGTGGCCGACGACGTACGGCACGCGGTGAATCTCGTCATTCGTGGCGAAGACCTGCTTGGGTCTACCGGGCGCCAGATCCGTCTGGCACGCCTTCTCGGGCAGAAGGATCCGCCCATGTTCATCCATCACCCGCTCATTCGAAAGAAATCGGGCGCGAAGTTGAGCAAGTCGGCAGGCGATACGGGTGTGCGCGAGTTGCGAGCGGCGGGGCTCACTCCAGCCAAGGTGCTCGGGCGGGCGGCGCATGATATCGGACTGCTCGACACGCCGCGGGACGTGGATGCCTGCGATCTGGCGGGGCTGTTCGAGCGATCGAGCATGATCCATCCGAGAGGGACAGACGTTGACCCCGCCGATCAAGATCGATGATGTTACGAGAGTGACGCGCCGGTAGCGCTACTCAGTCGTCCCGGTCAGGATCCCGTTCCGGACACGCACTGCCTTGTCACCGGCGGTAGAGTCTTCCACGATCTTGCTGTCGACCCTCGAAGCCAGTCGCACCTTGCCCGTCAGCGTCAGCGTGTTCGCGCCGCGCTTCACCTTGATCGGCAGGGAGTCTCCCTCGTTCTTCCCGAACTTCGAGCGGTACACGTCGCCGAACCCCGGGTCGGACACGGCGAGATCACCGAGCGCCAGAAGCAGATCGCCGGATTTGACGCCCGCCTCCTCCGCCGCGCTTCCGGGCTGCACCTGCCTGACGACGACCGCGCCGGTCGAGTCCAGGCCCGTCGAGATCCCAAGACGCGGCTCCCGGACGGTGTCGCTCTTCGTACGCATCGCGGCGAGCGGCAGGATGCGGTCCCATGGATACGGCTCGCGACCATCGACGAAGTCGGCGGCAAACTTCGTGAAGCTCATCCCTCCTGCGGCCTTGCCGACCGCGGCCCACCACTCGGCGCCGGTGAACCCCCGTCCCTGCTTGTAGGTGGATCGGTAAAGCTCCCGCATCACCGTGTCGAGCGATCGGTGGTTGTTACTGGCATCGCGGATCAGGATATCGAGCATGAATCCGGCGAGTGATCCCTTCGGGTAGTAGATGTACCCGCTGCCATCCGCCGGCTGAATCCAGGTAGAAAGCGACGCGTCTTCGAGCGCGGTGACTGGAGCGCCGGAGACCGTGCCGATTTTGCCGGCGGTGGCCCCTAGGAAGTCTTTCGGCCTCACGATCGCGCCACGCACCAATGCGAGGTCGGCATAGTAGTCCGTGATCCCTTCGCTCACCCAGAGCCACACCGTCGGCTCCATCCGGTCGTACCGGTACGGCACCATATCGGCCGGCCGGAGCCGCTTCACGTTCCAGGCGTGAAAGATCTCGTGGGCGGTGATCGACGCCAGAACCGGGTTGCCGATGAAGTTGGTGTTGTAGATGCCGACGTGGGAATTGGTGTGCTCGAGCGCGCTGCCGCCTCCATAGCCGGAGTCGAAAATCATCATCACCGTGTAGGTCTTCCACGGCGTCTCGCCGAACACCGCGGACTCGGCCGGAATCATTCGGCCGATCTGGTCCCGGAACGCCGATCTCGCACGGCCGGAGAGGCTGCCGCCCGGGTAGGTCGCCAGGCGGGTCCACGTTCCGGCCACCAGCATGCTGTCGTAGTCCATGCGGCCGACGAAGAACGGCTTGTCGACCAGGTCGTGATAGTTACCCTCGCCATACGATCCACCCGGTGCGGCGGCCATGCCGGTGGCGACAATCCATGCCGGCTCGGTCTTCACGGTGACCGTTGCGGGAAAGTCGGTGCCGCGGCCTTCGGGGTAAGGGAAGAGGTTGGTGCCGTTGAAGAGGGCGAAATCAGGCCTCGCCCAGGCCATGGCGTTGTCGAGAGTGTCGGCCAGATAGTCGAAGTGGACGCTCACCGACTTGGCGCCTTGCGGCTGCACCCGCCACGTATCGTAATCGAGCTTGTCCCACTTGAGGGCCGTCTCACCCGCCAGCGCCGCGAAGTTCGATACCCACCGGGCAAAGAAGCTGAGCTCGTAGGAGCCGGGCGTCCATGCGGGAAAGGAGAGGAGCACCGGCCCCGGACCCGCCACGTCGAAGTCGACAGCCACCTTGATCGTGCGAGTCTGAGCGGTCGCCGAATCGAACGTCACTTCGTACTTGAGGCTGGTGATGGGCGCGGAGCGCGCGGGAGCCGGCGCCGTTTGCGCTGTCGCGACGGTTGAAACCAGCAATGCAGCGAACACCATCCTCATTGTAGGTTCTCGCCTCTGTGGTGGGTCTAGGCCGCCGGCGCACTTGCTATCGGTGCGGCCTTCGAATCGAGATTCAATTCCCCCTCCCAGCGCGCCATCACCGCTGTGGCGAGGCAGTTGCCGACCAGATTGACCATCGTACGCGCCATGTCCATCAGCTCGTCGACGCCGAGGATGACCGCGATTCCTTCGATCGGCAGTCCGAACGCGGTAAGGGTGCCGGACAGCACCACCAGTGACGCGCGCGGCACCGCCGCGATTCCCTTGCTGGTGATCAACAGCGTGAGCATCATGAATAACTGCTGTGAAACGTTCAGGTGCACCCCGGCCGCCTGTGCCACGAAGAGCGACGCGACGCCGAGATAAAGGGTGGATCCGTCGAGGTTGAACGAATAGCCGGTGGGGATCACGAACGCGACGATGCGTCTCGGCACGCCGAACTCGGTCATCCGTTGCATGGCCAGCGGCAGCGCGGCGTCGGACGACGTGGTCGTGAAGGCGATGATCGCCGGGTCCTTGACGGCCTTGATGAACCGGCGAATGGGAATACGCGCGATGAGCGCCGCGGGCAGCAGCGCCACGAGCGCGAACACGATCAGGGCTCCGTACAGCGTTCCGACCAGAAGGGCCAGGTTCCTGAGCACGGCGATCCCGCTGTGGCTCACCGTCACCGCCATGGCCGCGCCGATCCCGATGGGCGCGAACTTCATGACGATCCCGACGAACTTGAACATCACCTCCATGAGTCCTTCGCAGACACCGAGAATGACCTCCTTGGGCCGGCCCCGAACCTGGGTCAGCGCGATCGCGAAGATCGTGGCCCAGAAGACCACCTGAAGGATGTCGTTGCCCGCCGCCGCCTCGATGACGCTCTGGGGTACGATGTGCTCGAGAAAACCGCCGAACGTGGTCGGCGCCGCCTTGGGAATTGCCGCGTGGGGATCGGGAGGCGGCAACGCCACCCCGATGCCGGGTTTCGTGATGTTGACGGCGATGAGCCCGACCGCGAGCGCGATGCTGGTCATGAGCCAGAAGTAGCTGATGGACTTGACCGCAAGGCGGCCGATGCGCTTGAGATCGTCTCCATGGCCGGCGATGCCGACCACCAGGGTACCGAAAATGATCGGCACCACCACCGACTTGATCATTCGAAGAAAGACGGTGGAAAGCGGTTTGAGCTCGAGCGCGGCGGCAGGGGCGAGAAATCCGACGACGATGCCGGCGGCCATGCCGATGAAGATCCACCAGGTGAACGTGACGTTGCGCAGCAGACGTAGCATCAGCGACGCTCTGTTTGCCGGCCGCCGACCGAATATCTCCCGGGGCCCGCCAGAGCCAACGCCACAGCGATGCAGAGAAGGCACAGCGGAAACTCGAAACCGCCCTCGCCGCTGAATCCGTTCTTGAAATGGACGAAGGTGATGGCCCCGAGCATGTCGATGGCGAACAGCACTCCAGCGATGTCGACGGCCACCCCGAGAAGAATGAGGATACCTCCGCCCACCTCGGCGAGCGCCGCGAAGGCGGCGGCGAGAGCCGGAGCGGGAATGCCCATGTGCTCGAAGCCACCGACCACTCCGCTGAAGCCGGTGAGCTTGGGCAGGCCGTGGGTCAGCATAACCGCGGCGAGTACGATCCGGAGCACCAGGAGCGCGAGGTCGAGATTCATGGGGACAATGCGTCGCATGCGTTGGCCTCAGAATGGGCGAGAAAAAGTCACATCCGTCAGGGCCGTATGTTGTCACTGGCAGGGGCGCTTGCGCCAGCCTCCAGTCCCTCATCCGGGAGGCACTGCCTTAGGTTTGACACATGGCGTTTGCCGCCCGCGCTCCCGCGAAGCCAGAGTCGCGCACCTACGAGATTCACGAGGTCGCCAAGCTGACCGGCCTTGCGGCCGCGCGACTCCGCGCCTGGGAGCGCCGGTACGAACTCGTCCGACCTCGTCGCATGCCCAACGGCTATCGCGCGTACAGCAGCGATCAGGTCGCGCTCCTGCGTGCCTACGCCCGTCTGATCGGATGCGGCGAGAGAATCGGAGACCTGGCCGCGCAGCCTCGCGAGCAGGTGCTCGCCCGCGCACAGTCGCGCGGGCTCGACGGTTCTCCTCGCGGAGCGCTGCTCGATGCCATCCGGGAGTTCGATCGCGAGCGCCTGGAGACGCTGGTCGCCGGGCAACTGGCACTTCGCGGTCTTCGTGGATTTGCCGAGGAGGTGGCGTTGCCGCTGGCGGCGGCGATCGGCGACCTGTGGTCGCTCGGCGAAATGCCGATCGCCGCCGAGCACCTTGCGAGCGAAGTGGTGGTCCAGGCGCTGAAGGGTGGCCTGCGGCTCACGCGGAACGGCGGGCCCCTTCTCCTCGGTGGCTGTATCGCCGGGGAGCACCACGAATGGGGCTTTCTCTGCACGCTCGTCGCCGTGCAGGAGCGCGGCTGGCGAATCCAGTATCTCGGGCCCGATCTGCCGGTCGATCAGGTGGCGGAGGCAGCCTGGAAGCTCAATCCGCGCGCGATCGCGTTGAGCGGCAGCGACCAGGCAATCGTGGGTGCCAACCTACCCGCTCTCGCCGCACTCCCCGCCAGGCTGCCTCCCGGCACGCTCGCGGTCATCGGTGGCGCGGGCGTCGAGCTCCACGCCGGGCCTCTTCGTAACTACGGATACAAGATGGGCCTCGGGGTGCTCCTGACTTGACTGACGCCGCCCTGGTGCCGAACGTGAGCAATGACATTTCACGGAGGCTGGCGTGACATTCGATCCGCCGGAGGACGAAGAGACCCAAGGTCGGTGGAAGCGGAATCGCGAAAGCGAGCCCGAGTCTCACGGCTTCAGGACTTTTCTGATTGTCGTGGGGCTTCTGCTGCTGGTGGTGGCGGCGGTGGCGCTCTTTGCCGGGCGTCCCATCGCCTTCGCGGTGATTCAACGCATGACGTCGCGCAAGTTTCCCGACCTCAGGTGGGTCGATGCCGCCGGACTCACGAGTGCGCGGGCGGAGGGCTCCGCGCAGCGGCCGGTCATTCTCGACGCCCGTACCGAGGACGAGTTCGGCGTCAGCCATCTGCCTGACGCGGCCCGCATCGATCCGTACCGGCCCCTCCTGGCTCCTCTCAAGGGCGTGCCGCTCGGCGTTCCGGTTGTGGTCTACTCGTCCGTGGGGTATCGCGGCGCGCGGGTTGCTCACTGGCTTGCGGAACAGGGATATACCGACGTGCGGAATCTCGAAGGTGGCATCTTCAGGTGGGCCAACGACGAGCACCCGCTCGTCAGACAGGGGGCTCAAACCACCGAGGTGCATCCCTACCAGGCCCGCTGGGGGCTCCTGCTGGCCTCTCGGCATCGAATCGAGGCGCCGGCGCTCGAGAAACGGTCCGCGGCTCCGTGACCGACGAGGAATCGTCGGGATCCTCATCGCCGCTGCTGTTCCAGATGTCGGCCGTCAGCTTCCACGATCCGTCGGCTTGGCGCCGGAGACACAGCAGGTACTTTCCCGAGTCGGCGGGCTCCTCGTCGGTAGCGGGCAGACGATAACGGCCCACCAGGTAGCCCAGCTTGCCGTCGGTATCCACCCTGATCGTGGTGACCTCGAGCCCCTCGTCGGTGCCCTGCCTCCAGAAGGCTCCGATCGCCTCGCGACCCTCTATGGGCTGGTGGTCGGGCGGGAGCAGCACCGCGTCTTCGGCGTACATCTCCATGAGGGCATCGGCGTCACCGCGATTCGACGCGGCGACATACTTCACGACCGTAGCCTCGATGGCCCGGCGGGCCCCTGGATCGGGTGCCGCCGGCCGGGTGGAGCAGGCTGAGAATGCCAAGGCGAGCACCAACCCCCCAGGCAGCCTAAAATCTGTCATTTTGGCGTCAATCTTGCTATATTCCTTAGATTGTTCATTGGTCTGCTCTAAGCAGACCGTCAGTTAACCCTTAACGTGGATTCTTGTGGCACGCAGATCACACACCCGATCCGCAACATCCGTCCCCAGCTTTCGCCGTTCACCAGGCCGCTCCATGCAGTCTCACCGCGATTGGCTCCTGGCCCAACATGGGTCGGTTTGCGCCTATTGCGGCAATGAAACATCGCCAGACACCATGACACTCGATCACGTCCGGCCCCGCCGTGGACAAACGGCGTACGACCGTCCGGACAATCTGGTTCTGGCCTGCAGGGAGTGCAACGCGGCAAAGGCCGACACTCCGCTCGTCGCCTTTCTCATGCAGAAGCGCGCCCGCGGTGTGTTCCTCCTCCACTACGGTGAGCATCTCTCCGATCCGTTGAAGGCGCTTGCCCGTCAAGCGTCGGAACGGCCGATGCTTCCCCGGGAGGCCTGAGCGCTTCGTGCGCCAGGTGGGACGAAGAAGGGGCGGCCGCATCGGCCGCCCCTTTTGGTTTCCGTCATCCCCGATCAACTCAGCGCGGTGCCGATGGCGGTGCGGATGATCCGTCCCTGCTCGGTCGCGTGTGCCGCCGGGTAGCCCTCGGCGGGGCTCGCTCGCTCCGGCCGTCCGATGTAGACGACCTCGCTGCCGGCGGGTGCCAGCTCGAGCAGCTTGGGCTCGAGATAGCCCCACGCGCCCATGTTTCGCGGCTCCTCCTGCACCCAGATCAGCTCTTTCATTTTCTCATACCGCGCAAGCACCGCTCTCGCCTCGGGCCAGGGGAACGAATAGAGCTGTTCGAGACGGATGATGGCCGGCCGACCATCACCCGCCTTCTCGGCTTCGGCCAGCAGCTCGTAGTAAATCTTCCCGCTGCAGAAGATGACGCGCGAGATGTCCGCGGCGCGGCCCGCCGCCGATGGGTCGTCGATGAGCGGCTGCCAACGACCCGTCGAGAGATCCTCGAGCCTGGAGCTGGCCTGTGGCAGGCGGAGCAGGCTCTTGGGCGTCATCATCACGAGCGGCCGCTGCCGCGTGCGACGCGCCTGGCGCCGCAGAAGGTGAAAGTACTGCCCCGCGGTGGTCGGATTGGCCACCCGTATGTTCCCTTCGGCTGCCAGTTGAAGGAACCGCTCGAGCCGCGCGCTCGAATGCTCAGGCCCCTGTCCCTCGTAGCCGTGCGGCAGGAGGAGGGTGAGCCGCGTGGTGAGCCCCCACTTGGAGAGTCCCGACGAAAGAAACTGGTCTACGATCACCTGGGCGCCGTTGATGAAATCGCCGAACTGGGCCTCCCACAGCACCAGCGCCTCGGGTGCCGCCGCGCTGTAGCCGTATTCGAAGCCGAGGGTGGCGAGCTCCGACAGCGGGCTGTTGTGCAGCTCCATCGGCGCCAACGCTCCGGGAAGCCGCTGAATCGGCGTGACGACCTCGCCGTTGGCGGCGTCGTGCAGGGCGAGATGACGCTGGCTGAAGGTGCCGCGCTCTGTGTCCTGGCCGGTGAACCGCACCGGCACGCCCTCGGTGAGGAGAGACGCGAGGGCGAGTGCCTCCGCGTGAGCCCACTCGATGCCGCCCTCCGGGCCAAGCGCCGCCCGGCGCCGCTCCAGCTGCTTGCGGAGCTTGGGGTGTACGCTGAACCCTTCCGGCCAGCTCAACAGTTGCTCGTTGAGTGCCACCAGGAACTCGGGCGCCAGGGCGGTGTCCACCTCCTGGCCAGCGCCGGCCAGCTTGTGGGGCGGCTCCGACGGCGTCCCCTTGTTGGCGCTGGCCTTGAAGCCTTGCTGGATGTCCACCTGCCGCTGATAGGCCTCGGACGCCTGCCGGTCGGC
>JBBRGF010000011.1:0-32128 GCA_038240975.1 Gemmatimonadales bacterium
GCCGAGGCTGTAGATGTCGGAGCGGGTATCGATGTCGAGCCCCGACATCTCCGCCTGCTCGGGGCTCATGTACACGGGGGTGCCAACCAGTTGGCCGAGCTGCGTCGCGAACGTGCCGTCGCCGAGCCGGCGATCCATCGCCTTGGCGATGCCGAAGTCGATGATCTTCGGAACCGGCCGGTCGTCCTGGACGGCGACGAGGAGGTTGGAGGGCTTCAGGTCGCGGTGGATGACGCCTTTCTGGTGCGCGTGCTGTACCCCGTGGCAGATCTCGATGAAGAGCAGGATGCGCTGTTTGGTGGTGAGCTTGTGTGTGTCGCAGTACTCGGTGAGAGGGACGCCGCGAACCAGCTCCATGGCGAAGTAGGGCCGGCCCGACTCGGTGGCCCCGGCGTCGAACGCCTTGGCGATGGAAGGATGGTCCATCACCGCGAGCGCCTGGCGCTCCGTGGCGAACCGCGCCACGACATCCTTCGTGTCCATCCCCAGCTTGATGACCTTGAGCGCGACCAAGCGCGTCAGTGGCTCCGTCTGCTCGGCCTCGTAGACGAGACCCATCCCTCCCTGCCCCAGCACGCGCCGTATCCGGTACGGTCCGATGCGCGTCGGGTGGTCGGGGCGAGCGTGATCAGACGGCACGGTGGACACGCAAGCGCCCTCGCGATTCTCGCGACATGATTGGTTGTACGGAAGCCTGAAACCTAACCTGAAGTGCCCGGCTCACCCAACGCGTGAAGAACGCTCCCGGCAGGCGTTGGAAGCGAGGGGCTGCCCCGGCAACAGGCTTGACGCATCAGGCAAAGTTGATACATTGGAGCCATGGCCACACGGACTCAACCGGATATGGAACGGACATCGCGCCTGTTTCACGCCCTCTCCGACCAGACGCGTTTGTCGATCCTTCAACGCCTGCGAGCCGGGGAGCGCTGTGTCTGTGATCTGACCGATGTGCTCGACGCGGCCCAGTCGCGCCTCTCGTTCCACTTGAAGGTGCTGAAGGATGCCGGTCTCGTAACGGACCGGCGCGAGGGCCGCTGGATGTACTATGCGCTGAACACGGACACACTCGCGGAGGCGGGTGAGCTGATCGACGCCATGGCCGCGGCACCGTCAGCCACCGAGCGCCGAAATGGCTGTTGCTAAGCTCCCCCCTTTTGCGGCATATATCAACACTTTTTGATGAGGCTGTCATGAGCACTGACGACATCAGGACCACCGTGCGAGAACGGTACGGCGAGGCCGCACTACGGGTATCCACCGGAGCCAGATCATCGTGCTGCGGGGGCTCCTGTGGGGCGACCTCGGACGACCCCATCACCTCCAACCTTTACTCCGATGCCCAGACCGCGACGCTTCCGGCTGACGCGGTTCTCGCCTCTCTCGGCTGCGGCAACCCGACTGCCCTGGCCGAGCTGGGCGAGGGCGAGGTGGTGCTCGACCTCGGTTCGGGCGGCGGCATCGACGTGCTGCTCTCAGCGAAACGCGTCGGCCCCGCCGGCAAGGCGTACGGGCTCGACATGACCGACGAGATGCTGGCCCTGGCCCGAGAGAATCAGCGCAAGGCGGGCGTCGAAAACGTCGAATTCCTGCGCGGGGAGATCGAGGCCATCCCACTCCCCGACAACTCGGTTGACGTGATCATCTCCAACTGTGTGGTGAATCTCTCGGGCGACAAGCGGAAGGTGATCGATGAGGCATTCCGGGTGCTTAAGCCCGGCGGTCGATTCGCCGTCTCCGACGTGGTGGTCCGCGGCCAGGTGCCGGCGGAGGTGCGTTCGAGCATGGAGTTATGGGTCGGGTGCGTGGCCGGTGCCCTCACCGAGCAGGAGTTCCATTCATACTTATCGGAGGCCGGGTTCGAGCATATCGGGATCGAGCCCACCCGGATTTACGAGTTCGAGGATGCCAGGGCGTTTCTGTCCGGTGCCGGATTGGACAGTGAAGTGCTGGCTCGCGAGGTCGGAGGCCGGGTCATGGGGGCATTCATTCGCGCTCGCAAGCCTTCGAGCGTGGCGTGACCACCACCGGGGGCGTTCGCCCACAGCCAGCGGTGCGCACCGCTACCACCGCCGACCACATGGCGGTGCTGGAATTGCTCAACGCCGCAGCCCTTCCGGTCGCTGGGGTGCCACCCACGCTCACCGACTTTTGGGTGGCGGTGGATCACGGCCAGACTGTGGGCGCGATTGGACTGGAGTTGTACGGGCCCGATGCCCTGCTGCGGTCGGCGGTGGTCGATCCGGCTTTCCGCGGCACCGGCATCGGGGTGGCACTCGTGGAGTGCGCTCTGAACGACGCCCGTCAGCGCGGTGTGCGAGGCGTCTACTTGCTGACCACGACCGCAGAGCACTATTTCCGTCGGTTCGAGTTCGACCGGATCACTCGCGAGGATGTCCCACCCTCCCTACAGGCGTCCGTCGAGCTCCGGGAGGCCTGCCCGGCGTCGGCCGCAGTCATGCGGAAGACGTTGGAACGGCGCGACTGAACCCTCGACCCGGACGATCTGATCATGCGGTACGCCCTCATTTCCGACATCCACGCCAATCTTCCCGCCCTCAGGGCGGTGCACGCCGACATCGTGCGACGAGCTGACACCGGCGCTGTATATCAACTCGGCGACCTGGTCGGCTATGGGCCCTAGCCGAACGAGGTGGTGGCGATGATAAAGGCATTGGGCATCGCCGGTGTGGCGGGCAACTATGACTCCACCGTGGCCACCGGCCACAAGCACTGCGGCTGCCGCTACGAGAATCCGCGTCAGTACTGGACCCAGGATCGCTCGGACGATTTCTGCCTCACGATGGCGAGCAGGGCCGGGATGAAGACGGGCGATGTGATCGCCTTCGGCCACACCCACGAGCCATGGCACCGAGAGACAGGCGGGATGCACTTCGTGAATACCGGCAGCGTCGGTCGACCGAAGGATGGGGACTGGCGAGCAGGATACGTGGTCTTGGATGTCGGTGGCGGCGCGGTAGAGGTGGAGTTTGTGCGCGTGGAGTACTCCGTCGACGAGGCTGTCGAGGCTATCCGACATAGCGAATTGCCGGACGACTTTGCCGAGCATCTGCGGACCGGAGGCAAGCCCGCACCCACGGCCAGTACTGCCTAGCAGGTCAAGCGACGTCACTCGATCGGAGAGATCGATGAGCTGGCTGTTTCCGGATGAGCGGAAGTTCTTCGAGGACTTCAGCGGGATTGCGGCACGGCTGACCACCATAGCCGTGATGCTGGAGCAGGCGCTCGACGATCCTGCCACGCTGACTGAAACCGTTGCAACGATCGATCGTGTCCAGCGCGAGACGGACACGGCGGCCCAGGACCTCGATACCAACGTGGACAAACTGTTCATCCCACCGATGGACCGCGAGGATATTCACCTCCTTTCGGTGCGGCTCGCCCAGGTGGCGGCGTTCATCGGTGGCACCGCACGTCGTGCTGTCAGTCTCAGGGCGACCACACGCCGCGAGCCCGCGGTGGAGCTAGCACGCATCATCGTGCGTGCCGTGCGCGAGATCGAAGCGGCGGTGAGCCACATTCGCACCGGTGACGAAGTGCTGGCCCACTGTCAGGTGATCAAACAGGCGGAGGAGGCAGGTGACGCGGTTTGGGAGTCTGCGGTGACGGAGCTGTTCGAAGGAAGCCCCGATCCCGTGGAGGTCATTCGTTGGAAGGCGTTGTACGATCAGCTCGAGGATACGCTCGACGCCTGCGACGATGTCGCCAACGAGCTCGAAACGATCACCGTCAAGCACACCTAGCCCACGGGGTATCCAAGGGCCGATTCGCGGTCGCAACGTTTCTGTGGACTCCCGCACCTTCAACTCGCCCGAACGACACGGCTAAGCTTACCAGTCAGACGCAACCGCTTGTAGATCAACGGACAGGGTGGGATTCGAACCCACGATACCCTTACGGGTATACCGGTTTTCGAGACCGGCTCCTTCAGCCACTCGGACACCTGTCCTCTCGTACCGATTCTGCGGCGAAGACTATACCCCTGCAGTGGAGTTTTCCAGCGGCCGGAACGTGAGCCAGCTCACGCTCCTATTGCGCGACCCGGGCTCCTCGTGCGTACATAAGAGATGACTGCCCGCTCCGCGGAGCCCAGGCTGGACTTCGAGTCTCTGTTCCGCTCGACTCCAGCCGCATACCTCATCGTCATGCCCGACGCCCCCGATTATCACATCGTGGACGTCAACGCGGCCTATCTTGCCGCGACGATGAAGCAGAGGGAGGATCTGATCGGTCGGCCGCTCTTTGCCGCCTTTCCGCTCAACCCCGACGACCCCACGGCCACGGGTGGTCCGAACATCCGTCATTCGCTCGGCACCGTGCTCCGGACGGGCCAGCCTCACACGATCGCCGCCCAGCGCTATGACATCGCCGGGCCTGCCGGGAAGTTCGAACGCCGCTACTGGAAGCTCGTGAGCTCGCCGATTCTCGACGCCGATGGCCACATCGTCCACATCCTGCACCACGTCGAGGACGTCACTCCGTACGAGATCCTCGCATCCGAGCGAACCCGCGCCGTCTCGGAGCGCGAACAGCATGCGAGGCTCGAGGTGGCCGCCGTCGGACGAGCGGAAGAGGCGGAGCGCCGGCTCCAGCGAGTCTACCAGGAAGTCCCCCTGGCGATGACGCTCTTGAGCGGTCCGGATCACATCTCCGAGTTTGCCAACACGCGCTTCAGGGAGCTGGTAGGGCAACGGCCTATCATCGGCCGTCCCATCCGCGAGGCGCTTCCCGAGCTTGCCGGCCAGGGCATCTTCGAGTCGCTCGACGGCGTCTACACCACCGGGCTGCCCGCGCACGCCTTCGGGCATCCGGTCCGTCTCGATCGGGGTAGCGCGACGCCGGACGAGCGATTCTTCAACCTGGTCTACCAGCCGCTGCTCGACGAAAACGGAACCACCGACAGCATCGCCCTCGTGGCCATCGACGTTACCGAGGTGGTGAGATCGCGCGAGGAGGCGGGGATCGCGGCTCGCGACCGCGATGCGGAGCGCCGCAGGCTCCTGGCGGTGCTCGACCAGACGCCTCTCGGGATCCTTGTCGCCGACGCGCCCTCTGGCAGGCTCCTCTTCTCCAACGCGCGCGCAGACCAGATCCTCGGCCCGAGCCGCCCAGCGGACGACCTGCATCTGTATGCCGCGAGCCGCCGCTTTTTTCACCGGAGCGAGCGTCCGATAGAGCCCGACGAGTGGCCGCTGGCACGAGCGGTCGCTCGGGGCGAGACGGTCGAGAGCGAGGTTCTCTGGCTGGAGCGCGCCCACGGCCAGCGCATCGAGATCGTCATCAAGGCCGCACCGGTACGCGATGCCCGAGGGGCGATCATCGCCGGCATCGCCGTCTTCTGGGATGTGACGGCCGAACGGCGTACCGAGCGCCAACTACGCGAGGCCCAAAGGCTGCAGGCGGTCGGAACGCTTGCCGGAGGTGTCGCCCACGAGGTGAACAACCAGATGACCGCGGTGCTCGGGTTCGGCGAGTTCGTGCTCGATGCGCTCGGTCCCGACCACCCTCAGACCCCGGACCAGCGCCAGGTGCTCCATGCGGCCGAACGGGCGGCGCGCGTCACCCAGCAGCTCCTCGCATTCAGCCGCCAGCAGGTCCACCAGCCCCGCGTGCTCGACCTTCGCGACCTGGCCGACGGGCTCCAGCCGGTGCTCGTGCAGCTACTCGGTAGCGACAAGGAGCTGGCGATCGACGCCTCGCGTGCCCGCCAGCGGGTGAGTGTCGACCCGAGTCAGGTGGAGCAGGTATTGATCAACCTCGTGGCCAACGCCCGGGATGCCACACCGACCGGAGGGCGAGTGACGATTTCGGTGGAGGACATCCTGGTCAGTGGGGCATCGACGACGGTGGAAAGGCAGAGTGCGAGCATGGCGCCTGGGGAATACGTCATGCTCACGGTGACCGACACCGGCGCCGGGATGACCCCCGACACGATCGCCAGGATATTCGAGCCGTTTTTCACGACCAAACCTGTGGGCCAGGGCACCGGGCTCGGTCTTGCGATGGTCTACGGCATCGTGAAGCAGCACGGCGGCTACATCTGGGCGCACAGCAATCCGGGAGAAGGCACGGCCGTTCGACTGTACTGGCCTGCCGTGGCCTCGAAGTCGAGCTCGGAGAGAGGACGGGCCGGGAGCGACGACCACGGTACGACCGCGCCCTCGAATGCCGCCACGATTCTGGTCGTAGAGGACGAGGACGCGGTGAGGCAGCTGACGGTGCGCACCCTCGAGTCGGCCGGCTTCACGGTGATCGCCGCCGAAGATGGAGAGGCCGCGCTGGGGGTGATTCGCGGCGGAAAAGTGCTCGACCTGCTTCTGACCGACGTGATCATGCCGCGTGTCAGCGGCCGGCAGGTCGCCGATGTCGCCACCGAGATTCAGCCCAGGCTTCCGGTGCTGTTCATCTCGGGATACGCCGGCGACGACATGATGATGAGAGAACTGGTGCCGAAGGACGCGCCGTTCCTTCAAAAGCCGTTCACGCCCGACGAGCTGGTTCGGACGGTCGGCGATCTGCTGGTTACCGGCGAGCGAGAAAGAACCTCTTAAGCAGGTCGCCGCACTCTTCCGCCATCAGACCACCGAGGACCTCGGGCCGGTGGTTGAGTCCCGGATGGCGGACCAGGTCGTACACCGAGCCCACCATGCCACACCTCGCGTCGTACGCGCCGAACACCAGCCGGCCGATCTTGGAGAGCACCAGCGCCCCCGCGCATTGCGCGCACGGCTCCAGGGTGACGTACAACGTGGCCAGCGGCAGACGATCGACTCCCAGACGGTGCAGCGCCCGCTGCAACGCCAGCATCTCGGCGTGTGCCGTCGGGTCGCGGCGATCGATAGTCTCGTTGTGCGCCTCGGCCAGAATCTCTCCGTCGCTCATGACCACCGCGCCGATGGGGACTTCTTCGCGGACGGACGCAGCTCGGGCGAGCCTGAGCGCGGCCTCCATGCCCGTGAGATCGCTGGGAGAAGGAGTGCCCCTACGCACTGGCCTTCACCGGCGCGGCCTGGCCGCGAACCATACGGAGGTGGTCGCCAGTCCGCTCCACGCGGATGGTGTCGCCGTCGGTAAACGCGCCTTCGAGCAGCTCGAGGGCGATCACGTTCTGCAGCTCCCGCTGGATGACCCGCTTGAGCGGCCTTGCCCCATACACCGGATCGAAGCCCTGCGTCGCCAGCAGCTCCCGAGCCTCCTGTGTTACGTCCAGGCGCAGATGTCGAGCGGCAAGCTGCTCCTCGAGCTTCCGAAGCTGAATATCCACGATCTGGGCCAGATCCTCCCGGCTCAGCGGCCGGAAGACGATGATGTCGTCGACCCGGTTCAGGAACTCGGGACGGAAGTGGCTCCGAAGCTCGTCGCGCACCCTGTTTTCGATGAGGGCCCACGCCGTCGCGTCGCCCGCGGCGCCGGAGTCGACGATGATCTGGCTGCCGACGTTACTGGTCATGATGATGACGGAGTTTCGGAAGTCCACCATCCTGCCCTGGCTGTCGGTCAGGCGCCCATCATCGAGAATCTGCAACAGGATGTTGAAGACGTCGGGGTGCGCCTTCTCGATTTCGTCGAACAGAATGACGCTGTAGGGCCGGCGGCGTACCGCCTCGGTAAGCTGTCCGCCTTCCTCATAGCCCACGTACCCGGGTGGCGCGCCGATCATGCGGGCCACCGAGTGCTTCTCCATGTACTCGGACATGTCGAGCCGTACCATCGCGCGCTCGTCATCGAAGAGGAACTCGGCCAGCGCGCGGGCCGTCTCGGTTTTGCCGACGCCGGTCGGGCCGAGGAAAATGAACGATCCCGTGGGCCGATTCGGGTCGCCCAGTCCGGCGCGGCTTCGCCGGACGGCGTGGGCCACGGCCGTCAGGGCGAGTGGCTGCCCGACGACGCGCTGGCGCAACTCGTCCTCCAGCCTCGTGAGGCGCTCGCGGTCGCTCTCGAGCATCTTGGCCACCGGAATTCCCGTCCACTTGGCCACGATCTCGGCGATGTCCTCCGCGTCGACTTCTTCCTTCAGATATTTCGCCTTGGACTGAACTTCCTGAAGGCGGATCTGGTCGTCTTCCACGCGGCGCTCGAGCTCTGGGATCCGGCCGTAGCGCAACTCCGCGGCGCGCTGAAGATCGCCGCGGCGCGTCGCCTGGTCGACTTCGCCGCGCAGCGCGTCGATCTCCGCCTTGATCTGCTGCAAGTCCTGAATCGCGGCCTTCTCCGCCTGCCATTGCGCCTTCATTCCGGCGCTGCGCTCGCGAAGCTCCGAAATCTCATGCTCGACCGTCGCGAGCCTCTCCCTGCCGGCCCGATCCTTTTCCTTGAGCAGCGCCTGGCGCTGGATCTCGAGCTGGATGATCCGGCGCTCGACCTCGTCGATTTCCTGTGGCAGGCTGTCGATCTCGATACGGAGCCGGCTAGCGGCCTCGTCGACGATATCGATGGCCTTGTCAGGCAGGAACCGGTCGCCGATGTACCGGTCGGAAAGGGTCGCCGCGGCGACGAGAGCGTTGTCGGTGATGCGGACGCCGTGATGGACCTCGTACTTCTCCTTGAGACCGCGCAGGATGGCGATGGTATCGGCCACGCTCGGCTCGCCCACGAGCACCGGCTGGAATCGCCGCTCCAGCGCCGGGTCCTTTTCGATGTGCTTGCGGTATTCGTCGAGCGTCGTGGCGCCGATGACGTGGAGTTCGCCACGCGCGAGCGGCGGCTTGAGCATGTTGCTCGCATCGACGGCCCCCTCCGCCGCGCCGGCCCCAACGATGGTGTGCAGCTCGTCGATGAAGGTGACGTATCTGCCTTGGCTCTCGGTCAGCTCCTTGACCACCGCCTTGAGCCGCTCCTCGAATTCGCCGCGATACTTGGCCCCCGCCAGGAGCTGGCCGATGTCGAGCGCTACCACCTCGCGCTTCCGCAAGGACTCGGGGACGTCGCCGTTCACGATGCGCTGCGCCAGTCCTTCGACGATGGCGGTCTTGCCCACGCCCGGCTCGCCGATGAGTACGGGATTGTTCTTGGTCCGCCGGGACAAGACCTGCATGACGCGGCGGACTTCCTCGTCACGGCCGATCACGGGGTCGAGCTTTCCGTTGCGGGCGAGGTCGGTGAGGTTGCGGGTGTAACGCTCGAGCGACTGGTACTGTCCCTCGGGGGATTGGTCGGTGACGCGGTGCGAGCCGCGGACCTCCTGAAGGGCGGCCCGCAGCTCGTCGGCGGAGACGTTCTGCTCCGCCAGAAGATTGCGCGCGGTGGTTCCCTTTTCCTCCGCGAGAGCGAGGAGCAAGTGCTCCGTGGAGACGTACGCGTCGCCCAGCTTCTTGGCTTCGGCCTCCGCCCGGTCAAAGACGCGATTCAGCTCGCGGCTGAACGATGGCTCCGCACCTCCGCCCTGCTGGGTCGGAAAACGCGCCAGCTCGCGGTCGATCGCCGGCCCGAGCGTGGAGGCGTTCAGTCCCGCCTTCTGAAGCAATGGCAAAACCACGCCTTCGGGCTGCGCGAGGAGCGCCGCCAGCAGATGGGCGTCGTTCACCACGGGGTTGCCGCGCCGGCGGGCCTCCTCGCCGGCATCGCGGAAGGCCTCCTGAGCCTTGATGGTCAGTCGTTCGGGTCGGATCATCGTAGCCTCGGTGCTCGTTGACCAACGAACAACAGGGGCGACGGCTGCGTCGCCCCTATTGTCGGCTGGTGAGCTTCTTCTGCACGATCATCTTTCGCGTGTAGCGCTCGTCGCCCACACTCAACTGATAGTAGTACACGCCTGGGGTCGCCTCGGCCTTGCCGTCGAGATACTTGCCGTTCCAATACGTCCGATAGCGTCCGCATCGAAGTCTGAGGCTGTCCACTCGTTCCACCGAACCCTGGGCCACTACGGGGATCGCGACCACCTGCACCAGCACGTTATAGATCTTGAGACTGACCACCGGCTGGCGACCCTTCGTGCAGAGCTCCGGACCGATCTCGAAAGGAATCGTCGTCGCCGGGAAAAACGGATTGGGGTAGTTCTCCTTCAGCACGACATGCGGGGGGCCGACGTTCGCCTGTGCAGCCACGGGGGACCCGACCCCCACCAGCAGTCCGAGCCACCACCCCGGCCACACGAAACGGACCATGGGCGCTCCTGTTCACACGAGATGTCGAACGGCAGACCCTCCTGTTGATGCGCGCTGATGCCTCGGCCGGCGCGTTGGTTGGCCAGCCAGGGTGACCTCACCTTATAGCTAATCGCGGTTGTCCGAGCCGCAAGGAGCCGCCGTGCCGCGAGCGGAATCGCGTGAGGGCCGGCTGGGCAGCGGCCGCTCGGGCAGGACCAGGTCGCTCCGGGCGCTGCAGTTGGCTGGCGTCCGTGAAAGTGAGTGGGAGTAACTGGCGCCCCACTTCCTCACCCGGGCGCAGCCAGCTGCGGCGCCGGCGGGGACCTGCTCCCCACCGCGACACCCGCTGTTCTAAAGACGCACTCAACCAGCGGCCATCGCGCACCGTCACCTCACCGCCAATCACTGTGATCGCCGCGAGGTGACGATCCGCCGCCCCTCGGGCACCCGAACCGTGATTCCTTGCCGGTCGGCCCACTCCAGCAGCGGAATCAGATACTTCCGCGTGACGCCCAGGCGATCGCGTACCAGCGCCGGAGTGATTGCGCCCACCCGTCCCAGCTCCGCGAGCTCGCCGCAGAATCGATCCAGCGTTCCCGCCGCATAATAGCGGTCGCGCTCCACGGCCTTCACCAATCCGCGCTCCGCCGCGACGCGCAGAACCGTCGCCAGATCGCCGCGGCCGGTCTGTGCCGCGAGCTCCGCGACCGTCGGCGGAGAGAGACCCGCCTCCTGGAGCAGCCGGACGATCCGATCGACTTCCGCGTCGCCGCCCTTCACGACGACTCCGAAGTCCGGAAGCGATGCGACACCGCCGGAAACCTTGATCTGCCGTCTCGACTGGAGGTCGCCGAGCGCGGCCAGGGCCAATGGTTCGGCAACACGGAGCGCGTGGCGCAACGTCTCGAGCGGCATTCCGGCGGCGCCGGGTTGCGTCGCGTGATACTCGTCGAGCCGCGCCAGCGCCTCCCGGGCCGCGGCGTCCACCGCCACCGACGACACCCAGTGGTCGCCCGCCAGGCGCGCACCGGAATTCTTGCGAAGGAGATCAACCGAATCGCGCGGGGAGAGTCCGAGCAGGAGCGGCACCGCATCCTGTGAAATGCCACCCGGCCGGCGCTCGACCAATGCACGGAGTCTCGCGGTATCGTCTCCGCCGAGTCCCTCGGGCCAACGGGCGCGACGCGGCGCCAGCGGATCGACCACCCTGCCGCCTCCGATCGTGGCGATGGGGCTATAGCTGCGGATCACGAAACGGTCGCCGCCGCGAGCGACGACCGGACGCTCGAGGGCCAACCGCGCCAGCCCTGTGCCACCCGGCTCGAGCGTGCCGCGTGGGAGCGCCCGTGCCATCACCTCTGCCGTGCCCAGGAGTACACGAACGCGGCTCCGCGCGGCAAGTGGGCCCGGCGCGTTGGACTGAAGCGCGATCTCCGCATCGAGAGCGGCTGTCACCGGCCATGGCTCGCCGCGGGCCACGAGCACCGCCCCCCTCGCAATGGCGGTCCGCTCGACGCCGGAAATTCCCACTGCCGTTCGGGTGCCGGGTTCGCTCCGACTCAATGCGCGGCCGTGGCTCTCCAGGGAACGCACCCTGCCCTGGAGCCGCTCCGGCAGGATTGTGACCGTCTCGCCCACCGCGATCGAGCCCGACCATGGCGTGCCGGTGACCACCGTTCCCACGCCCGCCACGGAGAATGCCCGGTCCACCGGAAGCCTGAAGAGGTCGTCCGTCGCGCGATGCCTCAGGCTCCCGGCGCGGGCCTCGATGAGCGCCCTCAACGTGCCGAGGCCTTCGCCGCTCCGCACCGACACGGCCACAGGCGCCTCGAACTTCACCGGCGAGGCCGACAATCGCAGGGTGACCTCGGCGGAGAGAACATCCACCTGGTCCGGCGAAACGAGATCGGCCTTGGTGAGAACCGGAATGCCCGCGGGTACGCGAAGGTGCTCGAGCACGGCGAGGTGCTCGAGGGTCTGAGGCATGATTCCCTCGTCGGCGGCGATCACCAGCAAAGCCAGATCGACACCCGACGCCCCCGCCACCATCGTCCGCACGAAGTCCTCGTGCCCCGGCACGTCGATGACTCCTGCCACCGTGCCGTCCGCGAGCTCGAGCGGTGCGAAGTTGAGGTCGATCGTGATGCCCCGGCGCCGCTCCTCGGCCAGACGGTCCATGGCGGCGCCGGTGAGCGCGGTGACGAGAGCCGACTTTCCATGGTCGATGTGCCCCGCGGTGCCGACGATCAGGCGGCCTCCCACGGCCGCCGCATCCAGAAGTCGAGTGCCGGCAGCTCGGCCCCCTCGGCGAGATGGTACCGGATGTAGCGGGCAAGCAGCCTTCTGTGCGCCGCGGCGTGCCGCCCATCCAGTGCCGGCAGAGGCGCGCCCGGCTCGAGCAGGCTCATGAGGTCGGAACGCGACCGCGGCGGAAGCTGCGTTGCCCCATACTGCGATGCGCATGCGGGACAGAGCGCGCCGCCTTCCCTTGCGCTGAAGGGAAGCGGGACATCGGGCGGCAGCAGGCTTCCATCGAACACGCAGGCCTCGAGGGAGGGAGCGAATCCGAGAATGCCCACCTGGTGCCAGAGCAAGCGGATACCCAGCGCGTCGACCGACGCGTTGGGGAATGTCTCGAGAGCGTCGAGCGCCTCGAGCAGCAGATCGAAGCTCTCGGGATGTGGATCGGGGGGCGCAAAGCGGAGCATCACCTCGGCGAGCGCCGAGGCCGTCGCGTATCGGACGAGGTCGGCGGCGAGACCGGCGTGAAGCCTGGTGAGGTCGAATGCGGTGAGGATGTGGAGGTCGCGATACTCCTTGGTGAGGAACTGCGCCTGCCCCTCACTCAGAAGCTGAAGGGCGGCGCCGAACCGGCTGCGCGGACGGAGCGCGCCCTTGGCGATGGCGCTCTGCACCCCGAACTCCCGGGTGGCGAGCCTCACGATCTTGGAGGTTTCACCGTAACGGAGTGCCGATAGCACGATCGCCCGTGTGCTCACGAGAGGCATGACTGAAAGATACCGCCCGCGATACTCGTCAGCCGCGCGAAACCATCAATACGGCGTGGGCGTTCCTAAGCGGTAGGTCACCTCGAACTCGGCCCGGCACCCGCTGCTCGTCCAGATGAACGCGTCGGTGTAGCCCCAGGTTTGTCCCGGGCGGCAGCGTCCGCCGCTCAGATCGCGAACCAGCCTGACGGAGGTGGCGTAGCCGCCGGTCTTGCACTGCGTCCGATCGCCGGTGATCACTCCACAGGCGAACGCACGGGAGGAGCCCGGCGGGACGCCTGCGGTGGGGGCGTTCTCGTAGATGACCTGGAACTCTCCACGGCAGCCGTTGCGAGTCCAGACCTCGACCGTGCTGTGTCCCCAGCTCTGCGGGGGCGTGCAGCGGCCCGCGCCGCTGAGGTCGCGTGAGAGGCGCACCTCTCGAATGGGACCGCCGCCCCGGCACGCGGCGTATTGGCCGGAGGACAGTCCGCACGTGATGAGTTGGGTGCCGGCGCCGGCCCCGCCACCCCCACTCCGAAGCGCTACCTCGAATTGCGCCCGGCAACCGTTGTTGGCCCAGATGAACGAGTCGGTAAAGCCCCAGCTCCGATTCTCCTGGCAGCGGCCGGCGCTGAGGTCGCGAACGAGACGTACCGAGGTGGCATAGCCGTTCACCGGGCACTGCACCCGTGAGTTGGCGGGCGTGCCGCAGGTCAGGCTCTGGTTGGACGTCCCTGGAAGCTTCGGCGGAGTCACCGACCCGCGGTTCACCTCGAACTCGGCCCGACATCCGCGGTCGACCCAGATAGCGGTCTGCGTAGTGCCCCAGGTGGTGTTCTGGCGGCACGGCGATGTGCTGATCTGCTTGATGAGCCGCACCCCATATTGCGTCCGCGCCGGACACTCGAACCGTTGTCCGTTCGAACTGGCGCACGTGACTCGATCGCCTGCGTTCGCGAGCGCATCGCCAGCTGCGAAGGTGCCGCGACACCCTTTATCCACCCAGATCCCTCGGGTGTCGAATCCCCAGCTCTGATTCTGAAGACACGGGGCCTGCGACATCTGCGTCACTAATCGGGCGCCCCGCCAGGACGCAACGGCAGGACACCGCATCAGTCCCCCAGAGCTCTGACAGGTGACGATGCCGCGCGCATCCACCTGTGCCGACGTCCTGGCGGGAAACGCGATGAGGATCGGGCAACACGACAGCACCGCGAGCGCGCAACGGCCGAGTGAAGAACGCATCAACGGCTCCATGAGCAGGTGTTCGGGAAACATATCCCACGATAGTTTCTTGTGCCAGAACGCGCCGCTATTCCCCCGGAATCTGCGTCGTGATGGCCCCGCTTGGGCACTCTCCGAGAGTGATCACGCTCTTCTCCTCGAGCGCCGAGTCGAGCACGTGCGCCTTACCGGGTCTCCCGCCCTGGCAGGGGCCGCTGTCGATGGCGTAGATCCTGCCTTTGCTGTCTACCGCGACGGCCGAGTTGGACGGAATCGCGACGCCGTTTCCCGCTCCCCGCACGACCTGGTTCGCGTCGGTGTCGAACTCCATCACGCCCTCGGCGAATGAGCTCACGTACACCTTCGAGGAGATATCGGCGGCGACATTGCCGGGCCCCACTCCGAATCCGGCGAAGCTCGCCACCTCGTTGAAGTTGACGGGGTCGACGATCGAGAGGCGCCCCTCGCCCTCGGAGAAACTGCCGGTGTTCATTATGTAGAGCAGCCCGTCGCCGCCGAGCACGCCGAAGCCCGCGTTTCCGGGTCCGGTGAGCGTTGTCTGTGCGACGCGCGTGCCGCTCGTCGGATCGAGAATCGACACCGAGCTTGGCCCGGCCGGCACGAAGTTCTCGAGGTTACCCTCCAGGACGAAGATCCTTCCTCGCGCAAAGACGATGCCCTGTGGGTACGGGCCCACGTCCACCTCCGCGGTCTCACCCGTCTGGTAGTTGATTTTCGAGACCGAGTTGAGATTCGGATTCGCCACATAGGCGATCGAATCGTCGACCACGGCGGAGCCGGTGGCGCCGGAATTGTCCGGCAGTGGAATCGTGCGCGCGAGCTTCCGGTCGATCAGATCCACTACGGCGACGGCGTTGTCGAGCCCGAGTGGAACGATCGCGGTTCGGCCGAAGGCCGACACTCCGACCGGCGTCGGTGTCGTTCCTCCGAGCTGCACCTGGACGGCGGCCGTGGGTTGCTCGACCGGCACAATACTCAGCGTGTTGGCGGTGCTGTTGACGACGAGCAATGCCTCGGTGGGCTCCGGTGCCGGGGCATTGGTGTCGGCGCAGGCGGAGCACAGCAGGATTGCGATGGCGGAGCTGAAGATCACGCGCAAATGGCTCATGGGAGTTCGAAGGTAAGGGTGGCGGTGAGCATGCGGCCGGGAGTTGGATACCCGGCGATGAATTCCGCACGGCTGTCGGCGGCGTCGCTCACCTGGACACGCGCGGAGAAGGCCTGGCCCAGGCTGCGTTCGAGGCCGGCGTCGAGGATGGAAATGGCCGGACGCGGATTCGTGCCGGCGCTGTTCGGGAATCGCTCGCCAATGCGGTGCCACCGCAGGTCGGCGCTCCAGGCGCCGGGCGACCAGACGAGGGAGGCATTGTAGGTGACGCGTGGCCGGTACTGCACCTGCGCGCCACCCGGAATGTCGTACGTCACGGCGCTGTAAGTCGCCGTTCCATCGAGCCGCAGCGACGCGGCGGGCCGGACGCCAAGGCTGAGCTCGCCGCCGCGCCGGACGACGTCGAAATTGCGCGGACTCCAGATGAACCTGAAATCGGGGCCCCAGACCACCATGTCGCCCACCTTGCCGTAGAAGACGCGCGCCGACAGGGTTCCGAGGTCGATCTCCCGCCGCACTCCCGCCTCCGCCTCCCACCGCACGCGCTCGGGGCGGAGATCGGGATTGAGCCGCACACCGACGCCTTCACGAAAGAGCAGGTCGGCGAGTACCGGCGGGGTCACGGCGCTGCCGAAGGCGACGGTGAGTCCGGTGCGCCCCCGCTGCCACCCTGCGTCGACCCGGGCACTGACCAGCGGCGTTCCCTGCCCGGTCCATACGTCGAGCCGCGCCGCGGGAGCCAGCGTCCACACCGTCGCTGAGCCGCGATGCAGCGAGGCATCCCACCGAAGCGCCGCCTGCGTGAATGAAGCGCCGCGCTGGACACCGTCACCGGCAAAGCGGTCGCCCCTTCCTTCCGCTGCGACTCCTGTCTCCCCGCTCCACCCTCCGGCACGGATCGACATGCGGTAGCCCGCCTCGAGCGTGCCCCCGACGCCCTGGGTGTAGCTGTCGTACGGAAGACCCGTGGGAGGGGCCTCGTCTGCGGCGCGTGTCTCGAGCCACTGCGCCGAGCCGCTCCAGCGCAAGGGGCCGGTCCCTCGTGCGCCGAGAAACACAGTTCGGTCGCGGCCGGCGGCGGAGGGCGTAGGATTGGTGGTCGTGCCCGGGAGTCCGCGATCGGCCCAAGATCCGCGCAGGGTCATCTCGATCGGGCCCTCCAGTCGCACGGAGCCGGCGTATGCGTCGCCGCCCGAGTTGAGCCTCGGGCTCTCCCCTCCGCCGCGAGCCTCGGGAACGGTGTACGGAAAGCGGTCGGAATACCGCTCGCTCGAGGCGGCAAACCCTAGCTCGCCCACCGACGCCCCGGCGCGCACCCCCCTTGCCCCGTGGCCGGCCATCCACGCGGAGCCCTCGGGGCGAATCGCCCGCCGGGTGTCCACCACGATCACTCCAGCCACCGCCCGGCTTCCCGCCCGCACCGTCTGGGCGCCGGGCAGCAGCGTGACGCGATCCACTTCGCGGCTGGACAGCCGGGCCAGGTCGGCGCGGCCGGTGAACGGATCGTTGACCGCGAAGCCGTCGACGAGCACCAGCACTTCGTCGGGGCCGCCGCCGCGAAGCTGGGGCGAGGCCGGGCTCCCGCTTCCCGTTCGCCGCACCACGACTCCTTCCCATCCGTCGAGCGCGCGGCCGAGGTCGCCCCCGCGAGCCATGAGCTGTTCGCCGGAAATCGAGATCGCGCCGGGCGCGGCGACGACGGTGAGACTGTCGAGCCGCAGCGGCAACGGTGCCAGCTCGACGGTGATATCGCGGTCGAGTCCGGGCATCACATCCACCACGTCGCTCCATGGAGCGTATCCCACCCGCCGCACGAGCAATGTGGCGCGCCCCGGCGATACGCCGCCGAGCACGAACCCGCCCTCGCTGGAGGTCGTCGCGCGCCGGTCGCCGAGGCGCGCCTCCGCCGCACCCAGGGGCGCGCCGGTCGTCGCGTCGATCACCTTTCCGACGACGCGGGCCGGAGACTGCGCGCCGGCTACGGACGGGAGCAGCAACAGCGCCGCCAGCACTCCGCCACAGCGGCTCACGGCGCCGACTCTCCCTCACGCAGAGGCACCACCTGGGGCGAGCCGTCGGCCCACCGGGTGACGGCCACCGGCCACTCGAAGACGCCGGCGAGAGTCTCTTCCGTGAGTACCCCGCCCGGTGTGCCTTCGACGACGACCTCGCCATCCTTGAACAGGAGGATACGGTCGGCGAATCGCGCGGCGAGGTTGAGGTGATGGGTGATGACGAGCGCGGCGAGACCCTCGTCGACGAGTCGGCGGAACAGCTCGAACAACTCCATCTCGTGGCGCACGTCGAGCGAGGCCGTCGGCTCGTCGAGCAGCAGTCCGCGCGGCTCCTGGGCGAGCGCGCGCGCCAGGCGCACCCGCTGCCATTCGCCGCCGGATAGGGAGTCGACGGAGCGCCCCGCGAATCCGGCGACGTCGCACCGCTCCAGCGCGGCGTGAACCGCGTCGCGATCGACCTCGCCGCTCGGCGCGACCGGACCGAGATGGGCGTATCGCCCGAGCATGACGGTCTCCTCGACCCGGAGCGGGAAGAGGATCTCCTCCCGCTGCGGGAGCACACCCAGCAGCTGCGCCAGCTCCTTGCGCGGCCACTCGGCGACGTTGCGCCCGCCGGCTCGCACCGTTCCCTTCTCGAGAGGCAGCAGGCCCGAGAGCGCCCTGATGAGCGTCGTCTTTCCGCTGCCGTTCGGACCGACGGCGGCCACCAGCCGTCCCTCTTCGACCCGGCAGCTCACGTTCCGAAGCGCCGGGGCCCTGGCTCGGCCGTACCGCACGGTGACGTCGCGGGCTTCGACGATCACGCCAGCGTTCTCCTGAGGAGGACCGCGAACAGTGGAACGCCTACGAGGGCGGTGATGACCCCGACCGGCAGCTCGAGAGGACGCACCACCACCCGGGAGACGATGTCGCAGAGCACGAGGAAGCAGCCGCCCGCGAGAAAGACCAGCGGAAGCAGCGAGCGATGGATCGGGCGAGACACGGTGCGCACCGCGTGCGGAACGACGAGCCCCACGAAGCCGATGATGCCGCACGCGGCCACGCTGGCGGCGGTGAGGAGCGCGGTGCAGATGTAGACCACGCGCATGGTCCGCCCGACGTCGGCGCCGAGGTACTGGGCCGGCTCTTCACCGAGCGAGAGGAGGTCGAGCGCCCGCGCGTTGAGCACGAGGACGACCAGGGGAATCGAGGAGTACGCGGTGAAGACCGCCAGCGATTGCCAGGACGACGATCCGAACCCGCCGAGCAGCCAGAGAAAGGCGTTGCGCGTCGCGGCGGAGTCGGAGAGCACCATGATGCTGCTCATGATGGCGATGAAGAACGATCCCACCACCACCCCCGAGAGCAGCAGCACGCGCGGATCGAGCCGTCGGCCCGCGACGAGGCTGAGCCGGTAGACCAGGGCGACGGCGGCGAGCGCCCCGACGAACGCCGCTAGCGGAACCGCCCACGCCCCCGCCGCACGCGTGGCGATGGCCAGCACGGCGCCGAGGCCGGCGCCGCCCGACAGTCCCAGGAGGTAGGGCTCGGCGAGCGGGTTGCGGATCATGGCCTGCAGCGCGGCCCCGCAGATCCCGAGGCTGCCGCCGACCATGAAGGCCAACAGCACCCGAGGGGCGCGAAGCTGGCGCACGATGATCGACGCCGGTGCATCGGCGCTCCTGAGCCCGGCCCAGACTTCTCCCGGCGAAAGGGGGACGGTGCCGGCGCTCAGGCCGGCGATGAGGCAGATCACGACCGCAAGAAGGAGCAGGCTGAGCCGTTTCACCGCGCCGCCTCACGGATCCGCGCGGTAAGCTCCTTGATCGCCAGCGGCGAGCGCGGACCGGGCCTGTTGAACTCGGAGCCGTTGACCCGGATGACGCGGCGCTCGCGCACCGCGCGCACGACCTGCCACTCGGGCCGGGATACGAAGGCGGCGGGGCCGTCTCCCGAAGTGAGAATGAGATCGGGATCGCGACTCGCCACCGCCTCGATGCTCACGGTGCCTGCGGAGGCCGCGACGTCGTCGAACAGATTTCGTCCGCCCGCGCGCTCCACCAGCTCGCTCAGAAAGCTGCCGTGCCCGATCGTCATCGGCGGCTGCTCCCACACCAGCAGCAGCACCTTCGGCGCGCCCGGACCCGGCTTGCCGGAAGCCGACGCGAGTGCGGTGTCGAAGGCCGCCGCCACCGAATCGGCCGCCTCGGTGCGGCCGGTAGCGGCTCCGAGGAGACGGGCGACGCGGTCCACGTCGGCAAGGGCGTCGGTGTTGAGTCGAAGGGCAGGAACGCCGGCCGCCTTGAGACGCGATGCCGCTTCGGCGTTGCGCGCGGAGTTGTAGAGGAGAACGAGATCGGGATGCGAGGCGAGGATGGCCTCGAGGTTGGGGCTTATTCCATCGCCGAGATTGGCGACCGAGGAGGCGGCCGGAGGATAGTCGCACCACGTGGTGCGTCCGACGACGAACGGTCCGGCGCCGATGGCGAAGAGCAGCTCGGTGGTGGCGGGGATCAGCGATGCGATTCGGCGGGCCGGGGCGCGGATGGCCATCGTGTCGCCGGCATCGTCGGCGAGCCGCATGCCGGCGGCGGCCCTGGAGCCGCCGGAGCACGCCGCCCCCACCGACAGCAGCACCGGTAGAAGCGAGATCCACGCTCGACGAATCGCGTTGGTAGGAATGAATGCGCCCATCTCCCTGGACGGAGAGATGGGCGAGATCGAAGGCGAGGAGCCGTCGGGCGCGCCACCAACCCTCCCCCGAGGGTGTTCATGGTGGCGCGAACGGAGAGGTCTCCTGGCTTCGGGCCTTCGCTCGCCTTCCCGGTTTCCCAGTGGCGTGTGAGCGAAGTGCGGGTTCCCTCGAGGGGAGCCGTGCCCGTTACAGTGGCGGGGCCGCGCCGGTTTTGCACCGGCTTCCGAGCGTCCCCATTCGCGGATTTCAGTTGTGTACTGCGCCAAAGTCTACCGGACCGAATTGCCCCCCGCAAGAGCGGCCTCGAGGTCGGCCTTGAGCCGCGAGCGCTCCCGCCGGTACGTCTCCCACTCGTCGGCCCCGACTTCGGCCTCGCGCCCCACATAGCGCGCGTCCAGCGAGGCCAGGGAGTCGAGCAGGCCGTCCGCCGGCGGAGTCGGTTCCGCGGAAGCCGTGCGCGACGCGGCACGCCACGCCACGAAAGCGAGCACCAGGCCGAGCGAGCCGACCAGCCCGGCGAGCAGAAGCCGCGGCGTCCTGCCGATGCGCGGAAGGGTGAGGTGGATCGTCGCGTTCGGCCCGACCCGGCCGCTCCACCGGTAAAACCACCGCCCCTCGATGAGCTGACTATCGGCAAGGGCGAGCGTGCCGCCGACGACCTTCGCGGCTTTCTCCTCGATGAGCACGTTGATCGGGCCGCCGCTGCCCGAGGGGAAGTCCACCACCGGGCGGTCGGCGGGAATAACGTATTCCAGCGTGATCTGCTTGTCGCCGGGCGCGATGGGCGAAAGGATGAATACCGAATCGCCGCGCCGCGTAACGGCGTCGGGCGACAGGTCACTCTCTCCCAGCTCGAAGCCCGCCGCTCCGGCGGGGAGCGCCGTACTCCAGCTCGGTCCCGCGGGGTCGCCGGCCACCCGCGCGAGCGATCCGTCGTTCCGGAGCACCAGCAGATCGAGCACCGTCCGCGCGCCATCCTGGCCCGGTCGCGGCACGACGATGTGTCTCGCTGCGATGGAGACGGGAGCGGCCGCCGACGTGTCGTACACCATGAGCCGTATCGCGGTATCGGGCAGGGCGGGCTTGGTGTGTATCGGGCTCGAGAAGTATTCGATGCCACCGTACCGGGCGCTCAGGAGATAGAGCGCCGTGGTATCGGGCCGGAAGCGTAGTCGGAATCGCCCGCCCCGGTCGGCGAGCGTCGAGTCGATGGGCCCCTGGCTCTCGCGACCCACCCGGTGGAGGAGGACGCGAATCCCATCGGCGATAACGGTGTCGCGGCCGCGGGGACGCTCGACGATACCGGCCGCGACGCTCTGGGCCCGCACCGATGGCGGGCCGCCGAGGGCGACGCATATGCAGGCGGCAAAGGCGAGAAGACTACGGATTGAACTTTCCGAAGTCCTGCGGGTCCATCTTCTCGAGGTACTCCTTCAGCTTGTCGGCCTCGAGAGTGGGATCGGGCGCGGGCTCCTCGGCCTCGACACCGCTCTGGTCGAGGAGTTGCTCGCTGGTGAAGATGGGGGCGCGCATCCGGAGCGCGAGGGCGATGCTGTCCGACGGCCGGGCATCGACCTGGAAGACATGATCGTCGCGGCGGATCAGGAGCTCGGCGAAGTAGGTGTTCTCCTTGACCGAGCTGATGAACACGCGGCGGAGATCGCCGCCGAGCCCGACCAGAATCTGCTTGAGGAGATCGTGGGTGAGCGGACGCTGCGCCTTCATTCCCTGCAGCTCCATCGCGATGGCGCTGGCCTCCGCCGGGCCGATCCAGATCGGAAGCACCCGGCTGCCCTCTTTTTCGCGCAGGATCACCACCGGTGTGTTCGACGTCCGGTCGAGTCCGAGGTGGGCCACGGTGACCTCGATCATGATCGACCGCTAGGTTCCCGCGTCCCAGCTGGCGAGGTACTTCACCTGCTCGGGCGTCAGCGTGTCGAGACCGACATTCATGCTCTGAAGCTTGAGCTCCGCGATCTGCTGATCGACCGACGCCGGGAGGGTGTGCACGGTCTTCGACATGGTGCCGTGGTGCTTGGCGAGCAGCTCGGCGGCGAGCGCCTGGTTGGCAAACGACATGTCCATGACGCTGGCCGGATGTCCTTCGGCCGCGGCCAGGTTGATGAGCCGGCCCTCGCCGAGCACCATGATCCGGCGGCCGTTGACCACGAATTCCTCGACCATCGCGCGAACCTGGCGCCGCTCCTTCGCGATGCGGGCGAGCCCTTCGAGGTCGAGCTCGACGTTGAAGTGACCCGAGTTGGCCACGAGGGCCCCGTCCTTCATCGCGGAGAAATGCTCGACCCGCACGACGTGGAGATTGCCGGTCAGGGTCACGAACAGATCGCCGATCGGCGCGGCATCGGCCATCGGCATGACCTCGAAGCCGTCCATTCTGGCCTCGAGCGCGGCCACCGGGTCGATTTCGGTGACGATCACATGCGACCCTGCCCCGCGCGCGCGGCTGGCCACGCCCCGGCCGCACCACCCGTAGCCGGCCACCACCACGGTGCTGCCGGCAAGGAGAATGTTGGTGGCGCGCACGATGCCGTCGAGCGTCGACTGGCCGGTGCCGTACCGGTTGTCGAACATGTGCTTGGTGCGCGAGTCGTTCACGGCGACGATCGGAAACTGAAGAATGCCCTCCTTCGACATCGCCTTGAGGCGGATGACGCCGGTGGTGGTCTCCTCGGTCGAGCCGCGCACCGACGCAACCAGGGCCCGCCGGTCGGCCGGCGACAGAGTCTCCGCCCACTCCCGGATCGGCGGCGCCAGGTCGTCGAGGCGGTTGAGCGCGATCATGTGGAGGGCGCCTACCAGGTCGGCGCCATCGTCCTGCGTCATGTCGGGGCCGAACGCCAGCGCCTGGGCGATGTGCGTGTAGTAGGTCTTGTGATCCTCGCCCTTGATGGCGTAGACGTGCACGCCGTGGTCTCTGGCCAGGTGCGCGGCGACGTCGTCCTGCGTAGAGAGCGGGTTGGATGCACAGAGCGCTATTTCCGCGCCGGCCGCCCGCAGCGTCGCCATGAGGTTGGCCGTTTCGGTGGTCACGTGCAGGCACGCCGACAGCTTGAGCCCCTTGAGCGGCTTCTCCGTGGCGAATCGGGCGCGGATCTGCCGGAGCACCGGCATGGACCGCTCGGACCATTCGGTGCGGCGCTTGCCCTCGTCGGCGAGGGCGATGTCCTTGACGTCGTATTTGGCGACAGCGATCGATGCAGTCATGCGCTCCTCTAGCGTGCGGCCGACAGCAGATCCTTCACGCGGCCGGTCTCTTCCCAGGTGAAAAAATCAACGGTCATTTTCTTGGATTCGTCTTCGTACACACCGCGGGAGGGCTTGCGGCCGAAATGACCGTAGCTCGCCGTCTTCCTGTAAATTGGCCGCTTGAGCTTGAGTGCGTCAATGATGCCGCGCGGCGTCAGGTCGAATACTTCGTCCACGATTTTCTCGAGCGCGGCGTCGGGAATGGCCCCGGTGCCGAAGGTCTGCACCATGATGGAGACGGGGTGGGCCACTCCGATCGCGTACGCCACCTGCACCTCGCACCGGCGCGCGAGCTTGGCCTCGACGATATTCTTGGCCACCCATCGGGCCGCGTAGGCGGCGGAGCGATCGACCTTCGAGGGGTCTTTGCCGCTGAAGGCGCCGCCGCCGTGGCGAGCCATGCCCCCGTACGTATCGACGATGATCTTGCGGCCGGTGAGGCCCGCATCGCCGTGAGGGCCGCCGATGACGAAGCGGCCGGTTGGATTGATGAGAAAGCGGGTGCGCCGGTGATCGAGTCCGACGGCATCGAGCACCGGCTTGATGACCTCTTCGATCACGCCTTCACGGATGGTGCTCTGGCCCAGCTGGCGGTTGCCGTTGCGCTCGGCGTGCTGCGTCGAGACCACCACGGTGCGTACCGCCACCGGCCGATCGCCCTCATACTCGACCGACACCTGCGACTTACCATCGGGGCGGAGCCACTGAATGGGTCTGAGCCCGCCTGTGCCCTTTCTTACCGCGGCCAGACGTTCGGCGATCCGGTGGGCCAGCGTGATGGGCAGCGGCATCCGCTCCCTGGTCTCGTTCGTGGCATAGCCGAACATCATGCCCTGGTCGCCGGCCCCCTGGATGCGATCGCCGCCGGAGTCCACTCCCATCGCGATGTCGGGAGACTGCCGGTCGATCGAGGTGAGCACCGCGCAGGTGCGTCCATCCATGCCGAACGACGCGTCGGTGTAGCCGATCCCCTCTACGGTCCTCCGGACCAGGTCGGGGATGTTCACGTACGTCTTGGTGGTAATCTCGCCGGCGACCACCGCCATTCCGGTGGTCACCAGAGTCTCGCATGCGACACGGCCGGCCGGATCGCGCGCGAGGATGGCGTCGAGCACGGCATCGGAGATCTGGTCGGCCACCTTGTCGGGGTGACCCTCGGTGACGGATTCGGATGTGAAGACGTGGCGCTTCGGTGCAGCCATGAGCGGCGCTTACCTCGAATGGGAGACAGAGAAAAGGCGGCTCAGGTCGCCGCCGTGCCGGGAGGGAAGCTAGCGACGCGACCCTGTCCGGGCAACGCGGATCCGGGGTCGATGAGACGCACGTCGATGTACTCGCCCACCGCGCTCCGAAGAGCCTCCGACACCTCCTCTGCGCTCCTGGCCAACATGGCAGATTCGGCCGCCTGCCGCGCCGCCGGCTCGGGCACGGTTCGCACCACCCACTTGACGAGCGCCAGCGCCGGCGGCGACACGCTGAGCCGTTCGTAGCCGAGCCCGATGAGCAGCACCACGCTCAGGGGCTCGGAGGCCATCTCGCCGCACACACTCACCGGAATGTCGGCGGCCCGGCCGATGGCGAGCACATGGTGCAACTGCCGGACGATCGCCGGATGGTGCGGCGTAAAACGGTTCGCCAGCCGGGCGTTGCCGCGATCCACCGCCATCGAGTACTGGGTGAGATCGTTGGTTCCAACACTGAAGAAATCGCTCACCTCCGCCAGCCGGTCGGCAATGACCACCGCCGCCGGCGTCTCCATCATGACGCCGACAGGCACCGATTCGGCCGCGCGGACGCCCTCGCGCCGCAGCGCCGCTGCCTCCTCCAGCATGATCGCCCGCGACTCCTCGACCTCCTCCACCAGGGTCACCAGCGGCAGCATGAGGTGTATGTCGCGATCGGCGGCCGCCCTGAGGATGGCCCGGATCTGGGGACGGAACACCTCGGGCTCGTCGAGGCAGACGCGGATCGAGCGCCACCCGAGGAACGGGTTGGCCTCGGGCGGCGCCTTGAACGCCACCGGGAACTTGTCGCCCCCGAGATCGAACGAGCGAATCACCACCGGCTGCCCCGGAAACGCGGAGGCGATGCGCCGGAAGTAGTCGGTCTGTTCGTTCTCGGTGGGGAGCGTGGCGCGGCCGGTCAGGAGAAATTCGGTGCGCAGCAGTCCCACTCCCTGTGCCCCCATCCGCACCGCCGCCTCGATCTCTTCGGGGAGATCGACGTTTCCCATCAGCTTGATCGGGCGGCCCGACGGCGTCACCGCGGGCGCGTCCACGACCGCCTCGAGCTGCATCTCGAGACGGTGCCGGCGGCTCACCTGGGTCTTGGCCTCTTCCAGCTCGTTCCGGTTGGGCTCGAGGGTGATCGTGCCGCTCTGCCCGTCGAGCAGCAGCATCGTGCCGGCCGGAATCAGCGCCAGTGCGCCGGCTGCGCCCATCACCGCCGGGATGCCGAGGGAGTGGGCGAGAATCGCGGCGTGCGCGGTACGCGTGCCCTCCTCGCTCACCAGTCCGACCACGTGCTCGCGGTCGAGCTGCACGGTGAGTCCGGGCGACAGCTCGTGCGCCACCACGATCACGTGCTCGTCGGCGGGCACCGACCAGGGCTCGGGACCCGACCGGCCCATGAGCTGGTTGAGCATGCGGAGCTGGATGGCGTGAAGATCGGCCAGCCGCTCGCGGAGGCGCGCGGCGCCCGACCAGAGATTGCGCAGCTCGAGCCCCTTGAATTCGTAGGCGGTCTCGGCGCTGAGCTGGTTCTTGCGGATGAGCGTCTCGACCGAGGCGAGAAACTCGTGGTCCTGCGCCATCAGGATCTGCGCGTCGAAGATTCTCGATTCCTCAGGGCCCGCGCGATGCAGCACGCGCTGACCCAGGTCCTGAAGATCGGCGACCACGTGATCGACCGCTTCGCGCAGGCGTCGAACCTCGTCATCTACCTGCTCGGGGCGTACCGCGCGGTCGGGCACCTCGGGAAAGTCCCAGCGGACGACGAGCGCAGGCGCGCAGGCCACGCCGGGCGATACGCCGATTCCGCGGATGACTCGCGATTCGGTCATGGCTCACCGAACCCGCTGGCCACCAGATCGGCCAGCGCGACGACGGCCTTCTCGGCGTCGGGTCCGTCGGCGCGAATGGTGATGGAGCTTCCGCACTCGGCCGCGAGCATCATCACCCCCATGATGCTCTTGCCGTTGACGCCCACGCCGTCCTTTGCCAACTCGATCTCGGAGTCGAAGCTGGCCGCCAGCCGGACGATGCGGGCGGCCGGCCTCGCATGGATACCGTCCTGGTTGACGATCATGGCCTCACGCTCGATCACAATCCGATCCGCCTGAGCAGGATGAGAAGCAGCATGGCCACGAGCGTGAATCGCACGCTCGTGAGGGTCGGCCCGAACCACCGCGTGACCGCGACGCCTACCGCCGCGAGCGCAACAGCGCCGATTCCTGCTGTCCACCCGAAATGGCGAAGGAACCAGCCCGCCACGAGCGGAATGGCCAGACCGATGGTGAAACCGGCGACGGGCCCGATCTTCGCGACCGCACCCGGCACCCACGACGCGCCGATCGCCGCGCCCACCTTCATGCCTGACCCGTAGCCGGTGCGAAGCGCCCAGACGCCGGTGGCGATGCGGAACACGTTGTAGATGACCAGGAGGGCGGCGATCGCCCGCCACCCCGCGCCCAGAACAACGGCGGCGAGCGCGGCGCCAACCAGGGCCGGAACCATGCCGGCCCAGAAAAGCTCGTCGCCCAGTGCGCCCAGCGGACTGCAGAGCGCGGTTCGGAGGCGGGCGATCTGGGCTCCCGGGACCGCCTCGTACTCCGCGCGTACAGTGGCCCCGAGAGCGAGGCCCGCGAGATTCGGGTTGCAGTTGAAAAACTCCGTCGATCGCACCACCGCCTCGCTGTGCCGCACCGGGTCGACCGTCTTCAGGTCTTCGAGCAACGGCTCGGCGGCGTAGCCCATGCCCACGCCAAGCATGCGCTCGTAGTTCCAGGTGCCTTGGAGGGCGAGGAGCCGTATCGTGGCACGCCACCCGCCCGTCACGTGAGCACCGCGAGCAGGATGCCCACCGCGGCGCCGCCGATGAGCCATCGGAGGCGGGGGCCACGGCCGGCGCTTCGAACCGCGCCGTTCACCACGGCCGACAAGGCGCCGCCGATCGCGACAAGGCTCAGGCCCACCGCGGTGCGCCGGTCGATCGGCATACCGCGAGCGATCATCCAGGCAACCGCCAGCCCCACGATGGTGAGCGCCGCTCCCCTGAGCGCGTCACGCGCCAGGCCCCCGTACTGCAGGCGGCGGATTGCGCCGCTCTCTCCGGCGGCCAGCGCGGCGGCGCGCTGCTGGATCGCCCGGGCATTCCATCGCCGGACGAACTGCAGCGTCCACCCGCCGATCGCGGAGAGCACCAGGCCGAGGACGGCGCCGACACCGAGGCCGAATTCCCAGGGAGCACCGGCGCTGAGGGCCGTGGCGGCCACGGTGGCGGGACCGTAGTCGGGGTAGCGCACGGCGCCGATCGGGAGCACGTCGAGGGCGAAACACTCGAAGAGGACGCCGACGCGGAGGCCGGCCTGGATGTCGCCGGCGAGCCAGCCCGCCACCGCGCCGGCGACGAGCGGCCGCGAGAGCAGCCCCTGGGGCACGCTCACCAGATCGAGCGCGGTAAGCGTGCCCCATATGACCAGCGCGAGCGCGGCGTGCGGCGACAGCTCGCTCACGAGAGCGACCTCAACGGTACCGGCGCGCTGGTTGGCAGATCCTGCGCCTGAACGTCGGCGCCGGCAGCCTCCAGCGCGAGCAGGCGGCGGAGCTCATCGTCGGTGAGGTAGAGGTACGGCAACCGCTCCCTCCGTCCAGGCCGGTGATGAATTCCCCCGAGGTTGATGCGGTGCACCGACGCGGGGTGGGCGGTGTGCAGCGCGGCCATGGCCGGGATATCGCCGGTGAGCACGAGGGCCCGGCGCGCCTCGCCGTGCCAACCCTCGAGCCGGTGCGACGCATCGGCGACGGTGAGGAAGAGCATCTCGATTTCCGGCGAAACGGCCATGCGGTAGAGCTCCTGTTCCCATGGGCTGGCAGCGACGGCGTCGTCGACCAGCACGATCAGCTCGATTCCCAGCGGCCTGCCCCACCCAATGACCACCTGGCCGTGAACCAGCCGGTCGTCCACCCGACACAACACGATCGGCATCAGCGCGTCCCGATGGCCTTACCGCCGGCTTCCGCCGCCCTCGCGGCCGCCTCCGCGGCGGAGAGCGTTCGGTGGAACAGGAAGTCCACCAGCATCGCCAGGTTCACTCCGGTCACGACCTTCACGCCCGATGCCGCCCGCAGGCGATTGAGCACGGCGAAAAGACAGGAGCCGCTCGAGAGGTCGACGAAGACCACGGCAGGACCGCTGCCGACAGCCTGCGCGACTCGCTCCTCGAGCGTGCCGCGGTCGCAATCGGTATTCGTGATGGGTGCCAGCGCACCTCGCACGCCGCTGATCTGCTCCGCGGCATCGACCAGCGCCATCGCGAGCTTCGCGTGGCACACCACCACGCCCCGCAGCTCGTCACTCATAGTCTTCCTGGAGATACTCGCGCACGCCCTTCTGCTCCTTCATCCGCTTGATGAGCCGCGCATTGAATGCCGCGGCGACGTCCACGCCCGAATAGCGGAGGAGGTGCATCATCGCGACCACCTCGGAGATCACGGTGATGTTCTTGCCGGGATTGAGCGGCACCACTACCCGCGTCAGCGCCACGTCGAGAATGACCGTTTCGGCTTGGGCCAGGCCGGTGCGATCGGCGTCCTTGGCCGTCTCCCACGCTTCGAGCTGAACCACGACTTCGATCCGCTTCTGCTGCCGCACCGACCGCGCGCCGAACAGCGCGGGAATGTCGATGAGCCCGATGCCGCGAATCTCCATGTGGTGCGCGGCCAGCTCGTGGCCCCTGCCGATGAGGACGTCGTTCCCGCGCCGGGTCACCTGGACCACGTCGTCGGCCACGAGACGGTGGCCTCGCTCGACCAGGTCGAGGACACATTCGCTCTTCCCGATTCCCGACCGGCCCACGAACAGCAGGCCCACGCCGTAGACGTCGGCCAGCGAGCCATGGAGCGTGGTGCGCGGGGCGAAAGCCTCCTCGACGATGGGCTTGACCTGACGGTAGAACTCCGCCGTCTTGAGCTTGGTCCGAAGCACGGGCACGCTGCGGGCGCGCGCAAGATCGAGCAGCTCGGGCGGCACCTCCTGACCCTTGGTGACGAAGATGCAGGGGAGCTCGTAGCTGAAGAACATCTCGAGCGCGGCGTGGCGCTGTTCGGGGGAGAGGGAGCCGAGGTAGGTAATCTCGGTCTCGCCGAGCACGTGAATGCGATTGGGCGCGAAACGTCCCGTATACCCGGCCAGCACCAGCCCGGGGCTCGCCACTTCGGCCTCGGGCATCTGCCGGTCGAGCCCGAGGTCGCCGGTAAGCGCCTCGAGTTGGAGCGGATCGCCCCGACGAGAGATCAGATCGCGCAGCCGCAGCATCAGACCGACGGCGTGGGGGGGATCCGGGTTCGCCGCGGGCGGGAGCTCTTCTCGAGCTGCCGGCGCAGCTTTTCTTCGGCGCGGTCGAGCGCGGTTCGGTGATCGGGCGCCTCACCATGAGCGACGAGCAGCTCGCCACTGGAAAGGTGCAGCCGCAGCTCCGCCGTCTGTGACGCCCCCTCGATGTCGAAGACCACCGCCGACTCGATCGGCCGGGAGGCGATGCTCCCGAGGCGCTCGGCGACCGAACGAGCGCGCTCCTTGAGTGCGTCGGAAACTTCGCAGTGGCGGGCGGTGATGGTGGTTTGCATGGTACCTCCTTCGAGATCAGCGAATCGCCGTGCCGGCGAGGATGTCGTTGAGGTGGCGCTCCGTGGCGGCGGCGGCGGCCTCCCAGGTCAGCCCTTCGGCGAAGCGGCGCGCCGCCGCACCGAGCCGGGCGACCTGCGACGGCGAGGCCGCCAATTCGAGCATCCGGGCCGCGAGAGCCGCGACGTCGCCGTGACGCACAAGGTAGCCGGTCGTGCCGTCCTGCACGGAGTCGCGAAGGCCGGGGCTGTCGGAGGCGATCGAGGGCGTGCCGCACGCGGCGGATTCGACGACCGTGATGCCCCACCCTTCCTTGGGCGAGGGAAAGATGTTGGCCCACGCGCTCCTGAACAGCCCGATCTTTTCCGCCTCGCTCACAAAGCCGCGAAAATCGACGGCCTCGGCCTGGCCCTGATCCGCGGCGAGCCGCCGAAGCTCGTCCAGATAGTCGCCGGCGCCAGCCACGACAAGGCGAAGCTCGGGCCGGGAGCGCCGCGCCTCCGCCAGCGCCCGAATCGAGAAGCCTATTCCTTTATAACGCTTCAACCGTCCCACGTACAAGAAGGTCGGGAGTGGCTCGCGCCGGCCTGCTGGATCGGGAGTGAGCGAGGTGCTGTCTACGCCCGGATGAATCACGCGGACGCTCGACGCCGGAATGCCTCGCGCCACCAGGTCGTCCCGGGTGCTCTCGCTGATCGCATGGAACGCCGACCCGCGATAGGCCGCCGGGAGCGGGCGCTCGGCCAGCCACACCGCCGCGGCAACCGGCCACGACGCCTCCCGAAACACCGTCTCACCGAACAGGTGCGGCACGATCGCGCAGAACGGTATTCCCTCGCGCGCAAGGAACAATGGAAGCTTGTTGATGTCCTCGACCAGCACGTCGGGACGCTCGGCGCGGATCGCTCTGCGCACCGCGCCGCGGCCCAGCAGCGCGAACGTGTTTCGCCGGCCCACCCGCTGAACGGCGACTCCCTCCACCACTGCTGACGGTTCGGCGCCCTGCCAGCCGGAGCAAACCAACCGTACCCGATGTCCCGCCGCGGCAAGGCGGCGGAAAATCTCGAAGAGGTGAACTTCGGCACCGCCCGCCTGGGGATTCTGCCGGTCCTGCCAGTTGACCAGCAGAATGTTCATCGGCACCGGGCGATACCGGCGCTCACAGCCGCCCGGCGGCGCGCGCAACGTTGTCGAGCACGCCGTTGACGAAGCCCGGAGCCATCGCTCCGCCGAACCAGTGCGCCAGACGGACCGCTTCGTCGATGGCGACTTTGGGCGGCACCGCTCCGCGCCGCAGCTCGTGAATGCCGAGCCGGAGGATGTTGCGCTCCACCACCGCCATTCGGCTGAGCCGCCAGTTCTCACTCGCGCGCGCCGCCTCGGCGTCGAGCGCGCCCATCTCCGCCACCACGTCGCGCGCCAGCACTTCGGCCCGGTCGAGAATCGCGGGCTCGGGGCCGGTGAGACGCGAGAGCCCGCCGGCGATCTCGGTCATGCCGGGCCCGCCTTGCAGCTCCCAGGCGTAGAGCAATTGCAGGGCCCTCGCCCGGCTCTTGGTCTCAGGCCTGAGCATCGCTTCCACGAATGTGCGCGATGGCGTCGGCGGCCTGGAGCGCCGCGGCCGCCGCGTCGTGTCCCTTGTTCCCGGCTGCCCCGCCGGCCCGTTCGAGCGCTTGCTGCATTGTCTCCACCGTGAGCACGCCGAATCCGACCGGCACGCCGGTCCGAATGGCAACCTCGTTGAGACCTCGCGCCGCCTCGCCCGCCACATATTCGAAATGCGGCGTCTCCCCGCGAATCACCGCACCGAGCGCCACCAGGCATGCGTAACGTCCGACGGCCGCCGCCGAAGCAGCCACGACCGGAAGCTCGAATGCGCCGGG
>JBBRGF010000012.1:0-32051 GCA_038240975.1 Gemmatimonadales bacterium
ATTCGGCGCTCCTGCGAGTAGGTATACGAAACCGAATGGGGTGGCGCAAGGGGTGATTGTATGCCGCCGGGCGGTCGGCAATCGGGAGTGGTTCTGGCCGGTCCTGCCCGACTAAAGGAGGCCCGTGAGAGGCGTGGCGTAGCTCTCGCTTCTCGATTCGGGCGGACCGTAGCGGTGCGGGCCATGAATCCGGTGCCATTCCTCACGTAGACAGAAGGGATCGAGCCCATACGGACGGTCTACCGCGAGTACTCCGTCGAGGTGATCGATCTCGTGCTGCACGAGCTCTGCCCGGTCTCCCTCCAGCTCTATTTCGGACCATGCCCCCTTCAGGTCCTGATATCGGACTCGAACTCTGTGGGCGCGGGACACACGAACCAGGAGGTTCGGGAAGGAGAAGCAGTCGTCCCAGACACCGAAGTCCTCGTTGCCGATGTCCACGATCTCAGGGTTGATCAGAGCCCACGGGCGGTCCATCTCGATGAAGATCATCCGTACCGGCGCCCCGATCTGCGGCGCGGCAATCCCGCGACCACTGCCGAACCGGGATTGCCAATCCCGAAGCGTCTCCCGCATGTCGTCGAGGATCACCCTGACGGCAGTGGAGTTTGGCTTGATGATCGGCTCGCACCGGGCGCGGAGAATCGGATCACCCAGCAATCGGATACGATGAATCGTCATCAGGCGACCTTCGGTGTCTTCGGGGAGGCTGGCTCGAGTGAGTCCCAATATGTGAAGAACGGTGCAAAGAGGATAGAAAGTAGCAAGTGCTACTACGCTTCACGTAAAGGCAAATCGAAGCTTTGAAGCCATGAGGCACGCTTCGCGACGTGAGACTGATTCTCCACAGTCTTCTAAATCCTTGCCCCACAACGCGCACGATATCTACCGTCCACGCACGGGTTTGACAATCCCGACTTTTTTACTTAACATTCGGGCTGCACGTGTAACGCTCTCTCACCTATGATCTTCTGCTTCACCAGACAGAAGCATTCATCGGCCGAGAGCGATCCGTTCGCTGAGGAGGAGCGATGAGCTCGTCGGTCGAGTCTCTGGTCAACAAGGAATACAAATACGGCTTCGTCACCGACATCGATTCGGACACCGCGCCGAAGGGATTGAGCGAGGACGTCATTCGGATGATCTCCGCCAAAAAGGGCGAGCCCCAGTGGCTCCTCGACTGGCGGCTCAAGGCATTGCGGGGCTGGCTCAAGATGTCCGAGCCTCACCATTGGCCGAACATTCGCTACAACCCGGTGGACTACCAATCCATCAGCTACTATTCCGCTCCCCGGACCAAGACCCCGCTCGGCAGCCTCGACGACGTCGATCCCAAGCTGCTGGAGACCTACCAGAAGCTCGGTATCCCGCTCACCGAGCAGAAACTGCTGGCAGGAGTCGCCGTCGACGCCATCTTCGACAGCGTTTCGGTTGGTACGACCTACAAGGCCAAGCTCGCCGAACAGGGAATCATTTTCTGCTCGTTCGGCGAGGCGGTACGGGAGCACCCCGAGCTGGTGCGCAAGTACCTCGGCTCGGTCGTGCCGGCAAGCGACAACTTCTTCGCAGCCCTCAATGCCGCGGTCTTCACCGATGGGTCATTCGTCTTCGTGCCCAAAGGCGTGAAGTGCCCCATGGAGCTGTCCACGTATTTCCGTATCAATACGGCCGAAACCGGACAGTTCGAGCGCACCCTTATCATTGCGGAAGAGGGCGCGTCGGTGAGTTACCTCGAAGGGTGCACGGCGCCGAAGCGCGATGAAAATCAGCTCCACGCGGCGGTGGTCGAGCTGGTGGCGCTCGATGACGCCGCGATCAAGTATTCCACGGTGCAGAACTGGTACGCGGGCGATGAGGAGGGGCGGGGCGGAATCTACAACTTCGTCACCAAGCGAGGAAAGTGCGCCGGCAACCGTTCCAAGATCTCATGGACCCAGGTCGAGACCGGATCGGCGATCACCTGGAAGTATCCCAGCGTGATTCTCCAGGGCGACGATACGGTCGGCGAGTTCTACTCGGTGGCGGTCGTGAATGGTCGGCAGCAGGCCGACACCGGCACCAAGATGATCCATATCGGCAAGAACAGCCGCAGCACCGTCGTCTCGAAGGGTATTTCCGCCGGCCGCGGACAGAACAGCTACCGGGGACTCGTCAAGGTGCTTCCCAAGGCCGCCGGATCGCGAAACTACACGCAATGCGACTCGATGCTGATCGGTAACCGCTGCGGGGCTCACACCTTTCCGTATATCGACGTGCAGAACTCCTCGTCATCTACCGAGCATGAGGCGTCGACGTCCAAGATCGGCGAGGATCAGATCTTCTACCTCAAGCAGCGTGGCCTCAACACCGAAAACGCCATCTCCATGATCGTGAACGGCTTCTGCAAGGAAGTCTTCAAGGAGCTGCCGATGGAGTTCGCGGTCGAGGCGCAAAAGCTGCTCGGTGTGAGTCTCGAGGGAAGTGTTGGCTAGGAAGTTTTTCACCAATGGAGTGGGAACCGAATGATGCTGGAGATCAGAGATCTACACGCCTCGGCCGGCGATAAGGAAATCCTCAAAGGCATCACCCTCACGGTGAATGCCGGCGAGGTGCACGCCGTCATGGGGCCGAACGGATCGGGCAAGAGCACGCTCGCGCAGGTGCTCGCCGGTCATCCGGCCTACACGGTGACGGGAGGGACGGTCACCTACCAGGGTCAGGATCTGCTCGACATGGAACCGGAAGAGCGGGCTCAGGCCGGCGTCTTTCTCGCCTTTCAATACCCTGTCGAAATTCCCGGCGTCACCAACGCCTATTTCCTTCGGGCGGCCTACAATGAGCTCCGAAAGGCCAGGGGTGAGGAGGAAATCGACTCGATGGACTTCATCGACCTTCTCGAGAGCAAGCTCAAGATCGTTGACTGGGGCTCCGAAATCATGAGCCGCGCGGTCAACTTCGGCTTTTCGGGCGGTGAGAAGAAGCGAAACGAGATCCTGCAGATGGCCGTCCTCGAACCCCGCCTGGCCATTCTCGACGAAACCGACTCGGGTCTCGATATCGATGCGCTCCGAGTCGTGGCGGGCGGCGTCAACGGGCTTCGCCGGCCCGAGAACGCGACGATTCTCGTCACCCACTACCAGCGGCTTCTCAACTACATCACTCCCGACTACGTCCACGTACTCTCGGCCGGCCGCATCGTGAAGTCGGGTGGCAAGGAGCTGGCTCTCGAGCTGGAGGAGCGCGGCTACGAATGGCTGGAGGAAACGGTGGGAGCCGCTTCATGACCGGAGCGCTAGTCCAGGATTTCGAGGCGCGGGCCGGTACCGCCACTGCGGAAGGGCCGGACTGGCTCGAACCGATCCGGCGTGCGGCTATGGAGCAATTCACCCATACCGGCTTCCCAGGCTCGCGTGATGAGGAGTGGCGGTTTACCCCGATCAAGGCGATCGCGCAGGGCAGCTGGCGCTTGCCCAACGGCTCCCCCGCGGCGGTGAGCCGGGAGCAGATCGCACCGTTCGTCTTCGGCCACGCCGAGTGGACCACCCTCGTGTTCATCAACGGCGTGTTCAGCGAGCTCCTGAGCGAGATCGGACCGCTCCCACGTGGCGTCCGCGTCGGCAATCTTGCCGAGGCTCTGAGGAGCGACGGCGACCTGCTCGAGCAGCACATCACCCGTCACGCGCCGGTCGAGGGCAGTGCCTTCACGGCCCTGAATACCGCCTTCCTGCGTGAGGGTGGCCTGGTGTACGTCCCGGCCGGAGTCGAGCTCGCCCGGCCCGTGCATGTCATGTTCGTCACTACACCCGAGGCTGCCGGCAGCGTCACCCATCCCCGTAATCTGATCGTGGTGGAGCGGGGCGCGCGTGCGTCCGTTGTCGAGAGCTATGTCACCCTGGCACACGGGCGCACGTACTGGACCAACCCCGTCACCGAGGTCTCCGCGGGGGCTGGGGCGTGGCTGGAGCATACCCGGATTCAGCGCGAGAGCGAGCGGGCTCAGCATGTGGGTCTGACGCACGTCGACCAGCAGCGCGACAGCCATTACCGCTCCTTCTCCCTTGCGATGGGAGGGGCCCTCGCGCGCCACAACCTGCACGTGCGTCTCAACGATGAGAACATCGAGACACTGATGTACGGTCTCTACCTCGCCCGCGACGAACAGGTCGTCGACAACCACACCGCTATCTACCACGACCAGCCTCACTGCCGAAGCTGGGAGGTCTACAAGGGTGTCCTCGACGGGCACTCGCGGGCGGTCTTCAATGGCAAGGTGTTCGTCAAACCTGAGGCGCAGAAGACCGACGCCAAGCAGACAAACCGGAATCTCCTGCGAAGCGACCACGCACGGGTGCACACCAAACCACAGCTCGAGATCTTCGCCGACGACGTCAAGTGCACCCACGGTGCCACCGTCGGCCGCCTGGATGACGTCGCCCGCTTTTACGCGCGGAGTCGCGGTCTTCCGGCGGACGCCGCCGAGCGCCTGCTCACCTACGCCTTTGCCGCCGAAGTGATCGAGGAGGTCGCTCTCGTGCCCGTGCGTGACGAGCTCGAGCGACTCGTGCTCGAGCGGCTCGGCGGGATCTGAGCCTCGCGATGACGGCGGCAGCCACCCCTACGCCTACCATCCGCTCGGCCTCTCACGCGCCGTTCGACGTCGAGCGCATTCGCGGGGATTTCCCGATACTCTCCGAGCGCATCCGAGGTAAGCCGCTCGTCTACCTCGACAACGCGGCCACCACGCACAAGCCGCAGGCGGTCATCGACGCCGTCAGCCGGTTCTACTCCGCCGAAAACTCCAACATCCACCGTGGTGTGCACTATCTGAGCGAGCGGGCGACGGTGGCATACGAGGCCGTGCGCGAGCGGGTCGCGCGATTCCTCAACGCGCCGTCTGCGCGGCAGATCGTCTTCACGCGAGGCACCACCGAATCCATCAACCTCGTGGCCAACGCCTTCGGCCGAAGTGCGCTCGGGCCCGGAGACGAGGTGCTGATCACGGGGATGGAGCATCACTCGAACATCGTCCCCTGGCAGCTTGTCGCAGAGGCGACTGGGGCTATAGTCAAGGCAGTGCCGATCACGGACTCCGGCGAGCTCGACCTCGATGCCTTCGATCGTCTTCTGTCGCCACGCACCCGTCTCGTCGCCGTGGTTCACCTCTCCAACGCCCTTGGCACCATCAACCCGGTCCGGGAGCTGGTGGCGCGTGCGCACGCGCAAGGCGCGGTCGTTCTCGTCGACGGCGCGCAGAGCGCCTCGCACCTGGCCGTAGATGTGCAGGCGCTCGACTGCGACTTCTTTGCGTGCTCGGGTCACAAGATCTACGGGCCTACGGGCGTCGGTGTGCTGTACGGGCGAGAGTCGTTGCTGGAGCGGATGCCTCCATGGCAGGGTGGCGGCGACATGATCGCCAGCGTCACTCTCGAGCGGTCCACATGGGCTCCGGTGCCCGCCAAGTTCGAGGCGGGCACGCCGATGATCGCCGAGGTTGTGGGCCTCGGCGCGGCACTCGACTACGTCGAGAGCGTAGGCATGCCCGCCATCGCCGCATGGGAGGAGCAGTTGCTCTCCTTGGCCACCGCCAAGGTGGGCAGTATGCCCGGCGTTCGGCTCGTCGGTACCGCGCACGACAAGGCGTCGGTGCTGTCGTTCGTCGTCGACGGTGTCCACCCGCACGATGTGGGCGCCATACTCGACGATGACGGCATCGCCATCCGTACCGGGCACCACTGTGCGCAGCCGGTCATGCACAGGTTGGGTATCCCGGCCACCGCGCGGGCCTCGTTCGCCTTTTACAACACCCCCGCCGAGGTGGACGTGCTGGTGCGCGGCCTCGAGCGGGTCCGAACCGTCTTTTCCTGATGGGAAGCTTGAGCGAGCTGTATCAGAACGTCATTCTGGAGCACAACCGGTCGCCGCGAAACTACCGGCCGCTCGACGAGGGCAGCCGAAAGGCGGAGGGGAGCAATCCTCTCTGTGGCGACCAGGTCACCGTATGGCTGCGCATGGATGGCGACATCATCGGCGAGGCCACCTTTCAGGGCTCCGGCTGCGCGATCTCCAAGGCCTCGGCTTCGCTCATGACCGGAGCGGTCGCCGGAAAGACTCGTGCGGAGGCCGAAGCACTCTTCGAGCGGTTCCACCGCCTGGTAACCGGAACCCTCGATCCGTCGGAAGCGGAAACATTGGGGAAGCTTGCGGTGTTCTCCGGGGTGTCCGAGTTTCCGATCCGGGTCAAGTGCGCCAGTCTTTCGTGGCATGCCATGAAGGAAGCGCTGAACGGCGGAGAACGGTGACCGGTGAACGGGGAACAGAATAGGTGGTGGGGACGGCGTTCCTTTCTCCGTTTACCGTTCTCCGTTTACCGAGGTATTAACTCAAACTGAAGACGGAGTCCTGAAAATGCCCTATAATCCTGCCCTCGTCGCGCCGATGCGAGAGGAAATGACCCGCATGGGCGCGGTCGAGCTCACCACGACCGCCGAGGTGGATGCCGCGTTGGGAGACCAGCACGGAACGACCCTGGTGTTCGTCAACTCCGTGTGCGGCTGCGCGGCCGGCAACGCCCGTCCGGCGTTGCGTCTGGCGCTCGAGCATTCGGTCAAGCCCCAGCAGATCCTCACGGTGTTCGCAGGCCAGGATCTCGAGGCTACATCGCGGGCCCGTCAGTTTTTCGGCGAGTATCAGCCGAGCAGCCCGTCGATGGCGCTGGTGCGAGATGGCGAGGTCGTGCATTTCGTTCATCGCCATCAGATCGAGGGCAAGACCCCTCAGATCGTCGCCGCCAACCTCACCGCGGCCTTCGATCGCTACTGCGGCGCCACGGTCTGACCGGTATCATGTCCGGCCACGTCTTCCATCCCGGCCATCAGGCATTGCACGGTATTACCGTCGTGCTCGAGACGCGCGGGCCGCGTACCTACGTGGGCCGCTTCGACACGCAGGATCAGCAGGGAGTGCACCTGCTCGATGTGGGGGTCCACGAAGCGCTGGCGGGGTCGCAATCGAAGGACGAATACCTACGCCGGAGCGCCAGGTTCGGGATCCGAGCCGAGCACAAGCACCTCGTCGTGCCGGGTGATCAGGTTGTGAAGATCACTCCGCTTGCCGATTTGCCGGAGTACGCGTGATCACGCTGGCCAGATCTGATCGTCGTACTGGTCGGTGACGGTAATGGCATCCATGGGGCAGGCACGTGCAGCGTCGAGCACGGATTCGTCGTCATCGCCCTCAGGGTCGACGACCACAGAAATGTTGTCATCGCCCAGTCTGAAGACTCCGGGTGCGATTCCCACGCACTCGGCGTAACCGGTGCACATTCTGCGATTGATCTTGATTTTGTAGGCCATAGGCGCACAGGGACGGTGGGTCCGAAGGCGCTAAGATATGAGTGGCGCCGCCAACGTGCCAGAGGGAAATCCTCGATTCCCCACCTACTCGGACCGCCGGTATGACTCACCGCTTCGATGTCATCGTGATCGGTGCTGGGCATGCGGGCTCGGAAGCGGCGAATCTTGCCGCCAGGGCCGGTGCTCGCACTCTCCTCCTCACGCAGAATCTCGAAACTATCGGACAGATGTCATGCAACCCCGCGATCGGCGGCATCGCGAAGGGGACTGTCGTGCGTGAAGTTGATGCGCTCGGCGGGATCATGGGTCGCGCGACCGATCTGGCTCGGATACAGTTTCGCATGCTCAACCGGTCAAAGGGGCCGGCTGTGCGATCACCTCGTGCGCAATGCGATCGGGGGCTGTATCACCGGGCGGTCCGCGCGCTCCTCGAGCGCCAATCGCGCCTCGAATGTGCCCAGGGAACGGCCGCGTCACTCATACTCGATGGCGTCACCGTTCGCGGCGTCGTCACACTCGATGGGCGCCGATACGAAGCGCCCGCCACCGTGCTCACGGCCGGCACGTTTCTCCGCGGAAGGATCCACTTGGGTCTCCAGACACAAATTCCCGCCGGAAGAGCTGGTGAACCGCCGGCAGTTGAAATATCGCAAGCTATTGCGAATATGGGACTTACGACGGAACGGTTCAAGACTGGCACACCGCCTCGAATCGATGGCCGGTCAGTAGATTTGAGGTGCATGGAACAACAGGATGGAGATCCAGCGCCGTTCTGGTTTTCGTTTTTCGAGCGCGCGGCCCACCCGCGGCAACTGCCCTGCTATCTCACGCACACGGGTGATGGACTCAAGGACATCATCATTAGGCACCTGAAGGAGTCGGCGCTCTATGGGGGCGCCATCAGCGGTCGGGGACCCAGATACTGCCCTTCAATCGAAGACAAGATTGTGAAGTTCCCGCACGCCCCACGCCACCAGGTATTTCTCGAGCCCGAGGGGCTGGATACTGCGGAGATGTATGTCAACGGTCTTTCGTCGTCGCTGCCGCCTGGCGTTCAGCTCGAGTTCCTGCGGACCATTCCTGGACTCGAGAGCGTGCGAATGACTCGCCCAGGTTACGCCATCGAGTACGACTTTTTCCCGCCGACGCAACTCAGGCCGACGTTAGAGACGAAGGCTGCACCGGGGCTGTTCCTCGCCGGCCAGGTGAACGGCACTACCGGATATGAGGAGGCCGCCGCCCAAGGCGCGATTGCTGGGCTCAATGCAGCGGCTCGTGCGCTCGATGGAGAAGAGGTGGTTGTCCCTCGAGACACCGCATTCCTTGGCGTTTTGGTCGACGACCTGGTTAGCCGGGGCGTCGACGAACCGTATCGGTTGTTCACGTCGAGGTCTGAATTCCGGCTTCTCCTTCGCCAGGATAATGCCTTACGACGGCTCCTCCCGCTCGCCGAACGCTGCGGCCTTTTGAGTGATGATGAGTGTCGTACTGCCGAAGGCCGGCTTAGAGTCGAAGAGAGCGTAATGGATCTGGCCGTTGCTACTCCCATATCCGTAGCGGCGGCCAACCCAGTCCTCGAGGTGTCAGGATCGTCGGCCATCTCAGAAACCCAGCGGATAGCCGAGCTCACTCGACGGCCAGGAGTCGCTCTAGACGCCCTTTTGGGCGCGGCTGGAATACAGCTCTCGGCGGACGAGGCCGAATGGGCCGATATCGAACTCAAGTACTCGGGTTACCTGACCAGGGAACGCGTTGCAGCCGCTCGCTTGGCAGGGATGAATGATTTTGAGTTGCCGAAAGTGATCAACTACGGAGAACTCGAGTCATTATCCACCGAAGCCAGACAGAAGCTGGCTCTGGCCCAACCTCGATCACTCGGCCAGGCTGGTCGAATCCCAGGCGTCTCCCCCAGTGACCTGCAGGCCCTCGTCCTGGCAGCGATCCGGCATCGGGATGAAGCAGGTGTTTCACGTGAAACGGGTGATCCGTGCTAGGAGCCCAAGTTGTTCGTAGAGCTCAGTCAGCGCCACTTGGGATGTCCACTATAAACTCGGCTTCTTCACGTTAAATGGCGCCGATCGCAGCGAAGACCTAGCCTAGGCTGCCCCAAGGACGTCGATCCTTGCCAGGGGAGTGCCGGTGGACGCCGCTTAGGGCGAGGCGACTATGCGATTTTGGTAAGGGCTGACCCTGTGGAACGTGTGACGGCAGACTCACAAGTCCTGTTGAATAGCGCGCGCTTTACAGTGGAGGCGTTGAAGGCCTGCTACCCCGGCGCGCCCGGACCCTTGAGCTAGTGAGGCACCTGCCTCCCTAGCTTAGGGCGCACGAGTCGGTTATGAACAGGTCCCGTTGCTAGATCAGCCGACGAGACCGTCAGGCACGACTCGTCGTCCGGAGCCAACACCACTTCGTTCCACGTGAAACAGGCTGGGCGTCGGCTTAAGGAGCACGACATTAGACCGTAGCGCTTACACCTCGACATGGGAGCCGAGCTTGTGAGCGAGATGGCTGGTGAATAGACGGCGAGGGGATAAGGTCGGCCAAGCTCTTGCCTCCCGCAGGCCTCAGCGCGGGAGGCGACGTTCTCAAGGTCGCGCACTATCCAGTCATTTCCCTGGCCCGACTTCCGACTTCCGGCTCCGTGCGGCCAGGCCGTGGATGAGGAGAGGGCACGAGCAATCAATAGGAATAGCCAGCATCGCCGCTGGCGAGGAATAGAGGAGATGGTTCCAAGCCTGAGGGCAGGAAAGACGAATGTTGTTGGCGAGAGCTGCTTGCCATCCTATATTCACTCGGCGCCGCGCCTACAATCCGTTACCCGGCACGCGCGCGCCATTCAATCACTGTAAACACTTATAAAACAAGCACTTAAGAGCGGCCTACCGCCATGTCACACATTGTAGCGATCGCCAATCAGAAGGGCGGCGTCGGCAAGACGACGACTGCCGTGAATCTCGCCGCCTCACTGGCGATCGCCGAGCGTCGCACCCTGCTTCTGGACGCCGATCCGCAGGGTAACGCCACCAGTGGCGTGGGGATCACGAAGCACGATTTGGAACTCTCGCTCTACGACGTGATCGTCGAAGGGCGGAGCGCGCGGGAAGTGATTCTTCCCGCCGCAGGGCTTCCGTATCTGGCCGTGTTGCCGGCGACTCAGGATCTGGTTGGCGCCGAGCTTCAGCTGGTCGAGCGTGAAGGCCGAGAGTCGGCGCTGCGTTCGGCGCTCGCACCGATCCTCGAAGAGTACGACTACATCGTCGTGGATTGTCCGCCGTCGCTCGGACTTCTCACACTCAATGTGCTGGCAACGGCGTCCTCGGTGCTTATTCCGATTCAGTGTGAGTATTACGGCCTGGAAGGAATTTCTCAGCTGCTCAACACTGTTCGTCTTGTGCAGCAGAATTTCAATCCGGGACTTGCGATCAGCGGGGTTTTGCTGACGATGTTCGACTCGCGGTTGAATCTCTGCCGTCAAGTCGCGGAAGATGCGAGGGAGTATTTCGGGGCCAAGGTCTTCGATACCCCGATTCCGCGGAATGTGCGTCTCGCAGAGGCGCCGAGCTTCGGCAAGCCGATCCTCCTCTACGATGTGCAGTCGGTTGGCGCGAAGAGTTACCTGTCCGTCGGGGAGGAGTTGATTCGCCGCCTCGAGCCCGCCGCGGTTCTCGATCCACCGCCGCAATCGGCCGCACCGTTGCCGGAGGTAATCACATGACGGAGACCAAGCGTCTCGGACGGGGGCTCGAAGCGCTCCTCGGGCCGATCACTCGTGAGAAAGCGGAAGCGGCCGGAGGGCTGCGTGAAGTACCGGTTGACAGCGTCCGTCCAAACCCGTTCCAGCCCCGCACGACATTCGACGAAGAGGCGTTCACCGAGCTCGCGGCGTCGATCGAGGCGTCGGGTCTGTTGCAGCCCATCATCGTGCGGCCGCGCAATGGAAGCTACGAGCTGATCGCGGGCGAGCGGCGGTGGCGTGCGGTCGTCCACCTCGGGTGGTCCAAGGTCCCCGCGGTCATCAAGGACGTCGACGACCAGACATTATTGACGCTCGCGCTCATCGAGAACCTTCAGCGTGATGCCCTGTCGCCGATCGATGAAGCATCGGGCTATCAGCGCCTCGGTGTGGAGTTCAAGCTGCCGCACGCTGAGATCGCTCGCATGGTCGGACGCAACCGCTCGACCGTGGCCAACCTGCTGCGCTTGCTGCAGCTCCCACCCGAAGTGCAGGCGATGGTGCACGCGAAGTCGCTCTCGGAAGGTCACGCGCGCGCCCTGCTCGGACTCGAAGATAGCGAGCGAATCATCGGGTTCGCTCGCGACGCGATCGAGCAGGGATGGTCGGTGCGCGAGATGGAAGCCCGCGTGCGGGGAGACGAGCCCCCGGCCGCCGCCGCCACGGCGGCCGCTCCTCGGCGCACCCGAAGCGGACCGCGTGCCGTGAGCGCGGACGCGAAACGGGTGGAAGATGCCCTCCGCAAGCACCTCGGCACCGACGTTCGTGTGACGACCCGACGCCGTGGTCGCGGCTTTCTGACCGTCAGCTACTACTCCAACGACGATCTTGCTCGACTGCTCCACCTCATTCTCGGCAGCGCGTTCGAGGGATGAGAGCAGGCTCGCCCGCGGTGACTGTCGTCATCCAGCGAGACGGAGCGACGCGGTCGCAGACACTTCGCGTGCCGATCTGGGTTCTCCGAGTGTTCGTCGCCTTCTCGGTGACGGCCATGCTCGGCGCCATCGTCGTTGCGGCCCTCTACGGACCACTGGTGCGCGCCGCCGCGCGGGTCCCCGGCCTCGAGCATCAGGTCACACGACTTCAATCCGACAATGACAAGGTTCGCCAGCTCTCAGCGGCCCTCGATAGCGTCGAAGCTCACTATGCCCAGGTGCGGCAAATGATCGGCGGCGACATCCTGCGCGATCCACTGACACTCGGTGCCTCCCTTCCGGTGTCGCCGCCAGTGCAGGCACGAACGTCGGCTGTCGCGATCCCAGCAGATACCGGCGTGACGTTGCCGCGGCGGTGGCCCCTCGATGAGCCGGGCTACATCACCCGCGGGCAATCGGCGAGCAGGGACTCGTCCGAGGAGATGCATCCTGGGATCGATGTGGCGATACGGACCGGGAGCATGGTACGGGCGGCGGGCGGCGCGTCGGTTCACCAGGTAGGCGAAGATCCCGAGTACGGTTATTTCGTTCTCCTCGATCACTCCAGGGACTATCAGACCATGTACGGACACCTCTCGCGGATTCTCGTGACAGAGGGCGAAAAAGTCGCGGCAGGCCAAGTGATCGGTCTGAGCGGCAACTCCGGCCGCTCGACTGCACCGCACCTGCACTTCGAAATCCGGCAAAACGGCGTCTCGGTGGATCCGCGAACCATGGTTAAGGAGGGTGGGTGATGGGGATATTCAAAGACCCGGCCCGCGACGAACAAGGGAACGAGCTGCGCCGCCGCCGTACCGACCAGATCCCGTTCTCGATCATTGCACGCGACATGACCGTCGTCGGCGATCTGGAGACGGAAGGGGTGGTTCGGATCGAGGGCCGGGTGCGCGGAACCGTACGGGTCGGGGCCCAGGTACTCGTGGCCGCCGGCGCCGTAATCGAGGGAGACCTGCACACGCAGGAGGCGGTGGTCGCAGGCCAGGTGAGCGGAGCCATCCACGCCAGCGACCGCATCGAACTGCAGGCCACCGCCGTCGTCTCGGGCGACATCCACACCGCCAGGATCAGCATTGTCGAGGGAGCGAAAGTGAGCGGCGAGGTCAAAATGGACCTGTCGGGTGTTCCCGAAGGAACGCAGGATTCCCACAAGAGTTGATAAACACCCCTAAGTTGTGGAAAGTCATAAATTTGTGGCAGTTTTGACGGGATTGAGACCGTAAGTGCGTCTCAAATGGCGCTATAGTGCTGCATTGATGTTGCTTGTCGGGTGCGCAAGGCACCACCCCCCGGCCGGTCAGCGCGTCGGTCTCATCACTCCCGGGTCTATCGCCGATGCCGCCTGGAATTCCGGGGCATACGCCGGCCTTCAGCAGATCCACGACTCCCTGGGGCTCGCCATCAGCCATGTCGAGGCCCGCACGCCCGCGGAGCAGGACGAGGCCCTCCGGACCTTCGCGGCTCAGGGATACGAGCTCGTGTTTGCCCACGGCTTCGAGTTCCAGGGCCCGGCCGAGCGCGTCTCTACCCAGTATCCGGCGACGATCTTCATCGTCACCTCGGGCTCCCGAGCCAGAGGAAACGTGGCACCCCTGATCTTCAGGCTGGAAGAGGCCAGCTACCTCGCTGGGATGATGGCCGGCGGTTTGACCCGGAGCAATACGCTAGGGTTTGTCGGCGGAATCGAGCTGCCGCCGATCAAGGCCGCGTACGAGGGATGGGTCAATGGCGCCAAGGCGGTGAATCCGAAAGTGCAGAGCCGGGAGATCTACCTCAACAGCTTCGACGATGCGGCGGCGGGGCGCGAGGCGGCACTCGCCCTCATCCGCGCCGGTGCGGACATGTTTCACCATAACGCCGACGCAGCCGCGCTTGGTGTGTTCCAGGCCGCCAAGGAGTCGAAAGGCGTGTACGTCTTCGGCTCGAATGCCGACCAGACTGCGCTCGCACCCGAGCGGGTGGTGGGCAGTGCGGTTATCGATTTGCCTCGCGCCTTCCTTCTCGTCGCCAGGGAGGTGAAGGCCGGGACGTTCACACCGAAGGTGGAATCGTTCGGGCTGTCGAGCGGCGTGATCCGATACACGCCGAACCCGAGGCTCGAGGGCCTGGTGCCTCCGGCGCTCGAGGCGCGAGTTACCGCGGCGGCGGATTCCATCTCCGCCGGCACGTTGTCCCCCGTGCCCACGCGAGCCCCGGTGGTCAACAAGACCGCGGGGAGGTGAGTTCATGTCCAGAGCGCCGCTCTCCGAGATCGTCGAGTACCTCGACGCCTATCTCAGGATCGGAGAGGTTCCCGACGAGAGAAACGCGGTCAACGGCCTCCAGGTCGAAAACGCCGGAAGCGTCGGATCCATCGTCGCGGCGGTGGACGCATCGCAGGCGACGATAGACGCCGTGGCCGCCGGAGCGGATGGAGACTCGCCTCTGCTCCTGGTGCATCACGGCCTCTTCTGGGACGGGAACGTTCCCCTCACCGGCCGCCGTTACCGGCGAATCCTCGCGCTGCTCGAGCAGGACATCGCGCTCTACTCCGCCCATATCCCCCTCGACCTCCACCCCGCGGTCGGCAACAATGTCGTTCTCGCGGAACGGCTCGGCATCGGGGTAGAGGGATGGTTCGGCGACTACCGCGGCGCTCCCATCGGAGTATGGGGTCACGCACCGCCGCGGCTTGCCGCACGCGAATCGCTGCTCCTCGAGATCAACCATGCCCTGGGGGCCGCAGCGGCGAGTGCACGACTCATCCCGGGCGGCCCCGAAGTGGTTGGACGAGTGGGCATCATCACGGGCGGGGCGGGGAACATGATCTCCGCCGCACGCGACGCGGGACTCGATACGTTCATCACCGGCGAGGGACCGCATCACTCCTATTTCGACGCCATCGAATGGGGGATCAACGTTCTCTTCGCGGGTCACTACGCCACCGAGACCCTCGGTGTACAGGCGCTGGCCTCGCACGTCGCGGAGCGCTTCGGGCTGGAGTGGGAGTTCCACGACCACCCGACCGGGTTGTGACGACTCCGGCCCTCGAGCTCCGCGACATCCACAAGCATTACGGCTCCGTGCATGCATTGCGCGGGGCCGTTTTCACGCTGATGCCCGGTGAGCTGCACGCCCTCCTTGGCGAGAATGGAGCGGGCAAAACGACGCTGATGCACGTGGCTTACGGCCTCGCGCGTCCGGACCAGGGAGAAGTTCTCGTAAACGGGTCGGCGGTGTCCATCACCTCTCCCCGCGCGGCGCGCCGCATCGGAATCGGGATGGTGCACCAGCACTTCACGTCGGTACCCGCTCTGACTGTCGCGGAGAACGTCGCGCTCGCGGCCGGATGGCCGGTGACGCCGGCGCCACTGCGAGCTCGTGTCCGGGCGCTGAGTGAGCACGTGGGGCTGCCCCTCGACGCCGATACGCCCGTCGAGTCGCTTTCAGTGGGACTCAAGCAGCGGCTCGAGATCGTGAAGGCGCTGGCCACCGACACGCGCGTGCTCCTTCTCGACGAGCCCACGGCCGTTCTCGCGCCGGGCGAGGCCGAGGAGCTGCTGAGGGTGGTGCGGGCGTTCACGGCGCAGGGCGGATCGGCGGTGCTCATCACACACAAGCTCGATGAGGCGCTCTCGGCGGCGGACCGCGTGACGGTGATCCGTCAGGGCTCGGTGACCTTTACCGGCCCGGTGGCGGGCCAGACGAAGGCGAGCCTGGCCTCGTGCATGGTCGGGTCGGGATTCGTTCCAGGCGAGCCGAAGGTTCACCGCGAAGTTGTTATAGCCGGTTCGCCGTCCGGGCCGGCCCTGATTCTCCTCGAAGGTATCGACATCGCCCGCGCCGACGGCGTAGGCATCGCGGTCCGCGGCGCCTCGCTCGCGGTGTACGCCGGCGAAATCGTGGGGGTCGCGGCTGTCGAAGGCAACGGCCAGCGAGAGCTGTTGCGCGCCGTCGCCGGGCGCGCCCGCCCGGTCCGCGGCCGGCTCGCTGTTGCCGGCCCGGTGGGATTCATTCCGGAAGACCGCACGACCGAGGGCCTGATTCCCGATCTCTCGCTCACGGAGAACGTCGTCCTCGGCTTCTCCGAAGACGCACCATGGACGCGCGGACACGGCATCGACTGGCCCGCGGCAAGAGAGTACACCCGCCGGCTTCTCGACGACTATGAAGTCGTGGCGGCAGGGCCCGATGCGGCGGCTGCAACGCTGAGCGGGGGCAATCAGCAGAAGCTGGTACTTGGGAGGGAGCTGGCCGGTACGCCGCGCGTGCTGGTGGCGGAAGACCCGACCCGCGGTCTCGACGTTCGCGCCGCCGAATCGATTCACGAGAGGATTCGCTCGGTGGCGTCCGCGGGCGCGGCGGTGCTGTTCCATTCGAGCGACCTCGACGAGGTGCTCGCCCTGGCCGACCGCGTGGTCGTCATGTCGCGGGGGTCGCTGCTGAGGCCGCCGGCCGGCGCCTCGCGCGTAGCCATCGGAGAGATGATGGTCACCGGTGGGCGGTAGGGCGCCGGTCCTGGCCCTCCTCGCCGGACTCGTGCTCCTGGCCGCAGGGCTCGAGCTCACGGGATACGACGCGACCACTGCGCTCGGCGCCCTGTGGAACGGCGCCTTCGGCTCCTGGTATGCCTTCACGTCCGCGACGCTGGTGCGCTCGGTGCCGCTCATCGTGATCGGCCTCGGCATCGCGCTCTCGTTCCGTGCCGGCGTGTTCAATATCGGCGCCGAAGGGCAGTTCTATGCCGGAGCGATTGCCGCGACGTGGGCCGGGCTTCACATCGGCGTCCTGCCGCCAGCCATTGCAATCCCCTTGATGCTGGTGGTTGCCGGCCTGGCAGGCGTAGCGTGGGTGGCCATACCGGCAGTGCTCAAGATCCGCTTCGGAGTGCTGGAGGTGATCAGCACGCTCCTGCTCAATTTCGTCGCGGAGTCGCTGGTCAGCCTGATGGTGCAGGGGCCGCTGCAGGAATCCCAACACATCTATCCCCAGAGCGACCAGATCGCCGACTCCGCCCGCCTCCCCGTACTCCCCGGAACGCGCCTGCACCTCGGCTTCGTGCTCGCGGTGCTCTGCGCCCTGACCCTCCGGTATCTGTTCAACCATACGCTCTGGGGATTCAGGCTCCGCGCCGTCGGCGCCGGGCCCAGGGCCGCCGCCATCAGCGGGCGTATGGACGTGGCCGGTGTGACGGCCTCCGCGCTGCTCTTTTCGGGAATGATGGCGGGAGTCGCCGGCGGCATCGAGGTGGGAGGCGTCTCATACGCGCTGTACCAGAACCTCTCGCCGGGCTACGGATTCACCGCGATCGCGGTAGCCCTCCTGGCGCGGCTCAACCCGATCGGCGTCATAGCGGCCGGTGTACTCTTCGGCGCGCTCGAGGCGGGAGCCGGGGCCATGCAGCGCGACGCCGGAGTTCCGGCAGTCGCTGTCAATGTCGTCGAGGCGGTAGTGATTGTTGTCGTTCTGCTGGCCGACGCCTACGGTCGGAGGGGTGTGCGATTCGCGACGCGACCCGCCGAGAAAAGCGCGTGACCGGCCTCGAGCCGATGGTGGGTGGCTTTCTGGCGGCGGCGGTTCGGGTGAGCACGCCGCTCCTTCTGGCGGCAACGGGCGAAACCATCACGGAGCGGTCCGGCGTGATCAATCTCGGCATCGAAGGGATGATGCTCGCCGGGGCACTCGCCGCCGCGCTCGGCGCAACGGCGTCGGGTCCGTGGACCGGTCTGGTGTTCGCGGTGGCGGCTGGGATGGTATTCGCGGCGGTGTTCTCCCTCATCGCCATCGGCGCCCGCGCCGACCAGATCATTGCGGGAACCGCGATCACCCTGGCCGCGGTGGGGCTCACAGGCACGATCTATCGGCACGTGTACGGGGCCACCGGTGCCGGACTCGGATTGCCGACACTTGCCGCCTTGCCGATTCCCTTCTTAGCGCGCATACCGATTCTCGGTCCGGCCCTCTTCGACCAGCCGGCCCCCACGTATATCGCGCTTCTGGCGCTGCCGGTGGTCTGGTGGGTGCTCTTTCGTACGAGGCTCGGGCTCTCTCTCCGCGCCACCGGCGAGGGGGCGGAGCTGGCGCGGGCTGCGGGCGTCCGCACGCGGCTCATCCGCGCCGGAGCAACCATCGTGGGTGGTGGATTCGCCGGCCTCGCTGGCGCGACGCTCGTGCTGGCGCAGGTGGGAACATTCGCTGAGAAGATGACAGCGGGGCGCGGCTACGTGGCAATCGCGATCGTGGTGCTCGGGCGATGGCATCCTGCCGGTGTCGCCGTGGCCGCCCTCCTCTTCGGGGCGGCTTCGGCGTTGCAGTTCCTCTTTCAGACCATGGGCCTCGACGTGCCCTACCAGCTCTTCCTCATGCTGCCTTACGCCCTCACCCTGCTGGCGCTTGCCGGCGCCGTGGGGCGGGTGCGGGCGCCGGCGGATCTGGGAAGACCCTAGTCTTCGGCGCTCAGAGCGGCACGAGCCGCCACGATCGTTGCCCTCACCTGCTCCTTGAGCGCAGGGACGTCCGCTGCGGTCAGTCCGGCCGTCTCGACCGGCTCCAGCACCTTGACCAGCGCGGTCGACCGGGCAAAGCGCCAATCATGCTTAGGCAGCGCGGTGGCGGTGCCGCGGACAACCAGTGGAAGGATCGGCACGCCGGCATCGATGGCCAACCGGAAGGCGCCGTCCTTGAAGGGAAGAAGATCGGCCGTGGCCGACCTGGTTCCCTCGGGGAAGATCATCACCGAGACACGATTGGCGAGCGCCTGGCGGCACTTGGCCATGGCCTCGATGGCACTGGGTCCGAAGCCGCGCTGGAGGGGGATATCGCCGGCCAGGTGCATCAGCCAACCGAGGACGGGAAGGCGGAAGAGCTCGGCCTTGGAGAGCCATTTCATCTCCCACGGGAGGTGGCTGATCAGGAGGATGTCGGCGAAGGATTCGTGGTTGGAGACAACGACATAAGGCCGGCGCGGATCGGCCGGCATGGTGCCGGCGTAGCGAAAACGCCAGAGGGGATTGAGGGCGGCCTCCACGACGCCGATTTGCCGGAAGAGATACCCCACCGCATAGCGGCCGCGGTCGAACGGCGCTGTGACCAGCCGGGTCACGATCATGAGGGGGAGCCAGAGCAACACGCAGAGCACAAGCACGAGCCAGGCCCAGATCGAAACGATAGATTGCCAGAGACGAGACACGATTCTCCATCCCAAGGATGCCGAAGCCGGGCTAACCTTACACAGGAAGGCAACGCATGGCTACAGGTGAGTCGGGCAATCCGAAGGGCTCGGCAGGCGGTGCGATCGAGCATCCTGACCTGGGCAAGCTGGGAGAGGCGCTTCGCGATCGGGTCGAGACGCGATCGGTCGCCGTCACTGGTCTCTTCGTGCTCGCGATTTTCTACACGCTGTATTTCGCTCGCGCCTTCTTCCTGCCGATCGTCCTTGCCGTTCTTCTCGATTTTCTCCTGAGCCCCGTGATCCGCTTCCTCAAGAGGCTGCGGGTGCCGGAGCCGCTGAGCGCCGCGCTGCTCGTGGCGCTGCTGCTGGGACTGATCGGCGGCGGGATATACAGCCTGGGCGAGCCGGCGCGCGCCTGGATGGCCAAGGCGCCATCGAGCATCGAGCAGGTGCAGGGCCGCCTCCGTTTTCTTCGAAGGCCGGTCGAACAGGTGTCGCGCACCGCCGATCAGTTCGAAGCGGCCACCGACATCGGCAAAGGCAAGCAGCAAGAGGTGGTGGTGCGCGGGCCGCGGATGAGCGAGCGACTCTTCGGGACCACCCAGACACTCGTCACGGGCGCGCTCGAAACGCTCGTACTGCTCTACTTTCTCCTCGCCGCGGGAGATCTCTTTCTGCAGAAGCTGATCAAGGTGCTTCCGCTGCTCAAGGACAAGAAGAAAGCGGTGGCGATCGCACGCGAAACCGAGTCGTCGATCTCGTCCTATCTCGTCACGGTGGCGTTGGTGAATGCCGGGCTCGGCATCGTGGTGGCGCTGACCATGCGGTTGATCGGAATGCCCAACCCGATTCTCTGGGGAACCCTCGCGGCCGTCGCGGAATTCGTTCCGTACCTCGGGGCCAGCGTAATGCTGGTGGTTCTCACCTTGGCCGGGCTGGTGGCCTTCCCGCGACCGGGCCACGAGTTTCTGGTGCCGGGGAGCTATCTGGCGATCAACCTGATCCAGGCCAATTTCGTCACGCCTACCGTGCTCGGCCGCCGGCTGACCTTGAACCCGGTGGCGATTCTCATCGGGCTCGTACTCTGGTGGTGGCTCTGGGGAGTCGCCGGAGCCTTCATCGCCGTACCCTTGCTGGCCACCTTCAAGATCTTCTGCGACCATATCGAGTCGCTGGCGCCGATCGGTGAATTCCTCGGAGACTGACTGGGTGAGCGCGGAGCGGTTGACGGCTGAGGAGTGCGGGCGCCTGGAATGTCTCGACGGAAAGGTGAGCTACTCACGCGTCCGCCTGCATCGCGGCGGCACCGGCGGCTGGTTTCGACGGCTGGTGCTCTGGTTGAGCGGTGGGCGAGCCGTAGCGCTCGGCAACCACGTTTTCATCCCTTCCCGGTGTGCAGGCGATATGGGCGTGCTTGCACACGAGCTCACCCACTGCGGCCAATACCAGGCGTGGGGTCCCCTGACCTACTACACGCGCGGTGCGTCGGAGCAGCTTCGAGCCCTGCTCCATCGATCGTTCGGCGTCGGCCGCAGTCCGTACGACTACCGCCTGGAACCGGGAAAGCCGTTCGAATCCTATGGGATGGAGCAGCAGGCCCAGATTGTGGAGGACGCCTTCCGCGGCTGATGTCCTAGCCCTCTTCGGGTAGCCGGTCTTCCCAGAGCGCGAGCACGTTGCCATCGGGGTCTGCTACCATCGCCATGATGCCCCATGCCTGTTGCGTGGGCTCGCTGATGAAACGAACCCCCCGCTCGTGCAGCTCGCCGCAGTAGTGCAGCAACCCTGATACGTATAGCGTGATCCCTGTATGCCGTCCGACGAGCGCTTTGGCGTCAGGGTGCACGGCCGGATGCACGCCTATCCGCGTTCCTCCCTCGAAAAACTCCGCGCCGAACGACCCCTGCTTGACGACAGGGAGCCCGAGGCGGTCGCGATAGAACTCGGTGGCGCGCGCGATGTCGTCGACGAAGATTGCCACGCTGTACATGGAAGGAGGAGGTGCGGTCACCCGATCGCTCCTCCTTTGAGCATGGCGTCGAGGAGGTGGAAGAGCAGGACGGCCACCGCGACGGCGCCGACGGTGAGGAGGACGAGCCCCACGCAGAGCAGCACCACGAATCCCCGGTTGGCGCCGGGGCCGGCTTCAGGCGCGGCAACATGCCCCTCCAGCAGCGCGAGATTCTTCAGATTCGCCTTCCACGCCACGTCGAAGAGGTCGCCGAGAACCGGCACTTCCCCGACCAGCGTGTCGACGGCCACGTTCCACCCCATGCGGGCGAGGAGGCTGCGCGGGGCGCCGAGCCGCGCAGACTGGGCGATGATGTAAAGGGACATGGCGCCACCGATGAGATCGCCGAGGCCGGGAACGAGGCCGATGATCGCTTCGATGCCGAAACGGATTCGAGTGCCCGGGATGCGGAATGAGTTGTCGAGGATCCAGCCGACCCGGCGCAGGCGCTGGAGGCGCGCGTCGAGCGTCCCGACCTCGGCGGCGGGCGCAGGAGTGGCAAGGGAACGGTTCATCGCTGAAAGCTAGCGCCGTGCGCTGGCCGAAGCGAAGTAGGCACGATCGCCCTAGAAAAACCTGCCGATCAGGTTGACCACCAGGGTAAGCACCACCGAAACCAGGATCATCGACACGATCGGCACATAGACGTGCACCGACTCGCGCTCGATGCGGATGTCTCCCGGGAGGTGGCCGAACCACTGGAGGCCGCCCGACCATATCAGCGCGCCGGCGACGATCAGTGCGACGCCGAGCAGGATGATCAGCGGTCCGAGAGAGGTCCTCATTCTATCAGCCCCTGGCGCACAGCGTGGATGTAATCGGTGTAGGCGGGCGTTCCGCCGCTCTCTCGCACACAGGCGGCGATCTGCCCCCGATGATAGGACGAGTGCATGGCGACGTGCGTCAGGATGTCGCCAACGGTACTCGTCCAGAACTCACCGGCGCTGTTGCGGTACGCACGGCCGTCATCGAGGTCGTCCTCCTCCAGCTCCGAAAGAAACTCGGGCCACAGGCCGTCGAGCTCGGCCAGGCGCGCCTCGCAGCCATAGAGGTCGATCTCGGGCCACACCGACATGTTGGGCGCCTCCTGCCTCAGCCGGGTCAGCCAAAGGTGCTCTGCCCCTATGATGTGCCCCATCCAGCGCACCGCTCGGGGTGGAGAGGGCCCCTCCGAGAGCAGCCGCAGTGTTTCGGCGTTGGCCCAACGGTCGTGCTCGAAGAGGCGAATGAAGTATCGAAGGTCAGCGCTCACGGCCCTGCTCCGCCGACGCGAACGCGGCCCTCACGTTCCGCCGCATGCCGGCGAGGCCGGGGCGCTCCAGCGGAGAGCTCCCGTACCTCGCCTCGAACTCCTCATCGCCCATCCGCTCGAAATACTCGGGGTCGACACCGTCGAGGCGCCCGAGCGGCCGGAACTCGTCTACCGGCGTCTGCTGCGCGAATCGATGATTCCACGGGCAGACGTCGTTGCAGATGTCGCAGCCGAAGGCGTAGCCATTCAGATGCGGAACGATGTCGTCGGGAATAGGGCCGCGTTGCTCGATGGTGAGGTACGAGATGCAGCGGGTGGCGTCGAGCACCCGCGGCTCGACGAAGGCGGATGTCGGGCAGGCATCGAGGCATCGTGTGCAGCTCCCGCAGTAGTCGGCCTCGAACGGGGGATCGGCGGGAAGCATCAGATCGGTGAAGATCGTCCCGATGAAGAAGAACGATCCCGCGCCGGGCCGAACGATCATCGTGTTCTTGCCGATCCAGCCGAGCCCGGCGCGTTGCGCGAGCTCGCGCTCGGGAATGGGACCGTCGTCGGCGTAGACATGAGCGACCTGCGCCCCGTGGTCGACGAGCGTCTCGCCGAGGAGGGTGAGCCGGTTCAGTGTGATGCGGTGGTAGTCCTGGCCGCGGGCGTACTTGGCGATGCGAGGAGGACGGTCGTCGTCGATCCTGTCCGGATAATAGTAGTTGTCCAACACTACAACTATCGATAGTGCGTTTGGGACGTTGAGCCTGGGGTTCTTCCGACGCTTCGCCTGCCGGTGCAGGTATCGCATCGTTCCGGCATATCCCTTAGCCAGCCAGGCGTCGAGCTCGGCTGCATGTGCGGTGGGGCCGACATCGGTGATGCCGCACGCGAGAAAGCCCAGCTCGTGGGCCCGAGCTTTCACCGCGGCCGAAATGGTCACGGGAGCGGAGCCGGCGCCTGCGTCTCTCCGGTGATCAATCGGGCGCCCCGGCCAAAGGTGAAATACGACCAGGCCCACTCCAACAGCACGAGGAGGCGGTTGCGGAATCCGATGAGGAAAAAGATGTGCACGAAGATCCAGGTCAGCCACGCGAGGAACCCGCCGAAATGGAGCTTCCAGATGTCGGCGACCGCCTGTCCGCGGCCAATGACGGCGAGCTGGCCGCGGTCCCAGTAGCTGAAGGAACGCCGCGTGCGACCGGCGATGTCGCCCTCGATGGTTCGACCGGCGTACTCGCCCATCTGGATCGCGACCGGGCATATGCCGGGCAGTGTTCCACCGGGATCGTGGTCGAAGGCCGCCGCGTCGCCGAGTACGAATACTTCTGGGTGTCCGGGTATGGTGCAATCGGGCTCGACGATGGCGCGACCGGCACGATCCAGCGGAGCGCCGAGGGTCCGAAGTATCGGGCTCGCGGTGTTGCCGGCGGCCCAGATCACGGTTTGTGCAGGAATAACCCAGCCGGCCGCGACCACCGAACCGGGGCGAATTTCCGTGACCAGGGTCTCGGTCCTGACCTCGACGCCCAGCTTTCGCAGCTCGAGCTTGGCCTCTTCGCCGAGACTCGATGGATATGTCGTCAGGAGGCGCGGGCCACCTTCGAGGAGCAGGACGGTGGCCTCGCGTGGATCGATATGCCGGAAGTCGCGGCGGAGGGCGTAACGCCTGATCTCGGCAACCGCACCGGCCATTTCAACGCCGGTAGGACCGCCGCCCACAACGACGAAGGTCAGATAGGCGTGGCGGCGGATGGTATCGGTTTCCCGTTCGGCGCGCTCGAAGGCGAGCAGAACGCGTCGACGAATCTCCAGCGCGTCTTCCAAGCTCTTGAGGCCAGGGGCGAGCGACTCCCATTCATCGTGCCCGAAGTACGAGTGGCGCGCGCCCGTGGCGACGAGGAGATAGTCGTATTTCACCGACGTGCCATCGGTGAGCTTGACCTCGCGCCCTTCGACATCCACTGCCTTCACCTCGGCGAGGACCACCTCGGTATTCCTGGAATGGCGCAGGATAGACCGGATGGGTGAGGCGATGTCGCTGGGATTGAGTGCCGCGGTGGCCACCTGATAGAGCATTGGCTGGAACAGGTGATGATTGCGACGGTCGATCACAGTGACCTGTACGGGAGCGTCCTTCAGCGCCTTCGCCGCATAGAGTCCGGCGAATCCGCCACCCAGAATCACGACCTGCGGAGTCTGTTGCCTCGCGCCCGGTCCCGTCACCTCGACCCCTTCTACCATGAAAGACCCATTGTCTCACGACGCCAACGGGCGAAGCGAATCACATCGTCGACCGGAGGGACGGCTTCCTCATCTGCGTACGCCGTGTACATCCTCCATCGCACGTACGCCCTATCGGGCAACGGGAGAAAGGGCACGCGCTGCCACCAGCCACGCCGACGAAATGCCCAGACCGTGGCCAGCAGGTCGACCGCAAGACGAGGGTTGAGGACGGCACGAGCCCCCAGCTTCGCCACGAGGGCGAGCCATGAGACGCGGTACGCCGAAACCGCCTGGTAAAGTGGCTGCTCGCCATGCATGCTGGATAATACACGAGCCCGGGTTGGTGGGGTGCTGTGGGTCCCGCGCGGCGGGTTATATTGGGCACCTTACGGCCCCGTCGCCGCCCCGGCTCCACCGCCGCCATCGAGTGTCCGCTTCGTGACCGACAGCCACTATCGCAAGTTCGAGGACCAGAAGGCACCAACCGAAGACGAGGCGTTGCTCGAGAGTCCTCCGCCTCAGTCGCCGGCCAGCCTGTTCCTCAAGTCGGATTCATGGCGCGTGCTCCGCATCATGGGCGAATTCGTGTGGGGCTTCGACAACCTCGCCGACGTGAGCGACGGTGTGACGATCTTCGGGTCTGCACGCACTCGTCTCGATGACCGCTACTATCAAAAGGCAGTCGAAACGGCTCGGCTGTTGGCCGAGGCGCGGATCCCCGTCCTGACCGGGGGTGGGCCGGGCATAATGGAGGCCGCCAACCTTGGAGCCAAGGAAGCCGGCGGGCTCTCGATCGGCTGTAACATCGAGCTGCCCTTCGAGCAGGGCTCCAACGCGTACCTTACCCGGAGCCTCAATTTCAAGTTCTTCTTTGTCCGAAAGACAATGTTCGTGAAGTACGCCACGGCATTCATCGTCTTTCCCGGCGGTTACGGCACGCTCGACGAGCTGTTCGAGGCCCTCACACTGATTCAAACCGGCAAAGTCAAGCATTTTCCAGTCATATTGTTCGGCAGGGACTACTGGTCGGGATTGGTCGACTGGCTCACGAACACCGTCGCCGGTGAGCGCAAGATCAACCCGACCGATCTCCAGCTTTTCCGCCTCACCGACGACCCGCGGGAGGCGGTGCGGCTCGTCATCGAAGCCCGGGCGGAAAAGCCAGACGATCCGGCGGCGCGAATCCTCGGATGACACGAATTTCCCCATGACGCGTCCATCCGCTCCCTATCTTCGCGGCCAGCGTATCGACCCTGCCGCCATCACCGGCGGCGAAACGGTCGCCGCGCTCATCGACAACGCGTTCCTCGCCTACAACGCCGGCCGGCTCCGCGAAGGCTGCTCGCTGTTCACGCGGCTGATGCTCGAGCCCGATGTCACGGTCGGCATGACGCTCACAGGCGCCATGACTCCGGCGGGCCTCGGCATGAGCTGCCTCATCCCGCTCATGGAGGCGGGCTTCGTCGACTGGATCATCTCGACCGGCGCAAACCTCTATCACGATGCCCATTTCGCGCTGGGGCTGTCGATGCACCGCGGCACGCCCGATGCCGACGACGTCGAGCTGCGCGACAAGGGTGTCGTCCGTATCTACGACATCTTCTTCGACTATGGGGTGCTGCTGTCCACCGACGCGTTCATTCGCGAGGTGTCGGCGCGGGAGGAGTTTCAGCGGCCGATGAGCAGCGCGGAGTACCATCATCTGCTCGGCGGCTACGTGCGGGAGCGCGAACGGGCGCTCGGTCTTTCGCGGCGGTCGGTCCTGGCAGCCGCGCACGAGCTGGAGGTTCCACTCTATACCAGCTCGCCGGGTGACAGCTCGATCGGCATGAACGTCGCTGAGCAGGCGCTTGCCGGAAGTAAGCTGCGCTTCGACGTGAGCGCCGACGTGAACGAGACCGCCAGTATCGTACTCGAGGCCAAACGCAGCGGCGGCAAGAGCGGCGTGCTCATCGTGGGCGGTGGCAGCCCCAAAAATTTCATGCTTCAGACCGAGCCGCAAATCCAGGAAGTGCTCGGTATCGACGAGCGAGGCCACGATTACTTCCTTCAGATGACCGACGCGCGGCCCGACACCGGCGGGCTTTCGGGGGCGACGCCGGCCGAGGCCGTAAGCTGGGGCAAGATCGATCCGGATCAGCTTCCGGGCACAGTCGTGGTGTACGGCGACAACTCCATCGCGCTGCCGCTGCTGACGGCATACGCCCGGGAGCGCCGTCAGGCCCGTCCACTCAAGCGACTCTTCGGCCGCCGCCAGGCCATGATGGATCGACTGGTGGAGGAGTATCGAGCGGCACTCGCATTTCGCGATCAACGCGCCGACGAGTCACTGTCGCACATGCACCCGGGGGCGGGAGGAGCCGAGACCGCGGCTCGCCGGTGAGTCGCCGGTACGCGCTCGGCCTCCTCACGCTCATCAATCTCCTCAACTACATCGACCGCAACGTCGTCTACGCGCTGTTCGAGCCGATCAAGCGCGACCTCGCCCTGACCGACACCCAGCTCGGCTGGCTGGGCTCCGCATATATCCTGGTATTCTCGGTATCCGCTCTGCCGTTCGGCGTATTGAGTGACCTCCGCTCCCGCCGTGCGGTGATCGCCGGCGGGGTGACGGTATGGAGCGCATTCACCTTTCTCAGCGGTCTGGTCAACAGCTTCGGGCAGCTCTTTACCTGCCGGGCCGTAGTGGGCATCGGAGAGGCGGCGTACGGGCCGGCGGCTTCGTCACTGGTGGCCGACTACTTTCCTGGGCCACGGCGGGCCATGGCGCTGGGGATTCTCACATCGGGTGTGGCCCTCGGCGGTGTGCTGGGGCTGCTGTTGGGTGGATACCTCGAGGGAGTCTACGGCTGGCGCGTCGCCTTCATGACGGTCGCGGTTCCGGGCTTCATGTGCGCGCTACTGGTATCGCGACTCGTCGATCCGACCAGAGCAGTAACCCACCTCTCCGTTCGCGGTTTCCTGCGCGACTTCCATCTCGGCGCGGCCCCGCTGCTCCGCCAGCTGTGGCCGCTGGTCGCCGGGGTCACCGTCGGGCTCCTGGCCGCCTATTCTCTCGACCGGCACTACGGCGCCGACTCAAAACTCGATGTGGCCGCACTGAGCGCCGCGGTCGCGCTGGGGGTGGCTTCCACGATCTGGCGCTGGGTGCGGCGCACGCCGGCCGAAGAGGCCGAACTCTCGGAGCTCGGCACCGGCATCAGCAGCGCGTTCGACGACATCATGCGCGCTGGAAAGACCGTACTGCACACGCCATCTCTCACCTACATTTTTGCCGCGGGCGCCATGATTTCTTTCGGCACCAACGGCATCGTGGGGTGGGGGCCGACGTTCGTGTCGCGCGAGCTGCAGCTCTCCGCCGCCGAAGCCGCGGCACTGCTTGGAAAATGGGGTCTGATCGCGGGGACCGCGGGGACATTGTTCGGAGGGTTCCTGGCCGACTGGTTGCGCCGGCGATACGAGAGCGGACGGGTGATCGCTGTCGCGGCCGGCTTGCTGCTGGGCGGGCCGCTGGCCTTCTGGCTGCTGATGATTCGCGACCCGATCCTCTTCCAGGTTGTATTCTTCCTCGCGTTCTTCTGCCTGTCGTGGTATAACGGGCCCATCACCGCGGCCATCTTCGACGTGGTGCCGCCACGAATCAGCGCGACCGTCGCGGGCGCCTACCTCCTGTTCATCCACCTCGCGGGCGACGCGATTGCACTGCCACTGGTGGGCACGCTCTCCGACCGCTTCGGGCTCGCCCGAGCCATCCTCCTTCTGCCTTGCGTCATCCTCGGTGGAGGCCTGGTGGTACTCGGCGCGCTCCGCACGATCGGGCGAGACATGCGAAAGGTGCAGCCGGCCGTCTGATCAGGTCGCCTGCCCGGCCGGCAGCGACCGAATGTACATCCAGACCGCCCGTACCTCGTCGTCGGTCATGAGGCCCGAGCGCGGCCACGGCATCTTGGTCGGATCGATGGGCGTGCCGTCGGGGCGCCGACCTCTCCGTAGGGCACGAAAGAAATCGGGTTCGGTCCATGAGGCGAGACGGCCGCGCGTGATGTCGGGCGCACCAGGTGCGCCGGTGCCGTCGAGGCCAGCGCCGTGACAGCCCTGGCACCCGCCGATGGTCGCCAGGTATTCGCCGTACGACACGGTGACACCCCGAGCGGGCGGTTGCCTGATGGCCGCATGGTCAACGAGCCTGACGGGAAGGAGAGGAAAGTCTCCTTTGAGATAGAGCACTCGCGCCAACGGACCCACCTTCGGCGCCGGCCACTCTCTATCTACCGGCGGCAGAGTTTTCAGATAGCCCACGATAGCGCCAAGGTCTTCATCGCTCAGCCTGGTGAATGCCTCCGCAGGCATGAAGAGCAACGGCCGGCCTCCGGGTGCGACGCCATGCCGGAGCGCGCGCTCCCAGTCGGCGTCACTGAAGCTTCCGATGCCTCCACGCCCCCGAGTGATGTTCGAGCCTGGCAGCCGGCCGAACGCGCCGTTATCCGAGACCATCTTTCCGGCGTAATCGTCACCATGGCACTCCTGGCACTTGGCGACGGCCTCGACCAGGTGGCGGCCGCGATCAAGGGAGACGGGGTCACCGGTCGCGCGGACGGGGGACCCCCGAATGGCGTAGAGGCGATTGATATGCTGCGAGGAGACTGCGTACACCAGGAGAATTGCGACGGCGATCACTCCGGTAAGTGCGGCAAAGGCGTAGCCGGTCCAGCGGAGCCAACGGGGCATGGATCGCTCCTTTCGTGGTCATCGCGCGCTGCGGTACATCATCTCCATCAACTCGTCGTACATCGCATCGGCCTGCGCCGCGTCTCCCGAGCGGATCGCGGTCGTCGCACAGTGCTTGAGGTGATTGTGGAGAAGAGCTCGCGCCACGCCGCGAAGGGCCTCCTGCACCGAAGAAACCTGCATCAGGACGTCGGCGCAATAACGCTCTTCCTCGACCATTTTCTGTAAGCCGCGCACTTGGCCCTCGATGCGGCGCAACCGGGTGAGCGCCGCATGCTTTATGTCGGGATCGACCCCGACGGCGTGGGTCCCGTCGCCAGGACGAGCGGCGCAGCCGCAGGGAGCGGTGGGGGCAGTCGTCATTCTGATCTCCTTGAAAGACGGAGCAGGAGAACGGAGAAGGGAGAAAGGTGAACGGATCAAGAACAACACCGTTCACCGTTCACCGTTCACCGTTCCACGCCTTCCGTAGTTTCTCAATCTCAGACTGTTGGCCACCACGCTCACCGAGCTGATCGCCATGGCCGCGGCAGCCATCGCCGGCGTCAGGCGCATGCCGAGTGACGGATACAGAACGCCCGCCGCCACCGGAATGCCGATCACGTTGTAGACCAGCGCCCAGAAAAGATTCTGGCGGATGATCCGCATGGTTCGGCGCGCGAGCGAGATGGCGGTCACCACGCCGGACGGGTCGCCGCGCATGAGCGTGATCGTACCCGCTTCCATCGCCACGTCGGTACCGGTTCCCATCGCGATGCCGACGTCGGCCTGCGCGAGAGCCGGCGCATCGTTCAACCCATCGCCCACCATCGCGACGACCTTCCCGCTTCGCTGAAGGCGCCTGATCTCCTCGAGCTTTCGCTCGGGCAATACCTCGGCGATGACCTGCGTGACGCCGGCCTCACGCGCCACGCTCTCGGCGGTGCGGCGGTCATCGCCCGTGAGCATTACCGCCTCGATGCCCATGCGGCCGAGCTCCGCTACCGCGCCGCGGCTCCCGGGCTTGATGGGGTCGGCAACCGCGATGAGGCCGGCCGCCTTTCCCTCGACAGCCACGTATACCGGCGTGCGCCCCGACGTGGCAGCTGCGTCGGCCGCCGCCGCGAGCGGGGCCGGATCGACGCGCAGGTCGTGCATGAGCGCCAGATTTCCTACGCCGACTCTCAGGCCACCGACCATGGCGAGCACGCCTTTTCCGGTTCGACTCATGAAGGCCTGCGCCGGCTGGAGGGTCAGGCCGCGGCGCTCCGCCGCGGCCACGATCGCTTCGGCGAGGGGGTGCTCGCTCGACCGCTCGACGGCGGCGGCGAGCGCGAGGAGCCGACCCTCGTCGAGATCGGCGCCTGCAAGATGCACCGAGACGACCTCCGGCCGGCCCTCCGTCAGCGTGCCGGTCTTGTCGAAGACGACGGTTCGCACGGACTCGGTTCGCTCGAGCGCCTCTCCTCCCTTGATGAGCACGCCGAGCTCCGCTCCGCGGCCGGTCGAGACCATGACGGCGGTGGGAACCGCGAGGCCCATCGCGCAGGGGCAGGCGATGATGAGAACCGTGACCGCGGCGACCAGCGCGTGGAGATACGCCGGGTCGGGCCCGAGGTCGTACCAGATCACAAAGGTCCCGACGGCGATCGAGAGGACGACCGGGACGAATACGGCGGAAATCCGGTCGGCCAGACGCTGAATGGGCGCCTTCGAGCCCTGGGCCTGCTGAACCAGGCGAATGATGCGAGAGAGCACGGTGTCGCCGCCCACCCGGTCGACTCGGATGCGGAGCGCGCCGTTGCGGTTGAGCGTCGCGCCCACGACTCGGGCGCCCGGCCCCTTGGAGATCGGGGCGGGTTCTCCCGTCAGCATCGACTCGTCCACGTGGCTCGTGCCGTCGACGACCGCGCCATCGGCCGGGACCGTCTCGCCGGGGCGAACCATCACCTCGTCGCCGACCACCAGCTCGCCCAGTGGAACCTCACGCTCGTCGCCGTCCCGTACGATTCGGGCGACGGCGGGCCGAAGGCCGGCAAGCTTTCGCACGGCCAGAGACGTTTGGCTTCTCGCCCGTGCCTCGAGCAGGTTGCCGAGCAGGATAAGGGCGATGATCATCGCGACTGTCTCGAAGTACACGTGCGGCTCTACGCCGTGCGCAACGAACAAGTCACGCGCGATGGTCATCACCACGCTGTAGGCGAAGGCGCTGCCGGTACCGACAGCGATGAGCGTGTTCATGTCGGCGGTACGGTGGCGAAACGCCGCCCACGCCCGCGTGTAGAAGTGGCGTCCCGCCCACAACACCACCGGCAGCGTGAGGGCGAGTTGAATCCAGCCCGAGACGCCGCCGGCGTCGTGGCCCCCGGGGCGCATGGTGATACCCATGAGGAGGACCGCTGCCGCCGCGCTCACGACGAACTTCTGCCATAGCCGCCGAGCCTCGGCGGTCTGCTCCGCGTCCCGTGTTGACAGCATGTCTTCATCGGAGCGGTCCGGTGTCGGCAGATCAGCACCGTATCCGGTCGAGCGGATGATCTCCACGAGCCGTTCCGGCGAGGTGGCGGCCGGATCGTAACTCACCGAGGCTGCGCCCGTCATCAGGTTGACGTTGGCTCCGGTCACGCCGGGCGTGGTTTCAAGCGTACGCTGCACCTTGCCGCTGCATCCCGCACAGGTCATCCCTGAGACCGGAATGGTGCATTGTGCGGCCGATGAGGT
>JBBRGF010000013.1:0-31243 GCA_038240975.1 Gemmatimonadales bacterium
TCCCAGAGCACGTGGTACAGCGTCTCCGCCAGTTCCTGGCGGATGAACGGATCGTCGCTCGGCGGCTCGAAGTCCCACGCCGCACCCGCGCGCGAGAACGCGATGGTGAGACACCCCCGGGCCTTGGCGATCTCGAGCGCCTCGGCGGTCTCGGTGCTCCCTTCGTCGGTCCCGAACGCCATGGCGATATCGTCCGGCCTGGCCACCAGATCCACCTGGAGGGGGAGCGGGCCGCCTTCACGAGCCAGACCGACGGCCGGGAGGGCCCGCTTGCCGACGATCACGGGGTGCACGAACTCCACCGCGACATGCCGCACGTCCGATCTCGCCGCCGGCGAAGCCCCGAACGCGACGAGTGTCCCCCCGCGGGCGAAGCGCTCCGCCATCTGGTGACACAGCGTCGCGATGCGGCTCGCCTCACGCTCGAAGAAGAGGCGGTTGGCTTCCGAGCGGCCGACCATGAGCCGGTCGAGCCGGCGAATGCCGCCGGCCGGCGGCGCCACCGTCACGCGGGCACGCCCCGCCGGGCAACGGTACGGATCAGCCACTCACGCCACGCCTCGATTCCCTCGCCGGTGCGCGCGCTCACCAGCATGTGCTGCGCCTCTGGGTTGACCGCCTCCACGTTCCGCAGGAAGGCTTCGAGGTCGAAGTCGAGATGCGGCAGCAGGTCGATCTTGTTGACCAGCACCAGCTCGCAGGTCCGGAACATGAGCGGATACTTGAGCGGCTTGTCCTCGCCCTCGGTGACCGACGAGACCATGACGCGGGCGTCCTCTCCCACCTTGAACTCCGCCGGGCAGACCAGGTTGCCAACATTCTCGATGATGAGGAGGTCGATCTCCTCGAGGGGCAGGGAGGGAATCGCCGAGCGGACCATGTTGGCATCGAGATGGCATTCGCCGCCGAAGCCGGGGTCGGTGTTGATCTGCGTGACGGGAATGTGCAGCCGAGCAAGCCGGTCGGCGTCGAAGCTGCCCTGCACGTCGCCCTCGAGGACGCCGACGGCGATCGAGTCGAGGCCAGCGAGGGCCCGCTCGAGCAGGGTCGTCTTTCCCGCGCCCGGCGCGCTCATGAGATTCACCACCGTCACGCCGGCGCGGTCGAAATCGGCCCGGTTGGCCTGGGCAATGGTCGTGTTCGCGTCGAGGGCGTCTTTCACGACCCTCACTTTCTTGAGATGCATGGCTCCTCCTCGACATCAATGGACTCGACCTCGAATTCGTTGCCGGTGACGATGGTGATATCGGTCGACGAGCAGGAGGGGCACCGGAATATCGGAGACTCCAGCTCCCATTCCTGGGAGCAGGCGGGGCAGCGCATGCGGGCGGGAACCAGTGTGTGCTCGAGCCGGGCGCCTTCGCACACCGTGTCCCTGGCCACGAACCCGAAATAGAACTCGAGCGAATCGGGAACCACCTGCCGCAGGCGGCCGATACGGAGCGAGACGACTCTTACCTGTCTTCCCTCCGCGTGCTTGACCGCGGTGTCCACGATCGCGGCGCTGAGCGAGAGCTCATGCATAGGCCGCGTCGGAGCCTAGCTCCTCGACCGTCTTGAGAACGAGATCCACGGCGCCGTCGATCGCCCTCGTCACCGGCGGGCTCAGGCCGATCCCCATATCGGCGATGGTCGCCGGCTCGCATGCGATCACCACGACCTTGCCGGGCCACCCTCCAACCGCCTTCACGAATCGCAGCACGGTCCTGGGGTCCATGCCGTGCGGATCGATCGCGTCGCCCTCCTGGATGGGGCCCTCGACCGATGCGGGATCCGGCTCCATGACGTAGAGCGTGCCGGGCTCGCCGCCCTGCCGGCTGATGTCGACCAGCACGAGCGCATCGTAGCCCCGCATGACCTCGTAGGCGAGCTTGAGCCCGCCGGTGCCGAAGTCGAGCACGGTGACTCCGCTCGGCACGCCCCGCGCCCCGAGACGCCGCGCGACCTCGGCGCCGAAACCGTCGTCCTGAAGGAAGATGTTACCCACTCCGGCGACGAGGATCTGCTTTTCCGGACGGGTGTTCACGGCTCGATGACCTCCGCCTCGTGCGGCGAGAAGTAGTGGAATCGGCCGGTGTCGCGCATGAGCTCCCGGGCCGGGTCGTCGTCGATCGTGACCACCAGATAGCGATTGTCCTCGTAGTCGATATACAGCCGCTCGATGGTCGCGATCTTTCCGTCGAGCGCACGGACGTAGGGATCGCTGCGGCCACCGAGGCGGAGCACGACCTTGCCGCCGCGGCGGAACTCCACCCCGTTCACCGAGAACTTCTCCTCCCCGGGAATCGTCTCTACGCGCGCGCGCATCATGTACTCCAGATTGCCGCTCGCGTCACTCACGTCGCCCTCCTCGTGACGGCACCGGGCGATCCACCGGCCTCATGACCCCATGCTGCCGGAGCCGTTCCTCCGGCGAGGCCGCCGCGGCCCGCTCGATCATCTCGCGTACCGCCGCATCCTGTCCGCCGATCGCTTCCCGCTCGTCGTCGCTGAGCACCTGGACATGGAGCATGAGCGCTTCCTCGATCTCGGTGTTGTCGAAGAAATTGACCTTGCTCTCGGGCGCGATCTGCGGGTGATCGGGAAGGAAGATCGCGGCGCCGAGCACCGCGTCGTCTGTGGGGGTGGCAAGCACCGGCCAGGTGTTCACGTTGCGGCAGTTGGTGCTGTCGAGAGGCGAAATGAACCGGCCGTCCTGCACGCGCAGGATCGCATGGGTCGACAGCAGCGACCGCTCCAGAGCGGCGCGCCGGTCCATAGCCGCCGCCTCTTCGGCATCCACTCGCGTCAGGTTTTCGATGCGGAGCCGGACGCGCCATACTCCGTCGCCGGCCGGCTCGATGGAGAGCACCATGCGGCCCGCCACCCCGCCCGCCGGCCCGGCCTCGAACGCGAACGACGTCTCGCCGTCGGTCTCGACCCGCCGCTCGACCGCCTGATGCCCATCGCCGCTGGCCTGGAGGAAACGGACCGTACCCTGTACCGCGGGGCGGGGTCGAGCCTCCAGCAGGCACTCGATCTGGAGATGGTCGAAGGTGCTGGCCTGCCTGGCCGCATATGACGGGGGATAGACGATACCGAACGGCGTCGGGGTGGCGTTCTTGACCGATCCCGGCGTGTAGGGATAGAGACAGTAGCCCTCGTAGAGCAGCGAGGAGACCAGCGACTCCAGCTCCTCGGACACCGTTCAGTCCTTAACTCGGGTGATTGTCGCCGGGGCCACTGCGCCGCCGACGGGCATAGCGAGCAGCTCGGCCACGCAGACGTCGAACGTTGGGAGTCCGCGTGCAGCCTTGTACCGGCTCAGTGCCGCAAGCGTGTCGGTGTGCAGCCCAATCCACCCGCGTTGCGGGTAGTAATGGGCAATCATTTCCTTCCAGGCGGCGACAGGTAACCGAAACAACGACTGTCGGTCCCAGTGCACTTGGGCGGCCTGGATCTCACCATTGTCACCGTGATACAGAATGGTGCCGCTGAAGAAAAAAGTGAACGGAATGTCACCGCCAGGAAGCGAGTAGAAGTACTTCGTGGCAGCCAGCTCGAGGTCGAAATTGCACAGCACCGGCAACTCGAACTTGGCCCCACCGGTGAAGCTTGGCACCAGGACGCTCGCCTGCAGCCAACGGCGGCTCTTGGTCGTCTGCGCCCACCTCTCGGGCGCGCCGAACAGCTCGGAGAGCAGCCCCCGCGTCTCCGGGTCGTGGTCGCGCTGCGCCGGATCGATATTGATCTGGCAGGTGAGCGCGATGGTGTAGATCTCCCGTTCCGTCGGTTCGGTCACCTCCAGCGTGAAGGCTAGGGTGGGCGCCGCCGCAAACTCGACGGCCTTGGCTCCGAGCACAGTAAAGCTTGGCTGCGGTGCGGTCATGCCACCGCTCTGGCTCGAAGAGTGGTGAAGAACTCCGCGATCGCCGTCTCGGCCCCACTCCCCCCCGAGATCCCCTCCCACCGTGACTTGATCAGACCGACTAGGCGGTAACACTCGTCGATCGGGGCAATGAAGTACTGGGGTGTCTCCATGGTGCGGCCGACGATGAGGGCCTCTGCGTCGGGCTCGAGCCCGCGGAGCACGGGGTTCGCGTCCTCCAGCGCCTGCCAGGTCCCGAGCTCCAGCGCCGACTCCGTGGCACCGATCGGGCTCGGGTAGAGGGCTATGACGTGGCCGGCGCTCCCACTGTGGAAAAAGAACGCCAACCCCACGGGGATCCCAAAACGGCCCCAGGTCTCCTCGGAGAGCTGAAACCCCTCGAGCGCAACGAGGCGTTTCCCCGTCGGTCGATAGCGCCCCTCCCCGGACTGGCGGACCAGGCAGGTCTCGCAGGCGCAGAGAATACGCCGCTCCTGGATGTCGAGCATGTGGTTGTGCTGTGCCGACATTCCGGTGGAGCAGAAGTCACAGCGCTCGGCGGCCTGGGGTCCTCCCGCATGCGCCCGCACGGACTGTGGCGTGCGGTTTCGAGTGAAGCGGCGCAGCTCGGCGACGAGCGAGGCGGGAGGCTCAGGAGAGTTGGACGAGGACATTGCAATCCACCCACGTATGGTCCCGCGGAGCCAGACTGGACGACTGGGCCTGCGGGTGCTCAGCCACCGCCGGCTCGGCGCCCTCGACTTCGATACCAAGCAGGTCGGGAGCGGCCTCCTCCAACGCGCGCTTGATAGCCAGCTCCAGCGTGACGGCAGCGGAGGAACAACCGTGACAACTGCCCTGTAGCCGGAGTCGGGCCACGCCGCCCTCGAGGCCGAGCAGCTCGACGTAGCCTCCGTGTGTCTCCATGTAGGGGCGCACTCGGTCCAGCGCCTGCGTCACCCTCGTCTCGAGACCGATGGGATAGAGGCCGTGAATGAGGAGCAGGCTCGCCACGACTCCGTCAGCCGTGAGGCTCTCGCGGATCGCTGGGCCGGTCGCCTCTGGATCGGCGAGGGCCCGGAAGATGCGCTCCAGGCCTTCGCCGTACAACTCGAGAATTGCCCCGATCAGCTCGTGAACGCTCTCGCGGGCACGCGGGTCACCGATCGTGTCGAGCTCGCCGGTGAGCGCCCGGACCCGTTCCACCAATGCCTCGGGTCCGGACGCCGCCATCGCGGGATGAGCCATGGCTCAGGCCAATCCGGTCGGCGTGTGCACCACCTTGCGGACGAGACTCTTGCCGTCGTACATGTGCACACCGCACGGCAGGCACGGATCGAAGCTGCGCACCGCACGCATGATGTCGATCCCCTTGAATTTCTCCGGGCCGTTCTCCTCGAAGATGGGCGTGTTCTGCACCGCATCCTCGTACGGACCGGGGGTGCCGTGCACGTCGCGCGGATTGGCATTCCACGGCGTGGGCGGGTACGGCTGATAGTTCGCGATCTTGCCGTCGCGAATCACCATGTGGTGCGACAGCACCCCACGCGCCGCCTCATGGAAGCCGACGCTCACGGCCTCGCTCGGCACCTTGAAGTCCTTCCAGCTCTTGGTCCGCCCCGCCCGCACTTCGATGAACGCCTTCTCGAGGCAGTGCAGCCCGACCAGCGCGGCATAGGCCTGATGGTACGACCGGGCGCGGTCGCGCTCGACGGCGTTGGACTTGGCCGGAACCTTCCATTCGAGCTCCATCTCGGGCATGCTCGCGGTTCGAGGCAGCGACATCTTGATGCTGTTGCCGGTGGCCTTGAGATAGCCGAGATCCACCAGGCCGGCCTTGGCCGTGACCCACTGGCGGGCGAACGGCCCGCCGCCCGTGTCGCAGGCGACGTGACGCCCGGTGCGCTTGTCGAAGATGCGCGGCGACGTGACCCAGCTGTACTTGTCGGCCCAGTCGCGCTTCTGCGGCTTCGGCAACGTCGTCTTGTTCCACGGGTGGTGCTTGTGCACCGGATTCCCGAGCGGATCCTTGGTGACGAACGTCTCCTCGTTGTCCCAGTTGTCGAAGTACGAGCTGCCGAGCAGAATGCGCAGCATCAGGTTGATCTCCACCAGGTCGGTCGAGATCAACTCGCCCCCGATGGCGACGCCGGGTGTGACAAAGCGCTTCCGTCCCCACTCGGTCATCGTACTGTACTTGTAGTCGACGTAGTCGGGATCGTCGAAGCAGCCCCAGCAGACGAGGTCCGTCTCCCGGAAGCCCACCATGTCATAGCCGGGCAGCGCGTCGAGCCAGAAGTCGTAAAGATCGTCGTGCATCGGAACCGTGCGTTTGCAGTACTCGAAGTAGCGCATGAGGCGCACGTAGTAGTCGGTCAGCGTCTGATGGGTGATGTCGGCGCTCACCCCGCCCGGCATGATCGTGGACGGATGGGTGTGCCGGCCGCCGAAGAGGCAGTACATCTCGCGGGTGTAGCGCGCCACCTGAAGCGTCTCCAGGTAGAACGCGCCGGTAAAGGCGTTGAGCGCCCGCATGATGTCGGCGATGGTCCGGTAGCCGTGGATGGCGGCGTGTGGAGAGAGGGTCTGTTCCGCCTTGGCCAGAACTTTCGGGTTGGTCTCCTTGACCATCTGCTCGGAGAAGTCCACGTTCGCCATGCAATCGTTGAAGATGGCGTGGTCGAACATGAAGTCCGCCGACTCTGCCAGATTGTAGGCGTAATCGCCGAGCTTCGGGGGCTTGACCCCGTAGGCCATGTTCTGATTGAGACACGACGCGGTACAGTGATTGTCGCCACAGATGCCGCAGATCCGGCTGGTGATGAAGTGGGCATCGCGCGGGTCGATCCCCTTCATGAAAATGTCGAATCCACGAAAGATCATCGACGTGCTATAGCACTTGAGCACTTCCTTATTGGCGAAGTCGATCTCGGTGTGGATACCGAGGCTCCCGACGATGCGCGTGATCGGGTCCCACGACATCTCCTTGATCATCACCTTCTGCTTTGGGACATTTGGCTCGAGCATGGTTGCCATTGCGTCTGTTCCTCCTGTCGCCGTCAGGCGATGAGTTTGCTCACACCCAGCGGGGAGAGTATCCGGACGTCAGCTTCGGGGTCGGCTTCCGCCAATCCGGTTCCTTGTCGCTGATCTTCTTGATCGAGGCGTTCCTGAAGAATCGCAGGACCGGCCCGTAGGTAAATTCGGCCATCCTCGCCGAAAAGAAGCCCTTTTTGTCCTCGTCCATGAACGGCATGAACTTGTCCGGAAAGCCTGGCATGGTGCAGGCGATACAGATTCCGCCGACGTTGGGACAGCCTCCGATGCCGTTGACCCACCCCCGCAGCGGCACGTTGCACTTCACCACCGGTCCCTTGCAGCCGAGCTTCACGAGGCAGCGGTTGTCGCTTCCATACTCCTCGGCAAAATTGCCGTGCTCGTAGAAGGCCGCCCGGTTGCAGCTCTCATGCACCGTGCGCCCGAAGAGCCAGCGGGGCCGGAGCTGCTCGTCGAGATCGATCATCGGCGCCATCCCGCCGAGCTGCAGCACGAGGTACAGCAGCGTCTCGGTGAGATTGTCCGGCTGCGTCGGACACCCGGGAATGCAGACGATCGGGAGGCCGAGCCTCGACTTCCAGCCCCAGCCGAGATAGTCGGGGAGGCCCATCGCGCCGGTGGGGTTGTTCTTCATGGCGGGGATCCCGCCGTAGGTGGCGCAGGTCCCCACCGCCACCACCGCGGCAGCCTTCGGAGCCAGGCGATCGAGCCATTCGCTGGTGGTGATCGGCTGCCCGGTCTTGGGGTCGACCCCCATCGCCGCCCAGTGCCCCTCCTTCTTGATCTTCTCGTTGGGCACCGAGCCCTCGAGGATGAGCACGAAGGGATCGAGCTTGCCGGCCTCCGCATCGTACCAGGCCTGCATGAACTCCGCTCCGTTCTCGTACGCCAGCACCGGAGTGTGAACCACGACTTGCGGCATCCCCGGAATGATTCCGTGAATGATGTCTTCGAGACTCGGGTTGGTGGCGCTCGTCATCGCCACCGAGTCGCCGTCGCAGCCCTGCCCGGTGGTCATCCAGATGACGTGCGCTACAACCTTTTCGGTCTTTCGCTGCCCTGGCGCAAAATCCATCGTTGTCGCCGACGCCATGCCGCCACTCCTTTCCGAGGGCCCTAACAGATCCGCGGAAGCGGATCGCCGACCAGCAGATCCATCACTCGCTTGCCGCCGAACGCGGTCTCGACCAGTACCATCCCCGGCGGGTCGGTTTTCACCTCACCGATCTCCGCCGCCTCTTCACATCCTTCGACACCGCGGAGCGCCTCGAGCGCCGTCGCGGCGTGTTCCGCCGATACGATGACAACCATCTTCCCTTCGTTGGCCACGTACATCGGATCGATCCCGAGGATCTCGCACGCGCCCGCCACCGCGGGCAGCACGGGGATCGACCCTTCTCTTACCAGCATCGCGACACCCGATGCGCGAGCCAGCTCGTTCAGCACCGAGGCGACCCCACCGCGGGTCGCGTCGCGCAGGCAGCGGATACCGGGCCCCGCCACGTCGAGCAGCCGGTCGACCGCGGGCCAGAGCGAGCGGGTATCCGACTCGACTGCCGCGTCGAGCTCGAACTCGCCCCGAGCCAGCATGATGGCCACCCCGTGCTCGCCGATGCCGCCGGAGACGAGGATCCGATCGCCGGGGCGGAGTGAGGCGGGGCTGAGACGGGCGCGCGGATCGAGCCGGCCGAGACCGGTGGTGCAGATGTACATCGAGTCGGCATGTCCGCGCTCGACCACCTTGGTGTCGCCGGCCACGATCTCGATGCCGGCGTCGCGCGCGGCGCGGGCGACGGCCTCGACTTCTCCGCGGAGGACGTCGGACGGCAGCCCCTCCTCCAGCACCAGCGAGAGCGTCATCGCCACCGGACGCGCACCGGCCACGGCGAGGTCGTTGACCGTCCCGTTGACCGCCAGCTCGCCGATCGAGCCGCCCGGAAAGCGGATCGGCTTGACCACGAAGCTGTCGGTGGTAAGGGCGAGGCTCAGCCCGTCGAGCACGACCGTGCCCGCATCGGCCAGGGAGCTCAGCGTCTCCGAGCCGAAGGAGGGGACCAGCAACCCCTCGATGAGGCTGCGGCTGGCTTTGCCGCCCGCGCCGTGCGCCATGGTGATCTGAGCGTCGTCGAAGCGCGGGGGGCGGGCGCGGGCGCGCTCGATTCGCCCCAGTACCACCTGCTCCCTCTCGTCGGGGCCGGCGTGCGTGATACCCGTCATACGACCTGCCGTTCCCGCGCGAAGCGTCCGTAGTTGTAGTACGCGGCGCACGCGCCCTCGCTGGAGACCATGCAGGTGCCGATGGGACGCTCGGGAGTACAGGCGGTGCCGAACACTTTGCACTCCCACGGCTTGATCACGCCCTTCAGCACTTCGCCGCACTGGCAGGCTTTGGGGTCGGCCACCCGGATGCCCGGCACGGGGAACCGGACCTCGGCGTCGAACCCGCTGTAGCGCGGCGAGAGCCGGAGGCCGCTCTGGGAGATGAATCCGAGCCCCCTCCACTCGAAGTGGGGACGCAGCTCGAACACCTCCGCGCAGGCCTCGAGGGCGCGCGGATTGCCCTCGTACGGAACGACGCGGGTGTACTGGTTCTCCACCTCGCACCGTCCCTCGGCGATCTGCCGCAGCACCATGTAGACGCCCTGCAGCACGTCGAGCGGCTCGAAGCCGGATATGACGATGGGTTTGCCATAGTCCCTCGGAATGAACTCGAACGGCCGCGCCCCCACGACCGTGGACACGTGGCCGGGGCCGATGAAGCCGTCGAGCCGGAGATCGGGCGACTCGAGTAGCGCCCGGAGCGGTGGCACGATGGTGACGTGATTGCAGAAGCAGAAGAAGTTGGTGATGCCTTCGGCCCGCGCGCGCATGAGCGTGAGCGCGGTGGACGGCGCGGTCGTCTCGAAGCCGATCGCGAAGAACACCACGTCGCGGTCGGGATGCTGCCTCGCGATGCGAAGCGCATCGAGCGGCGAGTAGACCATGCGCACGTCGGCGCCTTCGGCCTTGGCCTCGAGGAGCGTGCCGTTCGAGCCGGGCACCCGCATCATGTCGCCGAAGCAGGTGAAGATCACCTCGGGATGACGCGCCACGGCAATCGCGTCGTCCACCCGCCCCATCGGGATGACACAGACCGGACACCCGGGGCCGTGCACCAGCTCCACGTTGGACGGCAGGAGATCGTCCACGCCGTACTTGTAAATGGTGTGCGTGTGGCCGCCGCACACCTCCATCACCTTGTAGTGCCGCCCAGGCTCGACGGTGGCTACGATCTGAGCGGAGAGCATCCGCCCCAGCTCGGCGTCGCGGAATTCGTCGACGAACTTCATGACGTGCCTCTCTCGCCCAGCCGCGCCAGCGCCACGCCGGCATGCACGAGTACGAGATCGCCCGGCAGCACGGCGTCGAGGAGTGAGACCTCGACCTCCTCCGCCCGCTCGTCCACGCCCGCGCAGACCGCCAGGCCGCCGGCGCCCGCCGCCACCACGCGCATGACGGTGCCCTGGTCGGAGCAGGTGATGCACGGCGTGCCCGGAGAACAGGCGGCAGAGAAATCGGCCAGGCTCATTCGATGACGCTCTCCCGGAGCTCGGACAGCTCCATCTCGTACTCGGCGCCCATGCGTTCCAGCAGCCGCAAGGTCGCGTGCGCCTCCTCCTCGTCCACCTTGGAGAGGGCGAAGCCGACATGGATCAGGACCCAGTCTCCGGGTTGCGCGCCCGCCCCGTCGGCGTCGAGCAGGCCGATGTTCACGTTGCGGTGCACGCCGGCCACGCTCACCTTGGCGAGCCGGTTGGGCTGGTCCACGATTTCGATCACCTGGCCCGGAATCGCTAAGCACATCAAAACGCTCCATTCGCGCTATGCGTTGCGCGCTCGGCGGTTAGCGGTATTGCGATTGTTTCTATCTGGAATCGAGGCTTGGATGCAGCGGACATTGCGCGCAGGGAGGGCTCTGTGCCGGCCGGAGACTTCAAGTGGCGATCTCTACAGAGGGGTGGCCCCCGATGCAGAGACCCGCGTGACCCGAAAAAGCTGAGAATCATATGCTCCAACCCGTCACGAATACGGAACGGGTTGTGGTCGACGGGCGGGACCTCGATTGAACGAACCTGACATGAATACGACGGTCGGGTACGATTCGGTTTCCTCTGAATCCTATTCTCTTCCTTCACCGACCATGTGTCAAGTAGCACAAGCAATGACTTCCACTCCTCCGACCGGATAAACTTCTCCCCATGAGCACCAATCGTCTTGCCGGATCGCCGTCCGCATACCTCCAATCGGCAGCCCACCAGCCGATCCACTGGTTCCCCTGGAGCGATGAGGCCTTTGCGGAGGCGCGAGACCGTGATCGTCCCGTGCTGCTCGACATCGGCGCGGTCTGGTGTCACTGGTGCCACGTCATGGACGGCGAGTCGTACGAAGATCCCGAGCTGGCCCGCTTTCTCAACGAGGAGTTCGTCTGCGTCAAGGTCGATCGTGACGAGCGCCCCGACGTCGACACCCGCTACCAACGGGCAGTGCAGGCGCTGACTCGGCAGGGCGGCTGGCCTTTGACGGCGTTTCTCACCCCGGCCGGCGAAGTGTTTTACGGCGGCACGTATTTCCCGCCCGATGGCAAGTATGGCCGTCCAGGCTTCCGGAGCGTGCTGGCCGCCGTGCTCGAGGCCTTCCGCTCCCGCCGCGATCAGGTGCAGGCTCAGGCCGCCGCGATTCGCCGAGTCGTTACCGCCGACCTCGACGAGGCGATGCCCGGCGATCTCTCTCCTTCAGCCCTCCGGGACGCCGCGAACGGCATGGCCCGGGTGTTCGATCCCGTATACGGCGGTTTCGGGGGCCAGCCCAAGTTTCCCCATCCCGGTGCGCTCACTTTCCTGCTCCACCGCTGGGCCGATGTGCACGACGACACCACCCGCCAGGTCATCGATCGCACGCTGGAGGGGATGGGCCGCGGCGGTGTCTACGACCAGCTCGGCGGCGGGTTCCATCGCTACAGCGTCGACGCCGAATGGATCGTTCCCCACTTCGAAAAGATGTCGTACGACAACTCCGAGCTGTTGAAGGTGTACCTCGACGCCTTCGCGCTCTTCGGCACCGATGAATATGCCGAGGTGGCACGGGGTATCGTACGCTGGGTGCGCGAGGTCGCGTCCGACCCCGAAGGCGGCTACGCCGCGAGCCAGGATGCCGACGTCGGCCTCGACGACGACGGCAACTACTTCACCTGGACAAGGGAAGAGGCAGCGGCGGAGCTGACTCCCGAAGAGATGGACGTCGCCGCGGCCCACTACGATATCGGCACCGCCGGCGAGATGCACCACGACCCGAGCCGGAACGTGCTCTACGTGGCCGAGTCCGTCGCTGCGTTCGCCGCGAGAACCGGCCAAAGCGTCGACGACACCCGACGACTGCTCGCCTCGGCCAGGGACAAGCTCGCCGCCGCACGTGCCCGGCGTCCGATGCCGTTCGTGGATCGTACCCGGTACACGAACTGGAATGCGATGATGGCCGCGGCGCTTCTGCGCGCGGGTGGAGTCCTGGGCGACGAGTGGGCATGGACCCACGCGATCCTGACGCTGGCGCGCATCAGGACTGAGAGCGCCGAGCCCGATGCGGTGAGCCACACACCTGGAGGTAGCAGCGGGATGCTCGACGACCAGGTGCAGGTCGCGTCGGCGGCGCTCGATGCCTGCGAGGCGACCGGCGACCTGGCGTGGCTCGACTGGGCCGAGCGCCTGATGGACCGGGTCTGGAGGGACTACTGGGACGGCGAAAACGGAGGCCTCTTCGACACTGCGCGCGGGCGCGACACCGAGCCCGGCCTCCTGCCCACCCGCGCCAAGCCGGTCCAGGACACGCCGACGCCTTCGCCGAACGGCGTGGCGGGAATCGTGTTCGCCAGGCTGCACGAGCTGACCGGGGCGCCGCGGTGGCACGAGCGCGGCAATGCGCTGGTCCGGGCGTTCGCCGGCCGGCCGGGAGAGCTGGGCGTCCATACGGCCGCCTACCTCCTGGCGGCCGACTGGCACCTCAACCCGGCAACCCACCTCGTGATCGTCGGCGATGGCGGGGACGACATCGCTCGCGGCATGCACGCCGCAGCATCAGCGTGCTTCGTGCCGCGGCGAATCGTCTGGCGGGTCGTGCCGCCGGAGGCGGGGGGCCGGCCATTGCCGGCGTCGCTCGCCGCGATGGTCGACACCGGCCGGAGGCCGCGGGCCTACGCCTGCAGCGGCACGACCTGCAGCGCACCGGCGGACGATCTCAAGAGCTGGCTGGCGACGCTCGCGGCACTTCCATCGGCGGTGCCGATGTGACGCCGACCGCGTATAGATTACCGCACCGTTCACTCCGTATAGCGAGGAAACACGTGGCCAAGACCGCGACGATCGAAACCAGCAAGGGCACCATCGTGGCCGATCTCTTCGACACCGAGGTGCCGGGCACCGTGTCGAATTTCGAGAAGCTCGCCAACAGCGAGTTCTACGACGGCACGCGCTTTCACCGTGTCATTCCCAATTTCATGGTCCAGGGCGGCGACCCTCTCTCCCGGGATCCCGGCAATGCCCGCGTCGGCACCGGCGGCCCCGGGTACAAGATCAAGTGCGAGACCCATCTCAACACGCACAAACATGTGGCCGGCACGCTCTCCATGGCGCACGCAGGCAAGGACACCGGAGGCAGCCAGTTCTTCATCTGCCACGGTCCGCAGTCGCATCTCGACAAGGTGCACACCGTGTTCGGCCAGGTGCGGCAAGGGATGGACGTCGTCAACGGCATCCAGCAGAACGATGTCATCACCTCCATCCGAGTCGGCTGAACCCTGCATCTCGACTTCGCCATCGTCGCCGATTACGCCCTCATCGATCAGCAGGGCAAGCTCAGTGTTCTCGGCATTTTCCAGCACGTTTGGCTGAGCAGCTTTCCCGCGGTCTGTCCCCGAACCCATCTCGTGCTCAGGGTGAGGGGCCGCCGCACCGAAATCGGCATCCATACCATCCGCATCCGCTTCGTCGACGAGAGTGGAACGGAGCTGCTCGGCGGCGATGGCACGGTGCAGTTCGGGGAGCCGCCGGCCGGCGTCGTCGACGTCGAGGCGGGCGCGGTGCTGGTCTTCGACGTCCCCCTTCCCCGCCCGGGATCGTTCGCATTCGAGATCACGCTCGACGGCGAGGTCTCGACGCGGGTTCCGCTGACGGCGGGGTATGCGCAGCAGTAGGCCGAAGGTTGTTCATCCGAGCGTCGCGACTCACTACCTACAACCTATCTATGCTCACCAGAGACGAAGCCCTCGCCCTTCTGCACGAGTACACCGCTTCCGACGCACTGCGGAAGCACATGTATGCCGTCGAGATCGCCATGAGGGCCATGGCGGTGCGAGCGGGAGAGAATCCCGACGCATGGGGGCTCGTCGGCCTTCTTCACGACTTCGATTATGAGCGCTTTCCCAACGATGGCCATGCGCCGGACCAGGAACACCCGGCCGAAGGGGTGCGGCTGCTCGCCGCCCGGGGAATGCCGGAGCCGATGCAGCGCGCCATCCTGGGGCACGCCAACTACACCGGCGTCACCCGCGACACGCCCATGGCCAGGTCGCTCTTCTCGGTAGACGAGTTGTGCGGCTTCCTGGTCGCCTGCGCCCTCGTGCGTCCGTCGCGCAGCCTGGCCGACCTCGAGGTTTCGAGCGTCAAGAAGAAGCTCAAGGACAAGGCGTTCGCCCGGGGAGTGAGCCGGGAGGATGTGGCGCAGGGAGCGGCGGAAATCGGTGTCCCCCTGGACGAGCACATCGACTTCGTACTGCGCGCGCTCCGCCCTCACGAGGGATCCCTGGGACTGGGAGCCGTCTGACCGACGCAGGCCTGGGGAGAGCCGAGCAGTCGATCGCCAGCGCGATCAATCGCGCCGCGGGCAGCCGGCCCGTTCCCGGAAACCACGTACGAATGCTCATCGACGGCCCCGAAGCTTACGCGGTGATGCTCGACGTCATCGCCAGGGCCACCCGCCGTATCCACTTCGAGAACTACATCATCCGGAGCGATGTGGCCGGATGGCGCTTTGCGGAAGCGCTCATGGCGCGGGCCCGCGAAGGCCTGCAGGTCCGCGTGCTGTACGACGCCTTCGGATCGTGGAGCACCCGCCGGAAATACTGGCGCGCGCTCCGTCAGGCCGGTGTCGAGCTCCGGGGGTTCCACCCGATCCAGCCGCTCGATCTCGTGACCAACTTCGCCCGCGACCATCGAAAGCTCGTTGTGGCCGACGGCGCGCGCGCGGTGATGGGAGGCCTCTGCATCGGACGCGAGTGGACCGGCGAGGGGACCAAGAGCGGAAGGCCGTGGCGCGATACCGCGGTCGAGATCGCCGGACCGGCCAGCGGCGTGCTCGACTACGCCTTCGCCCAGACCTGGAAAGTGGCGGGGGGACAGGTGCCCGCCGAGGAATTCGCGGGGCAAATCGCTCCGCAGGGTGTGGCCGAAGTGCGGGTAATTCGTGGCGCGCCCGGCCGGGAGCGCACATACAGGGTGACGGAGCTGATGGCAGCCGGCAGCATGAACCGGCTGTGGATTACCGATGCCTATTTCGTGGCGCCTCCAAGGCTTCTGCAGTCGTTTCGTGACGCGGCGAGAGACGGCGTGGATGTGCGGCTGCTCGTACCCGGCACGAGCGACCTTCCCTTGGTTAGAAATCTCTCCCGGATCGGATACCGCGACCTGCTGCGGAGCGGTGTGCGGATCTACGAGTGGGAAGGACCAATGCTGCATGCCAAGACTATCGTGACCGACGGCCGCTGGAGCAGGATCGGGTCGAGCAATCTCAATCCTTCGAGCCTGATGGGTAACTGGGAGCTCGACGTGCTGATCGAAAATACCGGCCTGGCCGAGGCGATGGAGCACCAGTTCAGGCTGGACATTGCGCGAAGCAGCGAGGTGACCAGGCGTCCCGTGCGCGGGCCCCGGCGAATCAGCAAATCGCTGCCGACGTCGCTGAAGCGCGAGGAGCCGGAGGCGGTGGCACCCCGGTATCGAAAGAGCGTCAGGGAGCGGCGCAAGCACGCCGCGGTGACACTCCGGATCCTCCTCGCGAATACCCGGCGGTCGATTTTTGTTCCGCTGACGATGCTGCTGGTGGGGCTCGGACTCTTCTTCTTCATTCTGCCGACGGCGACGGCGTACACGTTCGGCGTGGTCTGCGCGTGGCTGTCGATCGGCGCCTTGCGCGAGGCATTCCGGCGCCGCGCGGATCGCTGAGAACGCCGGTGCTCACGGCCCCGGGGGAGCTCCCTGCGCCGGAGGCGAGACGGCCTGCGCGCTCATCTCGGAGAAGCGCTTCTGCTGGCTCGGAGTGAGTGCCGCCTGAATGTCGCGGCGGGTGCGAACTGAAATCGCCTCGAATCGGGGCCGCATCTCGACCATGAGGCTGCGGACCTCGGCCTCGCGGCGGGCCAGCACCGAGTCGACCTGGTCGCGCTGCCGGGACGAGAGGCCGAGGTCGCGCTCGAGCTTCGACACGACCCACTTCCTTGCCTCGGGCGGCGGCCCGTTGGGAAAGCGTCCGCCGACCGCGTAACCCATCATGCGGCGATGCTCGACGGTGCGATCGACCGCGGCGCCGATCGCGATGCCGGCAAGACCCACCAGCAGGATGACGATTCCCGCGAGAAGACGCGAGCTGCGCAGGGGACTCATCGAACGCCCCATGTGGTGAACTCGTCGTGGTGCTCGGTGCGCACGAGCGATGCGAAGGCGGTCTCGACGGGATAGTCCGTGGCCACGCGCGCGATCGCGATCGATTCTGGGACCGCGGCGGCCGCCAGGGGCTCGAGCGAAGAGGAGCCGGCGCGCCACAGGAGAAGGACGCTCACGAGCATCGCCGCCACGCTGGCCGCCACCGCGACCCTTCCCCACCCGGCGACGAACTCCCACCAGTCGCCGCCGACTGCCTGGCCGGCTACCCGCCGCATGACCTCGCGGCGGATTCGACTCCAATTCACCGCGGAGACCGGCATTGCCGCGCCTCCCTCGTGCAGAAGATGCCCGAGCGCTTCGTCGCGCGGCGGATCGATGTCCCAACGGGTCTCATCGTTCATCCGGCCACTCCCTGGAATTGGGCGAGCATGCCTCGCAACGTCCGGCGCGCCTCGTGGAGATGCCACCGAACCGTTCCCGCCGGGATGCCGAGCATGGCGGCGATCTCGGCCCCGGAGAATCCATCGAGCTCGTACAACTGGACCACCATCCGCTGTCGCTCGGGAAGCCGAGCGAGCGCAGTCGTGACGGCATCGCGGAGTGCTGCCCGCTCCATGTCGACCCCCGGCCCCGGCGCCCGGGTGGCGAACTCGTCGCGGTCGATCGATTCCGTCTGCCGCCGCGCCCGGGACTTCCGGAAGTTGAGCCCACGTGTCACGACGATGCGATAGAACCAGGGCCCGAAACGGCGTGAGGTGTCGAACGTGCGGATATTCGTGAGCGCGGCGAGCATCGCCTCCTGCACTACGTCTTCCGCATCTTGCCGTTGGCCCAGGAGCCGGTAGGCGACCGCAAAGGCCCCGCGCATGTACCGCTCGACCAGAAGCTCGAACGAGTCGGTGTGGCCCTGCTGGACGCGCACGATCGCGGCGGCCTCGTCGGGGTCGGGAGGCTTCGGCACCGGGGCGGTATGTGGGGAGTCTTCCCCCTCCGCGGCGCTTACCACGGCGATTGTGGAATCGGTCGTACGGGTCCTCGGCGTCCAGAGACGCACCGGCCGCCGGGGAGGTCCCGTCGGACGGCCCGCCGGCGGGAGACGTCAGTGCGAGTATACACCCCGCCCTCCCATGCCGTTGGGCGGCGGCGAGCGTCAGATCCCAACACGCGGAGGGTGCGGGATGTAAATCGAGAGACAATTTGTCGCGACGAAGCCAGGCGCCCACGAATCCTGTCCATCGATGCCGTCCGGAGTATCTTCCGAAAGTCGACCCGGGCGGCTTTCGTGTGCATTCGGGTTGGGCTCTCTTCCCACGAAATATGGAAGACATGAAAAGCGTCCACGCCGCCCTGCTGGCTCTGTCGTGCGTCACGGCACCCCGGCTGGGTGCCCAGGGGCGCGCCGTGACACTCGCCGAGGCAATCCGGCTCTCTGAAAAGGTACAGCCGAGCGTGGTTCAGGCCCGGGGCAACGTCGAAACGGCCGGCGCCCAGCGCCGGACCGCCTGGGGAGCGTACCTGCCGTCCGTCAACGCCAGCTCTTCAGCGAGCGAGTTCTTCTCCGAGGGCACATCGAGCGTCGACCCGGTCACAGGTCAATTGATTACGGGCAACAGGAGCAACCGCAGCCTCAGCACATCGCTCTCGGCGAGCATCGATCTGTTCACCGGCTTCAGGCGCGGCGCCGAGATGAAGGCCGCCAAGGCGGCTCAGGAGGCAGCCGGCGCCTCGCTGGTCGACGCCCGCTTTCAGCAGGCGCTCACCACCACCAACCAGTTCTTCGACGCCCTGGCCGCCTCGCAGCTCGTCGGCGTGCGGCAAGCGAGCGTGAGGCGCGCGGAGGAGCAGCTCAAGGTATCCGTCGCCAAGCTTCGCGCCGGCTCCGCCACACGCTCCGACTCGCTGCGGTCGCTCGTCACCCTCGGCACCGCGCGGCTCGACCTCATCCAGTCGCAGACCGATCTGGCCGCGGCCGAGGCGGGGCTGGCGCGGCTCATCGGCGAGAGCGGCCGGGTACGGGCTGCCGACGACTCGGCATTCTACCGTGTCGTCGCGCCGGTCGATACGGCCGGGGTACGCGCGGAGGCCGAGGCGCGCTCCCCGCGAATCCAGGAGGCCACCGCCAACGCGGTCGCCGCGCGAGCCGATCTCCGCGCATCGAAGTCGGCGTACTGGCCCAGCCTCAATCTCACGGCAAGCACCGCGTGGAACGGCAGCCGGGCCAACGACTACGACTTGCTCAACCAGCGGCAGGTCAATCTGGGCCTCAGATGGACGTTGTTCAACGGATTCTCTCGCGAGCTGGCCGTGACCCAGCGTTCGGCCGGCTTGGACCTGGCCGAGGCCAGCGCAGCCGATGCGCAGCGGGCGGTGGAATCGGAGCTGACGTCGCAGCTCGCCGCGCTCGATGCCGCGCACACCAAGATCGACATCACCCAGACCAGCGTGCTCGCCGCCACCGAAGACCTTCGCGTGCAGCAGGAGCGTTACCGTCTCGGTGTCAGCACGATCGTGGATGTGCTCACTTCGCAGGAAGCCCTCAACCAGGCGGAGGTGGATATCGTGGTTGCCAGATTCGACTATCTCCGCGCCAAGGCGCAGCTCGAAGCGCTGATCGGACGAACGCTGTGACCGGCTCACTGAGCGATACCGCCGAGCGGATGGCGATGGTGCCGGCCGACGCGCCGCGCGACGCCGTCATCATCACCCGGAATCTCCAGCGGGACTACGACATGGGCGGCGAGGTCGTGCACGCCCTCCGTGGCGTCGATGTCACGATCCGGAAGAACGAGTTCGTGGCCATCATGGGGCCGTCTGGGTCGGGCAAGTCTACCCTCATGAACCTGGTCGGGTGCCTCGACAGCCCCACGGCCGGCGAATACTGGCTCAACGGCCACCGAGTCTCCGAGCTCGAGGATGACGAGCTCGCCCGCATCCGGAACAAGGAAATCGGTTTCGTCTTCCAGACCTTCAATCTTCTGCCGCGGGCCACTGCGCTTCACAACGTCGAGCTGCCGCTGGTGTACGCCGGGCGCGGCTCCAAAGAGCGGAAAGTGATGGCCACCGACGCCCTGACCCGCGTCGGCCTGGCGGATCGGATGCAGCACCGGCCGAACGAGCTCTCCGGCGGCCAGCGGCAGCGCGTGGCCATCGCCCGCGCACTGGTGAACGAGCCCAGCATTCTGCTTGCCGATGAGCCGACGGGAAATCTCGACAGCGCCACCAGCGAGGAGATCCTGGCGCTGTTCGAGGAGCTGTTCCGCGACGGTCAGACCATCGTGCTGGTGACCCACGAGCCCGACATTGCGAAGCACGCCAGGCGCCAGGTCCATCTCAAGGACGGCCGGGTCGAACGCGACTTCGCGAGCGGACGCGCCAAGTGATGCGTTCTCTGGCCCCTCTGTGTCTCTGTGGTTTGACAGTGCTGGGGGTCGGGTGCAAAAAGAAGACTGATCAGGTCGTCTACCAGGCGGTGCCGGTAGAGCGCCGGGACATCGACGTCTCTGCCCTGGCCGCGGGTACTCTTCAGCCCGACACCACCGTCGAGGTAAAGTCGAAGGCTTCAGGCGAAATTCTTCTGCTCAGCGCCGAAACCGGCCAGCTCGTCAAGCGAGGGGCGCCGCTCGTAAAGGTGGACCAGCGTAACGCCCGCAACACGCTGGCCCAGGCCCAGGCCAACCTCGACGTGGCCAAGGCGAAGCTCACCAACGCCACGGCGCAAAGGAACCGATCCGACGAGCTGTACAAGTCGCAGTCGATCACCGAGCAGGAGCACGAGCTGGCGGTGCTCGACTTCGCGGATGCCAAGTCGGCGGTGGTGAATGCGCAGGTGTCGGTGGACAATGCCAGGATCCAGCTCGAAGACACCGACGTTCGCGCGCCGATCACCGGCACGGTCATCGAGAAGGACGTCGAGCGGGGCACGGTGATCGCCTCGGCCACGAACAACGTGAGCGGCGGCACCACGCTGCTCAAGATGGCCGATCTCAACCTGGTGCAGGTCAAGACTCTGGTCGACGAGACCGACATAGGAAAGATCAAGGTCGGCCTGCCGGCGACGATAACCGTCGATGCGTACCCCAACCGGCCGTTCGAGGGCACGGTCCTCAAGATCGAGCCTCAGGCGGTCACCGAACAGAACGTCACCATGTTTCCGGTGCTCGTGCGCATCGACAACCGGGCCGGGTTGTTGCGACCGGGAATGAACGCCGACGTCGAGATTCACGTCGGGCAGCGCGACAACGTCCTGGCGGTGCCCAATGCGGCGCTCCGTACCCCGCGGGACGTTACCTCCGCCGCGGCGGTGCTGGGCCTGGCGTCCGATGACGTGACGAAGCAGCTCGCGGCCCAGCAAGCCAGCCAGCGGCCGGCCGATTCTACGGGAGCCCCGCCTCCCGACAGCGCACGGCTCGGTGCGGAAACCGGCCGGGGAGGCGACTCCGTTGCCGCAGGTCGGTCACAGGCGCGGGGCGCGCGCCGCCGTGGTGGTGGCGCGTCGGCCGCAAGCCGATACATCGTCTTCGTGAAGCGCGGCGGCCGGATCATGCCCGTCTGGATCACAACCGGCCTCACCGATCTGGACTACAGTGAGGTCCTGTCCGGCATCGAGCCGAGCGACTCGGTTCTGTTGCTGCCGAGTGCGAGCCTGGTGCAGTCGCAGCAGGACATGAAGGAACGCATGAACCGGATGACCGGCGGCGGCGCCGTTCCCGGCATGCAGCAGCAGCCTGCGGCGGGCGCCGCGCGGCCCACCGGAGGCCGCTGAGTATGCAGCTGGGCGAAACCGTCGCGGTCGCGTTTCAGTCGATCCGGGCCAATGCCCTCCGGTCGGTACTCACGATGCTGGGCATCATCATCGGTGTCGGCGCGGTCATCACGATGGTCGCGCTAGGCACCGGGGCGCAGAAGGCGGTCAACGACCGGATCGCCGCGCTCGGGGCCAACGTGTTCAGCGTCATGGCTGGCCAGGCGTCGCTCGGCGGGGTCCGCATCACCGACCGCACCATCCTCAGCACCGACGACTACCTGGCCCTTCTCCGCGACGCGACCCTGCTCAAGGCCGTCGTCCCCGAGATGCAACAGTCGCTGCAGATCAAGTACGGCAACCAGAACAGCAACGTGAGCGTGGTGGGCACGACGCCGAATTACGTCGAGGTCAAGAATTACACCGTGCCTTACGGACGGATGTTCACCACCGGCGACAACAACGCGCGACAGCGCTACGTGGTGCTCGGCGCCGCGGTGCCGCAGATGCTCAACGCAAATCCGGCCGCGATGATCCATCAGGCGCTCCAGATCCGCGGGATTCCTTTCGAGATCATCGGCGTGCTGGGCGAGAAGGGATCGGCCGGAGGATTCGGCAACCCCGACGAGCAGATTCTGATTCCGCTCTCGACCGCGCAGTATCGCGTGTTCGGCAACAAGCGTCTGCGCACGCTCTCGATCCAGGTAGACGACAGCGTCCCGATCCAGCAAGGAATGGTCGATCTCGAGGGGATCCTCCGACGCGAACATCATATCCGGCCGGGAGGCGAGAACGACTTCACCGTGCGCAACCAGCAGGACGTGCTCGCCACCCAGCAACAGGCGACGCAGGTCTTCACCAGCCTGCTCGCCAGTGTCGCGGCGGTGAGCCTCGTGGTCGGCGGCATCGGGATCATGAACATCATGCTGGTCTCGGTGACCGAGCGCACCCGGGAGATCGGCGTTCGCAAGGCGCTCGGCGCCACCCGTACAACGATCATGCTGCAGTTCCTGATCGAAGCGCTCGTCCTCTGTCTCGTCGGCGGCCTGCTCGGCGTGCTGCTTGGCACCGGTGCGGCCATCGCTCTCTCGCGGTTCCTGCAGTGGAACACCTTCATCTCACCCTTCTCTGTCGCGATCGCGTTCGGATTCAGCGCGATCATCGGCCTCTTCTTCGGCATCTGGCCCGCGCGGCGCGCCGCCAGCCTCGACCCGATCGTCGCCCTGCGCTACGAATAGCGCCCGCCACCGTCCGATTACCATGCCCGATCCCGACGTCCTGGTGATCGGCGCCGGTGTCGCCGGGCTGGCCGCGGCGCGGCGGCTGACCGAGTCGGGGCTTCGGGTCGCGATGATCGAGGCGCGCGACCGCATCGGCGGACGGGTGTACACCATCCGCCCCGCGGGGGCCGACCGACCGGTCGAGCTCGGCGCCGAGTTCATCCACGGGCAGTCGAATCCCCTCTGGCCTCTGCTGGCCGAAGCCGCCATACCGACCGAGCCGATGGAAGAGCGGCACGAAGGGCTCCGCGATGGGAGCGGTGGCGCCTTGCCGGACGTCCGCGCGACCCTCGAAGGACTCCTCACCGCGGAGATCAAGGCCCGGCCCGACCGTACGCTGGCCGAGATCCTGAACGGCCGGCTCCTCGCCGGGGACGATCCCACTGCGCTCGCGGCGGTCGAGAGCTACGTCGAAGGATTTCACGCAGCGGATGCAAGGCGGATCGGCATCCACTCGCTGGCCGAGAACGAACGGGCTGAAGACGAGGACGGTGAGGAGGTGTCGATCCTTCCCGAGGGCTACGACCGTGTGCCGGAGTGGCTCTGCTCCCAATGCTCTCCGTCCCTCTTCGACCTCCGGCTCTCCACGACGCTGCGCTCACTCGGATGGCGTGCGGGGGAGGTCGTTGCCGACGTGCGGAATCCGGACGGAAGCAGCGGCGAGGTTCGCGCGCGGCAGGCAGTGATCGCGCTGCCCCTGGGAGTGCTTAAGGCTCCGGCTGGAACACATGGACCGGCGGCGGCCATCGAGCCGGATCCACCGGGCTGGGCCCAAGCGCTCGCGTCGATCGAGGTGGGAGCGGCGCACCGTATCGTTCTCCGGTTCGAGACTCCATGGTGGATGCGCGCCGGCGAGTCGCCGATCAGCTTCGTCCATGGGCCTGCATCCGCATTTCCGGTCTGGTGGGCCTCGCCGGCGCTCGATGAGCCACGGCTCACCGGGTGGTGCGGGGGTCCGCGCGCCATCTCGCTCGCCGGCAGATCTCCTGATGTGACTCTGCAGGCGGCCTTCGACTCGCTGGCGGTGATCTTCGGGCGGCATGCCCGCGCGGAAGCCGGGCGGGTGCGAGGTGCGCACCACCACGACTGGATGACGGATCCCCTGTCGCTCGGCGCGTACAGCTATGGCGGCCTCGACGCCAAGGCCGCGAGGGACTTTCTCTCCCGACCGGTGGCGGGCACGCTCTACCTGGCGGGCGAGGCGGTGGCAGGGGCCGGACGCAATGCCACGGTACATGGCGCTCTGGCCAGCGGAATCGGAGCCGCGGAACGGGCCCTCGAGGGAGTGTAAGTCACGGAACCGCCACCCGGGTGGTGTCGTTCTAGCTTAGATTCGGCCTCGTACCTCCCGGACCGCACGGAGCATTCATGGAATCCGCCGCCCCGCGGCCCCTCGTCAAGCGACACCATGGGCTCGTTCGCCTGGCGCACTGGCTCAACGCCATCTTCCTGCTCGGCATGATCGCGAGCGGACTGCAGATCTACGCCGCATTCAGTCACTTCGGCATCCGCGGCGGATCTTTTCCGCTTCCCAACCCTCTCGACGGCAAGCCGATCCCCCAGTGGGGCCGGCTCGGCGGCTGGCTGGCCGGCGGGCTCAACTGGCACTTCGCCCTGGCGTGGCCGTTCGTGATCACCGGCCTCGTCTATCTCCTGTTTCTCGCCGTGACCGGCGAGTGGCGCTCGTTGCTCTTCCGGCCCGGCGACGTGGGCCCCGCGGTGCAGATGCAGCTCTACTACCTGCGGCTCCGAAGGGATCATCCGTCTCAGGGCAAGCACAATGCCCTGCAGAAGGGCGCGTACACCTTCATCGTGATCCTCGGCGCCCTGTCGGCGCTCAGCGGATTCGCGATCTACAAACCGGTACAGCTGGCCTGGCTCACGTCACTCTTCGGCGGATACGAGTTCGCCCGCTACTGGCACTTCGTTGCGGTGTGGCTATTCGTCGGATTCACCGCGCTGCACGTCGCGCTCGTGTTTCTGGTCGACCCCGCGTCGTTGCGTGCGATGATCACGGGGTGGTACCGAGGGAGGTTCCCGAGCCATGAATGAGCCGTCTCCCCGACTCACACGACGGGACCTCTTTCGCCTGGGTCTGGTGGCGGGCCCGGCCGCGCTCGTAGCCGGGTGCGGCTGGGACGGCGGACCAGTTCTCGAGTCGCGACTGCGAGCCTTCTCCCGAATCAACGACTGGGTCGGAGAGAAGATCCTGCTGTCACCGAATCGACTGGCGCGCGAGTACCCCGTGGCCGCCAGAACGCCGCCCAGAGACTTCCCGTCCTATTCGATCACCCGCACCAACACCGGGGCCTTCCCGACGTCTCCCGGCGACTGGGCGCTCAATGTAGGCGGAATGGTTCGGAAACCGCTCCGGCTCACGCTGGAAAAGCTTCACGCGATGCCGCGGGTGAGCTACACGGTCAAGCATCACTGTGTGGAAGGATGGACGGCCATCGGCAGCTGGACGGGAGTGCCGGTCTCGATCATCATGGAGATGGTGCAACCCGCCCCCGAGGCGCGATACCTCCGTTTCGACTCGTTCGACCAGGACTACTACAACGGATGGGACCTGAAGAGCGCCATGCACCCGCAGACGATACTCGCCTACGCGCACAACGACCGGCCTCTGCCGCCGACCAAAGGCGCGCCGCTCCGGCTCTACTCGCCGATCAAGCTCGGCTACAAGATGACCAAGTACCTTACCGGGATGACTCTTACTCGCGACCGTCCCGGCGGGTACTGGGAGGATCAGGGTTACCCATGGCTCGGCGGAGTCTGACGACGGCCGGTCATTGCACGTCCTCCGCCTCGAGGCTCACGACAGCCGATCCGTCGGGCTGGTAGCTGACGAGGACGCGCCAGGGGCGGCAACAGACCTGGCAGTCCTCGACGTAGTCCTGCACCATCCCACCACCCGGGTCCAGTCCGATCTCGACGAGCTCTCCACAGTACGGACACCGAACCTCTGCTCCCGTATCGGCGGTGCCGTCACCCAATGGAAACTCGTCTTCAAGTCCTTCATCGCGTTCAGGCATATATTCTGAGCATTCCTTCCATCGCTCGATCGTTCAAGGGTTCCATCGCGCTGACGGCGGCGCTCGTGTGCTCGCGCCTGGCCGCGGCGCCTGAGCTGTCCGATCCGGTGGGCGGGACCGTCGCACCGGCGCTTCACCTGCACGCACCCTGGCTCTACGTCGCCTTTGCCCCGCTCTTTTCGATGTGGGACGGCGTCTCGATGTTGAGCATGACCCGGCTGCGCTGGTTCCTCATCGGGATAGCCATCCTCTACCCACTCTGGCGCATGTCAGGCGCATTCTGGCGCAGCCGATCGGCTGGGAGGTGGAGCTGGCGCCGGGAGATCGCGGTCTTTGCCGCTTCTTTTGTCGGGCTCCTCGCATTCATCGCCGCGGGATTGCTCTGGCACCGGCCGATGATCTCACTTGCCGGCGTCCCGCCCGACGACATCGTTGCCGACTTCCACAGTCACACCAGCGTGTCGCACGACGTACGGAATACGCTCATGCGCGGCTTCGACACGGAAGCGAATCTGCGCTGGCACAGGCGAGCGGGATTCGACGCGGTCTTCATCACCGACCATAATACCGTCGAGGCACTGGGGCACCCGTCGGGCACGCCTGCGCGGTGTCCCGGAATCGAGGTGAGCGCGTGGAAGGCACATGTCGTCCTCCTCGGCGATTCGCTGCCCGTCGATCGCAGCCGATACGACGGCTCTCTCGACGAGCTGCGCACGCTCCTGTCCACCAGCGACTCGGCTTTCGGGGCGCTCTCGCTTCTCTCGCTTCCCGAATACGAGCGCAATCACTGGGGGCGGCTGGACAGCCTGGTCGCCGCGGGAGCGGACGGCTTCGAGATCGTGAACGCCTCGCCGAAGGCGTCCGAAATCAGCGGCGTGCGGCGCGACTCGGTAGTGGCGCTCGCCAGGCGAACCAACCGCTTTGTAGCAGGCGTGAGCGATAGCCACGGTTGGGGCGCCACCAGTCTGGTCTGGAACCTGGTCCGCGCCCCGGGGTGGCGCGGCGGCCACGACCCCTGCGCCCTGATTCTCGCGCGGCTGCGCGAGGGCTTTTCGGCGGTACAGGTGCTGGAACGGCACCACCTTCGAGCCGACGGTGCGTGGCCACGGTGGATGACCCCAATCGGTGTCGTGTGGGAGACCTGGCGCGGAATGGGAAGCGTGGTGCTGATGAGCTGGGTTGCCTGGATCTGGGTATGGCGGTGGCTGTCGGCCTTCAGCGCGTCTCGAGAGAAAGCTCCCGGCCGCACTTGACGCAGTGAGCGTCCTTGGGCAAACGGAATCGGCCCATCACAGAAAACACCTGGTCCGTTCCGCAAAAGGGACACCGGCCTTGGGCCCGCTGGAAGATCTCCGATTGGGTGAGTCGGTTGCCGCCGATGGCGAATCCGCCCAGGAGCGCACCCGGCACCAGGATGAAATGCACCAGGGGAATCGGGAGTGCGATGAGTGCTACGACCAGGGCCATTCCCATGATCGAGCCGGCCCGCTTCAAACGATCCGCCCCCGACAGGACGGCGATATCGACGACCGCGTCAGTCGGGGGCGCACCGAACCCCTTCACGTGTATTGGCACTGCTCGAACTTCCATGGGCCGCTGCTTACTCGTCGTCGAGAGGATACTTTCTGAGATAGTACACCTGGTCGCGGGTTGCCCTGGCGCGGTAGATCTGTTCCTCGTCGTCGTCGGCATCGTGGACGAACAGATGGAGCGAGCCCGGCCACATCGTCGCCTGCAGCGACCAGTTGGTAGACGGCGCGTGGAGAACCCACTGCAAGGCCCCGCCCCCCGCGTCCGTCAGATGAATCTCGCTGGCCCGCTCCATCGGCACGCTCGAGGGAATGCCCGCGATGGCCGCCTCCACAGGATCGAGCTGCAGCTCCGCGTCGGTCCAGGAACGGAACATGACCTTGCCATGCATGGGAGCCTCCGTTTCGGGAAGCTCGAACTCCGCCTGCCATTCACCCAAGAGATCCCAGGCATGATCCATGGGACCGATGTTGGGAACCTGCACCGTCGGATGTCGGGGCATCGGTGGCCTCCGTTCCTGAGGGAATCCGGCAGGACACGATCGTTGGCACACCCGCGATACGTACCGCACGGTAGCGCATTCCGTGCCTACTCGCCGAGCCTCACTGAATCTTTTTCGTTGCACGTTTCGTAGTGCAACGCTATCCTTAATCCCGTACCGGGAGTTGTCCAGATGCTACCCCTGATTATCACAGTCGTCGCCGGACTGGCGGGTTACTTTCTGGCGCGGAATTTCGTTCGTCACCGCCTGCGCTTCGTCGATGCCATCTACTCGCCTCTCGCTCCGCTTCTGGCCGGTGTAGCAGCGGCAATGATAGTGTGGCCACTGGCTTTACTGCCCTTCCTCAAGGTGGCCACCGCCGCTGTCTTTGGCATCGGTGTCGGGCTGGGCACCGCCTCCGGGGCCAGGATTCTTCGCCGGGGCGAAGGGCATCAACGTCTCACGCCCTGACTTAAACGTAACAGGGCGCGGGAAGGTCGCCCGTGGACTGGATCACATTCCGCGGGCGACCTATCTTGCGACAATGGAGACAGTTCACTGTAGTCGGTGCGGCCTCGACCGCGACCGCATGGCGTTCCGGCCTTTCCAGAACGACCTGGGTAAGCGCGTCTTCGATGAGATTTGTGGCGTGTGCTGGGCAGAATGGCTCAAAATGCAGCAACAATTGATCAATCACTACTCGCTCAACCTCCGTGATCCCGAAGCCAAGTCCTTCCTCTTCCGCAACATGGAGCAGTTCCTCTTCGCCGAGCGGCAGGTCGGCGGCACCCCCTCGACCTAGAATTCCTTGCCCAGACGAAAAACCAGGTCTATGCCGGGTCCGCCCGGTTCCGGATCCTCGGTCAGCCCGATTCGCCAGTCACCGGCGCGCGTCGCCAGCAGCCACCCGAAATCGAGCGAGAGCTCCCTGCGGTCGAGAGCCGGAAGCTCGGTGTCGTGATAGTACGGACTGTGGTAGAAAAGATTCGCGTACAGTGACTGCCTTCCCCAGAAGCGATACCGCGCGCCACCGCTCACCGACGCGAACGTCTCGTGCTGCACGGACTCGAGATCTCCGTGAGAGGGCGTGTATCCGAGACCGAGGGCTCCCTCGAGCGCCAGCCGCGGCGCGGGCTGAGCGCGCACCGTGTTGAGCACGCTGGCCGACACCACGCCGCGCCCGTAGCCTGCTGGCGCCGTGGACGTCGGCAACGTGATCGACAGCACCGATTGCAGCGAGCGGCCGAAGCGGTAGCCGGCGCCGAATCGCAGGTCTCCGAGAAAAAAGTCGCTCGGGGCGCGCAATCTCGACGATCCGTCGGGAAGGACGATCTCATAACGAAACTGGTCGGTTGGGCGCCGGTCGCGCTCCTTGACCCGGAAGCCGAGCGCGCGGTGGTACCAGTTGAGAAAGCCGTCGAGGAATCCGGCGTACGCTCCCCCCGCCTCGGCCCCGGCCAGGACGAAGGCCCGGCGGCCGATATCGTGGCTGATATTCACGGCGAGCCGCAGGACTTCCGCGTCGAGCGTGTAATCGGCGGCAGAGGAGTAGCTTCGCTCGACCGCGCTGCCGTAGTCGAGAGAAATCGACGCTGTCCACCTTCCCGGGCGCACGGGCTTATATGGCTGGAAGTAGAGGCCGCTCCGCGACTCGGCCATCGGATTGAGCGGCATGAACGCAGGCAGGCCCTGGGCGGCCGCGACGGAAACGGCCAGAAGGCTGGCGGCGGCGGTGGAGGCGACGGCGCGGTAGGACACAGAGACGAAAAGATAATCTCGCTTGACAAAGGCAATCACCGCCGCGTAGCTTCGCTTCATGCTCCGGCTCAACGGCCTTGCATGCTCCTTTACCAACGCCGGCGCGGCGCGATGCCCGTCCGGTGTTGGTGGCGTCGGGTAGCGCTGCCCGACCCGGACCGATTCGACGCCCTGCCGGACATTTCCGGCGGGGCGTTTTGGTTTTCTCAAACGGGAGGCTGACGTATGCGCGTGGCGATTCAGGGCACCCAGGGCTCCTTCAGCGAAGCCGCTGCGCGTCGGCGCTGGCCCGAGTCGGCCACCCTGGCCTGCCGGGAAGCGAAAGACGTGGTCGCCGCTGTTCGCGCCGGACAGGCGGACGCCGGATGCCTCCCGATCGAGAACTCGCTCATTGGATCGGTCACGACGACCTACGATCTGCTCGAAGAGGCGTTCGGCGACCGTGCGCTCCGCCTCACGCACGAGATTCTCTATCCGGTGCACCACACGATCATGGCGGTGCCGGGAGCGCGGCTCGAGGGAATACGCAGGGTGCTCTCGCATCCCGTCGCGCTGGGCCAGTGTCGGATATGGCTTGCGGAACACCTTCCAGACGTCGAGCTGGTGAGCGCGTGGGACACGGCGGGGAGCGCGGAAATGGTTGTGCAGGAGGGCGACCCGACCCAGGCGGCCATAGCCGCCCGGCACGCCGCCGATGCCCACGGCCTTGTGCCGCTTGCCGAGCGGATCGAGGACGATCCGACAAATCAGACGAGGTTTCTCACCTTCAACCGTGCCGACGCCCCCGACCTGCCGGCCGGTAGCGAAGGCGTCAGCCGCTACAAGACCTCACTCATCGTGCTCATCGACCATAAACCCGGCATGCTCGCCCTGACCTTGCAGGCCTTCGGGGCGGGCGGCGTCAACCTCATGGCCCTGCAGTCCCGCCCCGAGCGCTCGGCGCCCTGGACCTACCGGTTCTACGTCGACATCGACGGCGCCGCGTCCGATCCGCGAGTCGCCGAGGCGCTGGAGGAGGTCGAGGCCCTGGCCGCGAAATTGGTGGTGCTGGGCAGCTACGAGGCATGGATCGAAGGCTCGCGACTCTCGGCCCCTCCGCCGACCCCCGCCCACCACACGTCGAAGCCCGACGTTCCGCTGATCGACCGCCGCCGGAAGCCCGAGGGCAGCAAGGTCGAAGTGCTGCATTTGGCCTTCGGGGGTGAGGAGCCGGTACTCATCGCCGGGCCGTGCTCGGTCGAGAGCCAGGCGATGATCCTCGATACCGCGACTGCCGTGGCGGCGGCGGGAGGCGACATGCTGCGCGGCGGGGCCTACAAGCCGCGCACCTCGCCATACGACTTTCAGGGTCTCGGTGTGAAGGGGTTGCGATACCTCGCCGAAGCGCGCGAAAAGACCGGCCTGCCGGTGGTCACCGAGGTACTGAGCTGGGAGGAGGTCGGGGTCGTCGCACACTTCGCCGACATGCTGCAGATCGGCGCGCGCAACATGCAAAACTTTACGCTGCTCCGAGCCGCCAGCCGAAGCGGAAAGCCCATCCTGCTCAAGCGAGGCGCCGGCGCCACCATCGAAGAGTGGCTGATGGCCGCGGAATACATACTCGCAGAGGGAAACCCGAAGGTGGTGCTCTGCGAGCGAGGCATCCGTACGTTCGAGCGCGCCACGAGGCACACACTCGATCTCAATGCCGTTGCCCTGGTCAGGGAGCGGACCCATCTGCCGGTCGTAGTCGACCCGAGCCATGCAGCGGGAGTCCGATCGTTGGTCAAGCCGCTCAGCCTTGCGTCGCTCGCCGCCGGCGCGTGCGGTTTGATCGTCGAAGTGCACC
>JBBRGF010000014.1:0-29655 GCA_038240975.1 Gemmatimonadales bacterium
GGTCCCGGCCGTAGATGAGGTCCCAGACGAGCGACCCGATGATGCCGACCTTAGGCACCCGCGCCCGTCTGTTCCAGGAAGACCCGCGCGGCGCCGTACACGCCAGCGGTGTTGACCAGCTCGCCCGGCACGATCCGGCAGGCCTGCACGGCTGGCTTGAACGCGCGCCGGGCCACCTCGCGGCGGAGCGGCACGAAGAGGTGGTCGCCGGCGAGCGTGACGCCGCCGCATACTACGACCACCTCGGGATTGAATACGTTGAGCAGATTCGCGATGCCGGCACCGAGAAACTTGGCCGTATCGTTGACCACCTCGAGCGCAAGCTCGTCGCCCCGCTGGGCTGCCTCGTAGACGGTTTGCGCCGTGATGGGGGGCAGGCCATCGCCGACCAGGGCCGACAGGCTGCTGGTCGCTCCCGCCTCGACAGCCTCCAGGGCGCGCATCGCGATGTTGGGCCCGGAGGCATAGGCCTCGAGGCAACCGTAGTTGCCGCACTTGCAACGGCGGCCCTCGGTGTCGATCGTCGTGTGCCCGATCTCACCGGCCACGTCCGATGCCCCATGGTAGAGCTTGCCGTCGAGAACGAGGCCGCCGCCCACGCCGGTGCCGATGGTGATCCCGATGGCGTGGCGTGCACCGCGCGCCGCGCCGACCCACCACTCGCCGAGCACGGCGCAGTTGGCGTCGTTGTCGAGCGTCGCCGGAAGCTTGAGCCGGTCGTGGATGATATCGCGCAGCGGCATGTTGACCCAACCCAGGTTTGGGGTCAGTAGCACGATACCGCTCTTGGTGTCGAGCGGCCCCGGTGCCCCGACGCCCACGCCGATGATCTCGGCTCCTGGCGCCTCGCGCCCGGTCTGCACGATGGCGCGCTCGGCCAGTGCGACGAGTCGGTCGAGGACTGCCCCGGCTCCGGCCTGAGCGTCGGTCGGCTCGCTGGCCAGCGCGTGGAGGGCCTGGCCGTTCTCGGCCACACTGCCCACCACGAGGTTGGTCCCGCCGATATCAATCCCCAGTACGAACCGCACGACCGACCTCCCTGCCTGAAATGCCGGCCACCGCGGCCGCCACTCGCTCCACAGAAAGCTCCACCATGCAGCGGTGGTGACCGAGCGGGCACACCCGGGGCCCGTGCGCGGAGCAGGGACGGCAGGCGAGCCCTGACTGCTGCACGACGACGTCGCGCCGGCCGCGCGGGCCGAAACCGAATTCGGGAACCGTAGGCCCGAAGATCGCGACCACCGGTGTGTGCACCGCGGCAGCGAGGTGTAGTGGAACCGAGTCGTTGGTGACCAGAACCGTCGCGCGCTCCAGGAGCGCCGTCGCCGCCCTGAGGCCCAGCGCGCCGGCAGCGCTCCAGACGCGGCCGTTGGCGGCTGCGCTGATCTGCTCGGCCAGGAGGGCGTCTTCAGGGCCGCCGATGACGACGATCGGCGCGTCGAGCGCGGCGGCGAGCTCCGCGTAGTGCGGCCACCGTTTGGTGCCCCAGATGGAGCCCGGAGCGACCGCCACGAAGCCCGGAGGAACGCCGTGCGCCCGCAGCCACCCGTCGGCCGCGGCGCGGTCGGCGGCGGTGAGCGCGAGACTCACCTCGGGTGCCGCCTCCGCCGGTACACCCGCGAGCGCCAGGAGGCGTGTGGTTTCGTGAGCGCCGCGAGGCCGCGGCATCCGGCTGGTATATGTAACCGCCCCGGCGGCCCCCGCGAACCCCGTCCGCTCCGGCGCACCGGCAATCAGGGCGAGCGCGGCCGACCGCAGCGACCGATGGGGAAGGTACGCCCTCGCGTAGCGCCGCGCCCGGAGCAGGCGTCCGAGTTTCCAGAGTCCGCCCAGCCCCGCGTCGACGCCGCGCTTGTCGTAGCGCAGGACCTCGGCAACGGCAGGATGCCCCTCCAGCAGCGTCGCCGCCGCCGGCGTCGTGACCACGTCTACCGGTCCGTACCTTTCCGCGAGGGCGGAGAGAAGCGGAGTGGTAAGGACCACGTCGCCGAGGAACGCGGTTTGAATAACCAAAGTCGGTGAAGGGCGAACCTTTTCCCGGCTTTTTGCCCGTTCACCGTTCACCGGTCACCGTTTTCCGGCATCAATCCACCTGCAACACGGCCAAGAATGCCTCCTGCGGAATCTCGACGGCGCCGATCTGCTTCATGCGCTTCTTTCCTTCTTTCTGCTTTTCGAGGAGCTTGCGCTTGCGGGTGATGTCGCCCCCGTAGCACTTGGCGAGCACGTCCTTCCGGAAGGCGGAGATGGTCTCGCGGGCGATGATCTTGTTGCCGATCGCCGCCTGGATCGACACCTGGTACAGCTGGCGCGGGATCAGCTCCTTGAGCTTCTCGGCGACCTTGCGGCCGTACTCCTGGGCCTTGTCCCGGTGGATGATGACGCTGAAGGCATCGATCGGGTCGCCGTTGATGAGCATGTCGAGCTTGACGAGATCGGATTCCCGGTATCCCGTCATCTCGTAATCGAGCGAGGCGTAGCCCCGGCTCAGTGACTTGAGCTTGTCGTAGAAGTCGAGCACGATCTCGCCGAGCGGAAACTCGAAATCGAACTCCACCCGCGTCGTGTCGATGTAGTGCATCCCGTTATACACCCCGCGCCGCTCCTGCCCCAGCCGCATGATCCCCCCGATGTAGTCGGCGGGCGCCATGATGCGCGCCTTCACGTACGGCTCGTCGATGCGCGAGATTTCCGCCGGGTCGGGAAGTTTGCTGGGATTCTCCAGCAGCAGCATCTCGCCGTCGGTGCGGTAGACGTGGTATTCGACGGTGGGGACGGTGGTGATGAGATCGAGATTAAACTCGCGCTCGAGCCGCTCCTGCACGATTTCCATGTGCAGCAGCCCGAGAAAGCCGCAGCGAAACCCGAAGCCGAGCGCGGTGGACGACTCGGGCTCGTACTGAAGGCTCGCGTCGTTGAGACGAAGCTTCTCGAGCGCGTCGCGCAGTCCCTCGTACTGGTCGGACTCGGTGGGATAGAGGCCCGCGAAGACCATCGACTTCACCTCGCGGTAGCCGGGCAGCAGCTCTGCGGCGCGGCTGTTGGCATCGAGCACCGTATCGCCCACGCGCGCGTCGCGCACGTCGCGAAGACTTGCCACGAGGTAGCCTACCTCGCCCGCGGACAGCTCGTGCGATGGGTGCTGCCCCAGCTGGAGATAGCCCACCTCGTCGACGTGGTGGATATCGTCGGGGTGGGAGCCGAAGGTGATGTCCATCCCAACGCGCACCACGCCGTCTACCACCCGGATGCTCGGAATGGCGCCGCGATAGCGGTCGTAATAGGAGTCGAAAATGAGGGCCCTCAGTGGCGCCGATTCGCTACCGCGCGGCGCCGGCACCCGCTTCACGATCGCTTCGAGCAGCTCGGGCACGCCGGTGCCTTCCTTGGCCGATACTGCGAGGATCTCCTCCCGCCGGGCCCCGATGAGATTCATGATCTCTTCGGCTCGCCGCTCCGGCTCCGCCCCCGGTAGGTCGATCTTGTTGAGGACCGGAATGATCTCGAGCCCGGCGTCCATGGCCAGGAAGAGATTGCTCAGTGTCTGAGCCTGAATGCCCTGTGAGGCGTCGACCACCAGGATGGCGCCTTCGCAGGCCGCCAGCGAGCGCGAGACCTCGTAGGTAAAGTCGACGTGCCCCGGCGTGTCGATGAGGTTGAGCTCGTATTGCACGCCGCCGCGATCGGTGTAGGTCATCCGGACCGCGTTCAGCTTGATGGTGATGCCGCGCTCGCGCTCCAGGTCCATGGTGTCGAGGAGCTGGTCGCGCATCTGGCGTTTTTCCACCGCCCCGGTGGCCTCGATGAGGCGGTCGGCGAGAGTGGATTTGCCATGATCGATGTGCGCGACGATGCAGAAGTTGCGGATCCGCGGCTGGGACATGGGGGGAATATAAGAGTGTTACTCTTCTGGCCGTGCCGGAATCTTCGGAGATAGCTTCGCCCGCCTCGCCGCCGGCCGGCTCGGCCCGGTCGGCGGACCTGGCGATGCTGGTTGTCTGCCTCATCTGGGGCCTCAACTTCGGCATCACCAAGGCCGCGTTCGCGACGTTCCCCCCGCTCGCGTTCAGCGCCGTGCGGTTCACCCTCGCCAGCATGCTCCTGATTCCGCTGGTGCGACGCATCGAAGGCGACGAGCCGCTGCCGCCAGGCTCGATGCGGCCGCTCATCGTCCTCGGGGTGGTGGGCAACACCCTCTACCAACTCGGGTTCATCTCCGGACTGGCCCGCACCAGTGCCTCGAACAGCTCGCTCATCATCGCGTCGATGCCGTCGCTGGTGGCGCTCCTGGCCGCGGGGCTCGGACTCGAGCCGGCGCGGCCGCGTGTGATCGGCGGCGTCCTGGTGGCGACCGGTGGTGTCGTGCTGGTGATTCTGGCGCAGGGTGCCGGGTTCGCGCCGGGCGAGCTGAACGGCGACTTGCTGACCGTCGCCGCGGTGTTCTGCTGGGCCGGCTATACACTGGGGCTTCGCCGGCTGTCGCCCCACATCACGCCACTCAGGGTGACGATGGTCACGACCGTCGCGGGGACGCCCGGGCTCGTCCTCGCGGGCATTCCGGAGCTTGTCAGGATGGATTGGGGTGACGTGGGGCTGGTGGGATGGGGCGCGCTGCTCTACGCGACGCTCTTTTCGCTGGTGCTGGCGTACCTGTTGTGGAATCGGAGCGTGCAACTGGTGGGTCCGAGCCGAACCGTCATCTACATGTGTCTCACCCCGGTTGTCGCGGTCGCGGGAGCCGCGGTGATGCTCGGCGAGCGGCCCCGCCCGCTGCAGGCCGTCGGAGCGGCGCTCATCATCGTCGGGGTGCTGCTCGTGCGCGGGCGCCCGGCGTCGACCGCTCCGCTTCGCTCAGGATGACGCTCCCCCCTTTCCTCTCCTTTCTCCCTTCTCCGTTCACCGTTCACCCTCTTCAACGATCTCCTTGTAGCTTTTCGGATTCCATGCCGGTCGCCGGGGCGAACCGGCGATGTTCTGGCCGAGGTAGAAGAGCAACTTGAGGATTCGCGATTCCTTCTCGCTGTTGATCTTGTCGGGCGAGTCGGTCACCTGGTGGTAGTCGGGATGCACGCCGTTGAAGAAGAAGAGAATCGGCACGCCCTTGCGGGCAAAGTTGTAGTGATCGGAGCGAAAATAAAATCGCTCCTCCGGCCACTGATCATCGATGGCCGTCATGCCCAGCTCCTTGTGGGCGGCGTTGACCCGCTCGAGCGACCTGCCTAGGTCGGAATGCTCCTTTCCGATGGCCACGATGGTGTCGGGCCAGTTCCGCCCGATCATGTCGATGTTGAGATCGGCGACCACCTTGTCGAGCGGAACCGTGGGATGCTCGCTGAAATAGCGGCTGCCCCACAGGCCTTTCTCCTCGCCGCTCACCGTCATGAATACGATCGACCTTGCGGGCCTCGCGCCGGGCCGGCTGAAAGCCTCGGCCAGCTCCATGACGCCGACCGTACCCGATCCGTCGTCGTCGGCACCGTTGTTGATGCTGTCGGCCTGGCCGGGGGTAATGCCGATGTGATCCATGTGCGCCGAAAAGACGAGATACTCCTTCTTGAGCCTGGGATCGGTACCCTCCAGGATGCCGATCGTGTTGGGCGCCGTGGTGGAGGACAGCACCGCGTCGGCCAGTTGGATCCGCACGGTCAGAGGCAGCACGTTTCGGAAGAACGGCCTGGACGAGGCGCGCGCAGCCGCCAGGTCCACTTTCGCTACACGAAGGGCACCGGCGACAGCCTTGTCGGTCACCTCCAGCACCGGAGGAACCGGGCGTTCCACCTCAGCACCGCTCCGCTCGCGCGACTCGCGGGGCACTTTTTCCCTGAATCGGGCGGCGTCGAGGTTGGAGAGAAGGATTACGCCCCGGGATCCGGCAAGGCGCAAGGCGCGGATGACACCGGTGGTATTCTCGGGTAATGCCTTCGAGTAGTCGAGAGGAAAGAGAACGACCTTGTCCTTGACCGGCATCGCACCGGCGGCATCAGCGGTGAGCGGGCCAGCCACCAGAACCGCCGTGCCCGACACTGAAGGGCTGGAGCCGGGTCCCGAAACCACTCGTGCGGAGCGAGTGAGCGACGCGCTGTCGGCAACGGCTCCCGCCAGGAAAATTATCCGCGACCTGTCGAGATCCAGCTTGCGGCGGGTGATCGGATACCGCTGAAACCAGGTGCCGGAATCGCCGCCGGCCTCGAGTCCAAAGCTCTTGAACTGGTCGGCCACGTATTGCGCGGTCAAATCGAGTCCGCGACTCGGCGTGTCCCTGCCCAGCATCGAGTCGTCGGCGATGATGCCGATGCGCCGCGCGACGTCGGCCGCCGTGATGGTCGCGGCGGCGTGGGCTAGGGGGTCCGAGGTCTGGGCAGAGAGAGAGCGTGCTACGAGGAGGAGGCCGAGCAGCGGAAGGCGGCGCATGCGATGCATGTTCCTCGATGAATGAGACGGGAGACCATCAGTGACCTCTGCGCCGAAGCTCCGGCTCGCCGGTACTTTGAGGCGCCGGCGCCGGCGTGAGGCCCTTGGGCACGCCTCGGCCGGTATCGTCGTGGGCCCGGCGCCGCTGCTCGTTGCGACGCCGTTCCTCGGTGAGCGGCCGCGCGGGGGAAAGCTGCGGCGCCGATTCGGTGCGCCCGGGACGCCGGAGCGCCGACATGCCGGGAGTCGGGATCGACCCTTGGCCGCCCACGTCGCTGCTGGTCACGCCACGATCGTCGTCGGGATAGTTGCGGCGCTGCCGCGGATCGACGCGTCCCGGCACTCGCGTTACATAGCCGTCGCCCGGGTCGGCGTCGCGGAACAGATAGCGAGGCCCGGGATGAAGCGACCGGTCGGGCACCGCGTTTCTGCCGCCGCCGTAACGATAGGGGTAGTAACGCGGATCGTCACGAACCACCACCCGGAACCGCGTACACGACGTCCGGTACGGATCCCATTCCGAGTAACTGGCATAGGCATGGCAATCGTAGCACACGAAACGTGGATAGTCGTAATGCCGGTCGACGTAGTACGGCACGACATCGTAATCGTAGTCGTCGTCGGGCGCCATTCGCGCCGCCAGATCGGTGAGGCTCACGTATGGGTCGCCCCGGATGCGCCCGTCCTCGATCAGCCGGTAGTCCCAATAGTCGCCGCGGGTGATGGCGCGGAAGTCGAGAGGGTCGGGCGACGCCACCGCGAAGAGATACCCGATGCCCGGATAGTCGTCGACGACGAAGGAGCTGCCACCGCGCCCGCCAGCCACCTCGAGGGTCTGCTGGTCCCGTACGTGGTTGTCGGCCCACGGCTCGCGTGGAAAGAGCACCCGGATGCGTCCGTCGGTGTCCACCCGGAAGACAGAGATGTAGGCCGCCTGGTCCACGCTGAGGTAGACGCGGGCAGCGCTACCCCTGGGGTAGGGATCGTCGCGGTCGGTCCAGAGCGTCACTCGTCCGGCCGCCAGAGAGTGATGGACGTGATGTCGCGGCACTCGATTTTTCACGGGGATGGGAACGCTGGCGAGCAGCATCCACCCCAGCACGAGAAACATGACCCCTCCAGGCCTTCCATTCGGAAACTGCCACGCGCCCGCAGACGGTGTGCCAGGCCTCAGTATCGGTATAAGGTGAACGGGAGTATAACTTTGGCTTTCGCACTCCCGCGGGCTCCAGTGTCGTGTTGTCCCCTTTCGCGCGTTGATTTCCCCCTTCCAGGCCGGTACGTTCCGCCTTTTATGCCACCCTCGCCCATGTCAGCCGGCCGCGCTCGCCTCGATCTTCTCGATCCGTTCGAGGTATCCAAGCTCGGCGGCCTCGAGGTCGTGACCGAGGGCGTCGTCGAAGGGTTTCTCGCCGGATTGCATCGCTCGCCCCGCCGCGGGTTCTCGGTGGAGTTCGCCGAGCACCGGATGTACCAGCCCGGCGACGATGTCCGTCACGTGGATTGGAAGATTCTCGGCCGCAACGACCGGCTCTACGTGAAGCAGTTCGAGGAAGAGACCAATCTCCGAGCCATGGTGGTCTGTGACGCGAGCCGGTCGATGGCCTGGACCGGATCGGCCGACACCATCCTGCCGAAGCTGGCCTATGCACAGCGCCTCATCGCGGCCCTGTCTCTGGTCCTCCTCCGCCAGCGTGACGCCACCGGTCTCATCACCTTCGACGACGAGGTGCGCTCGGTGCTTCCGCCCCGCGCGCGCATGAGTCACTGGCGACAATTGCTCGAGACGCTCGGGACCCTCGAGCCGGGTCTGGGCACCGCAGCCGAGCCGGCGCTCAGGCGCGTGGTGCAGCAACTCCGGCGGCGCGGCCTCGTCGTGTTCGTCTCGGACCTGCTGCTCGACCGCACGCTGGCCCTCAAGGCGCTCCGATTTCTCCGCCATCGCGGCCACCAGGTGATCGTCCTTCACATCATGGATCCTGGTGAAGTTCTCCTGTCGGGTCCCGCCGAGGCACGGTTCGAGGACCCGGAGAGCCGGGCCGCGGTGGTATTGCGTCCACGTGACTGGGCCGGAGCCTATCGCCAGACGGTGGAGTCGGTGGTGGCCGAGTGGCGCCTCGCCTGCCGCCGCCACGGGATCGCCTACCATCGCGTCACTACCGACACGCCGTACGGAATCGTGCTTCGCGGCGCCCTCTCGACCTCTTCGCGGGCGGCATGATCGAATTCCTCCACCCGTGGGCTCTGTCGGGACTCGCAGGCGCGACAATCCCGATCCTCCTACACCTCCTTGCCCGCCGGGAGCCGCCCACGGTGGAGTTTCCCGCGGTTCGGTATCTCATCGCCACGACCCAGGAACACCTTCGTCGGCTCAAGCTTCAGAATCTCCTGCTGCTCGCCGTGAGGACGCTGCTCATCGTGGCGCTAGTGCTGGCCGCGGCGGGCCCCACGGTGGCGAGGAGCGGGCTGCCCAGCCACGCGCCCAGCGCCCTCGTGGTCATCGTCGACAACTCGCCGAGTAGCGGCGCCGTCGTGGCGGGCACCAGTCGGCTCGCACGCCTCCAGTCGGCCGCGCGGGACGTCCTCGCCAGAGCCACATCGAGCGATGCCCTCTGGCTTGTCACCGCCGACGGCATTCCGCGGAGAGGAGACGCCGGTATGCTGCGGGGCCAGCTCGATGCGCTCGCCGTCTCGCCGTACCGGCTCGACCTGGGCGCGGCCCTCGGACTGGCCGCAGAGGTCCTCGCGTCGGAGTCGCGGCCGGGCGAAGTGGTATTACTGAGCGATCTTCAGGCGAGCGCGGTCTCGCAGGCCGACGTTACCGTGCCGCTCGTCGTCGGCCGCCCGGCCGATCAGTCGACGCCCAACGCGGGCATTGGCCGCATCGACACCGGACCCCAACCGTGGTCGACCGATGGAGGACGGATCACGGTGTCGGTGGTCGGCGATTCCGGAGCGCCGGTTCCCGTGACAGCCCGGCTTGGCGAGCGTCCGGTCCGGCAGGTGCTCGCCTCGGTTGGTGGCTCGACCGTCTTTCCTCCGATCGCGGCGCCGGCGGGGTGGTGGACGGCAACGGCCGAGCTCGACCCCGACGAGCTTCGGCTCGACGACCGGCGGCTCGGCGTGGTTCGGGTGGCGCCCGTCGCCCGGGTGAACTGGGATTCGGCGAGCAAGTACGTCGCCGCGGCCTGCGAGGTGCTCGAGGCCAATCACCGGATCGCGAGGGGCGGCGAGGTGACGCTCGGGCGGCTGGTGCGAGGCGGCTCTATCGTGATGCCGCCCGACGATCCCGCACGGATCGGGGCCCTCAACCGCGCCCTCGCCGCGCGGGGCGTTGCCTGGAGCTACGGGTCGCCGGTCGCCGAGCCGGCCACGACCGACAGCGGCGCACTGACCGGACGCGTGCGCGTGCTGCGGCGATACCAGCTCCGGCCCGGCGGAAGCGGAAAGACCGGCGTGCTGGCGACGGTGGGTGGGGCGCCGTGGCTCGCCCGGAGCGGAAACGTCCTGCTGGTGGGCAGCAGACTCGACCCCGGCTGGACCGACCTTCCCGTCTCGGCGGGCTTCATGCCTTTCATGGATGCCCTCCTCAACCGGCTCGCGCGCGGAGAGGTGGCGCTGTCCGATGGTGCTCCCGGCGAGCCGGTGGCACTGCCCGATCTCGTCACGACGGTCCGGCAGGGCGAGCGCGTCTGGAGCGTCGAAGGCGGCGGCCTCTTCCGACCGCACGACGTAGGCGTCTACTACCTCGAGGCCGGCGACGACACGGTGGGCGCGGTGACCGCCAACCTCGATCCACGCGAGTCGCGGCTCGAACGCGCGAGCGACGCGCAGGTCCGCCGGTTGTGGAAGGGCGCCCGCACCATGACGCTCGATCAGGCGGCACCCGCCGTCTTTTCCTCGGCGGCCCGCGGCGACCTCCGCGGCCCTCTGCTCTGGCTGGCGCTCCTGCTCGCGCTCACCGAGACGGCGCTGGCCAGCGCGATGCGGCGGCGGGACAACTGAGTCTTCCCACGGTTCTCGACGCCTTCGAGCGCACCCCGGCAGTGCGCGATCTGGCCGGCAGGCTGCCTGCGCGCGGCAGCGCATTGCGGCTCGGTGGCCTGCCGGGCTCGAGCGGGGCGGTGCTCGCCGCGTGGTTGGCGGGCCGGTTTCCGCAGCGGCTCCTTGCCATCGTCGCGCCCACTCCCGGCGACGCGGAGCGGTGGCTCAACGACCTGGCGCACCTTACCGAAGAGGGGATCGCGCTCTACCCACAGCGCGAGGCGCTGGGCGAAGAGGAGCCGCACTACGAGATCGCCGGCGAGCGCGCCGAAACGATAGAGGCGCTCCTGCAGGGTAGGCTCAAGATTCTGGTCACCACGGCGCGCGCCACCGCCGAGCGGACTCTCGTGCCGGCTGCGCTGGAACGGCTGCGCCTTCGCCTCGCGCCGGGCGACCGCCGCCCGCCCGGCGAAGTGGCGCGCACGCTGGAGCGGATGGGCTACCAGCGCGTTCCAACAGTCACCGAAGTGGCGGAGTTCAGCGTGCGCGGGGGAATTCTCGACGTGTACGGCTTCGGGATGGCGGCGCCGGCGCGACTCGAGTGGTGGGGAGACGATATCTCCTCGATGCGCGGCTTCGACCTGACCACCCAGCGCTCTCTGCAGGAGCTGGGCGAGGTGACGATTCTGCCCGTGAGTACCGAGGCGGTCAAGGCCGAAATGGAAACGGCGGCCCCCTCATCGCGGCTCAGCCTGCTCGAGCTCCTTCCGTCCGACACGCTCGTCCTCGAAGAGGCAGCCGGGCCCGACCACGACGAAGTGCGCCGGGCATGGAACGAAGCCGAGCATCACCTGGATGTGGCGCGGCGGCTCGGCGAGGAAGTTCCCAGCCGCGAGGCCATACTGGTGACGCCCGACGCCTGGTCGGCCCGGCTCGGCGGCTTTCCCCGTCTTCTGCTTCGCGACGACCACCCCGATCTCCAGCTCGGCTTCTTTCCGCCCGAGAAAGTAGACCGCGACCTCAACCGCTTGCGCGCCTTGCTCGGCGGCGCGCCGCCGACGCTCATCCTCTGTGACAACGAAGGCCAGCTCGAGCGCCTCGAGGAGCTGCTCGAAGACGGCGGGCGCGCACCGGCACGGGCGACGCTCGCCATCGGCGCCCTCGACGGCGGCTTCGTCATGCCGATGCTGCGCGTGCTCACCGACCACGAGATCTTCCGGCGCGCCCGGCGTCTCCGCCGGTCGCGCCGGTACCGCCAGGCGGCGCCGTCGGCCGCCACGGGCACGCTCACCGAGGGCGATTACGTCGTCCATCTCGATCACGGCATCGGCGTATACCGGGGCATCGACACCATCACCGCCGGCGAGTCCACGCTGGAGGTGGCGATCGTCGAGTACGAGGGCGGCGACCGTCTGAACGTGCCGCTCTACCGGCTCGACCAGCTCGAGCGCTACCGCGCGGCGGGTGAGGACGGCGACCGTCCCCCGCCGAGGCTTCACCGACTCGGCGGATCGAGCTGGCAGAAGGTGCGCGAGAAGACGCGGGTGGCGATCCGGCAGATGGCGGGAGAGTTGCTCGATCTGTATGCCCGGCGGTCGGTAACCGGTGGCTACCCATTTCCCCCCGACACCAAATGGCAGCGCGAGCTGGAATCGAGCTTCCTCTACGAGGACACCCCCGACCAGCGGAAGGCGACCGAAGAGGTCAAGGCCGATATGGAGCGGCCCCGGCCGATGGACCGCCTGCTGGTGGGAGACGTGGGCTACGGAAAAACGGAGATCGCGGTGCGGGCGGCCTTCAAGGCGGTGCAGGGCGGAAAGCAGGTTGCGCTGCTGGTGCCCACGACGATTCTCGCGGAGCAGCACGGACGGACCTTCCTCGAGCGCCTGGCCGATTTTCCGGTCACGATCGAGGTGCTCTCCAGATTTCGGACCGCCCGAGAGCAGAAGGCCGCGATCGAGCGGATGGCCGCCGGCGCCATCGATATCGTGATCGGTACGCACCGTCTCCTGTCGAAGGACGTCTCGTTTCGCGATCTGGGTCTTCTCATCGTGGACGAGGAGCACCGCTTCGGCGTGAAGCACAAGGAGCGGCTCAAGGCGCTTCGCCTTTCGGTGGACGTTCTGACGCTCACCGCCACGCCGATTCCACGGACGCTTCATCTCTCGCTCGCCGGCCTGCGCGACCTCACGCTCATCGAGACCCCACCCCGCGACCGCTCGGCGATTCTCACCTTCGTCGAGCCGTGGGACGACGGTCTGCTCGAAGAGGCCTTCGCCAGGGAGATCGACCGGGGGGGCCAGGTATTCCTCGTCCACAACAGGATCGAGACGATCGACACGATCGCCGAACGGGTGCGCTCGCTCGCTCCGCGGGCCCGGATCGGTGTGGCACATGGGCAGATGCCGGCCGACCGGCTCGAGGCGGTGATGCAGCAGTTCGTGGCCGGCGAGGTGGATATCCTCGTCAGCACGATGATCGTGGAGTCGGGCCTCGACGTGCCGAACGCCAACACGATGGTGGTGCACGACGCCCACCGCTTCGGCCTCGCGCAGCTCTACCAGCTCCGCGGCAGGGTCGGCCGCAGCCACCGGCGCGCGTACAGCTACCTGCTGGTGCCCGATACCATCGACGCCGATGCCGAGGAGCGCCTCAAGGTGCTCGAGCATCATACCGAGCTGGGAGCCGGATACCGGATCGCCCTCAAGGACCTCGAGATCCGCGGCGCCGGCAATCTGCTCGGTGCGGAGCAGTCGGGCCACGCGCAGGCCGTGGGCTTCGACCTCTACCTTCGGTGGCTCGAGGAGACGGTGCGAGCGCTGCAGGGCAACGGCAAGGTGGAGGAGCCGGCGCCGCCCGACGTCGTGCTCGATCGTCCGGCCCGTCTGCCCGACGGTTACGTTCCCGATGACGACGCGAAGCTGGACCTCTACCGGCGACTGGCGCGGGCAACGTCGTCTGGCGACATTGATGGGCTGCGAGATGAACTGCGCGAACGCTTCGGGCCCCTCCCCCCCGAGGCCGAGATGCTGCTCGACATGGCCCGGCTGCGCGTGCTCGGCGCGGCGCTGGGCCTTCAGCACGTCCTGGTCAGGGCCGACGAGGCAAGGCTCACGTTCCGGGCCGGCACATCGCCGCGGCTCACTGGCCTGACCACCGCGCTCGACGACGTACAGCTTGCCGCCGACGTGCGGCGCACCGTTCCGCTCTCGCTTCGGCTGATGCGGCTCGGGGGGGAGCCCCTCGTTCCGGCGCTCGTGCGCGCGCTTCGAGCGGTGGTGGCGTAAACAACTTCTGGAGATTTCATGCGACGTATCGTGATCCCGGCCGCGCTGCTCCTGCCTTCCGTGCTCATCGGGCTGGGTTCGACCGGCTGCTCGAACTTCCGCGATCTGTTCTCGGCTCACGCCGACGTCGCCGCGGAGGCCGGCGGACAGGAGCTGTCGACCAAGCGTCTGGCGGAGATCCTCGTTTCCCCGAGCAAGGGCGTGCACATCAACCGCGAGACCGCGGAGTTCGTCGCCAACGCATGGATCGACTATACGCTCTTCGGCCAGGCCGCCGCCCGCGGCGAGTTGCCAACCGACTCTGCGAGCATCACCGAGGCGCTCTGGCCCGAGATCTCCGAGATCAAGGGGTCGCATTGGCACGACTCGCTGATGGCCAGGCGAGTCTCCGTCGCTCCGTCGGCCGTAGACAGCGTCTATGGCACCGACGTCAGAGTGCTCCAGCACATTCTGATAGGGGTCAAACCGAACGCCGATTCCGCGACCAGCAAGGCGGCGTACCGAAAGGCCGAAGGGGCGCTGCAAAAGGTTCGCGGCGGAACGAACTTCGGAATCCTTGCCCTTCAGCTCTCCGAAGACCCGGGTTCCCGTGCCGACAGCGGATACTTGCCTGCCTCGCCACGGGGCCGCTACGTCGTTTCGTTCGACAGCGCGGCATGGCTGCTCGAGCCCGGACGCGTGAGCGGCATAGTGAAGACGGCCTTCGGGTATCACATCATCAAGCGACCGGAGCTGAAAGACGTCCGAACCAGGTTCGCCCACTACGTGACCGAGAGGGCAGGGGTTCGCCTCGATTCCGTCTACATGGACAGCCTCGCCATTCTCAACAAGCTCGAAGTCGTTTCGGGAGCTCCGGCCAGCATGCGAGGGGCCTCGACGTCGCCCGAAGACGCGCGCACGTCCAAGAAGGCGCTGGTCCGCTACAAGGGCGGCGAGCTCACGGTTGGCGACTTCGTTCGCTGGCTCCGGGCGCTCCCTCCGCAGTATTCCGAGCAGCTCAAAAGTGCCGACGATTCCGTCCTCAAGCGATTCGCCAGACTTCTGACGCAGAACGTACTCCTGCTGCGTCAGGCCGACTCCGCGAAAGTCGGACTCAACACCGACGAGTGGCGGGAAATGAAGGCCACGTACCTCTCGAGCCTCGACACCCTGAAAGCCGAGATGGGTCTCAACCAGCCTGACGTCAGCGACAGCTCGACCGCGCCTGGAGATCGCATGAAGGTCGCCGAACTCAAAGTCGAGCGATACTTCGACCAGCTCATCGAGGGCCGGCGGCGACTTCGTCCGCTCCCCTCGGCGCTGGCTACCCTACTGCGGCAGCGACTGCCCTATAAACTCTACGATGCGGGCCTGAACCGGACGGTCACGATCGCGACGGAAATGAAGTCCAAGACCGACAGCTTGGCCCCCGCGGGCGGAATGCAGCGCGCTCCCGGCGGTCCGCCAATCCCCGGCTCGGGCCCGCCGGGCGCGACTGCTCCGGCCGGCCCCCCGGGTGCGGCGCCGCCTGCCGCTGCTCCGAAACAGCCGGGACGGTAGATGACACCCGGGGCAATCCGAACTGCTCTCATACTCACGCTGGTGGCGACGGTGCTGCCGGCGGGCGGGTGGCTCGTGGCGCAGCAGCCGGGCGCACCGGCCGTCGCCGACACATCGAGAGCCGATACATCGTGGGTGGACGCACCGAAGGCAGACACCTCGAAGGCCGACACTTCGAAGGCCGACACCTCGACAGTCCAGCCACCGAAGGCCGATGCGTCGAGGCCCGACACATCGCTGGTAATCGACAGGGTGGTGGCCGTGGTCGGCAACCGGCCGGTGCTGGCCTCGCAGGTGGATGAGGAGATCTTCTCGCGGCAATCGCAGGGGCAGAAGGTTCCTTCCGACTCGGCGGGCATCAAGGGGCTCCGCGAGCAGGTGGTGCAGTCGATCGTCGACGAGGAGCTGCTCGTTCAGCAGGCCCAGCGCGATACCACGATCACGGTGACCGACCAGGAAATCGCCGACGGGGTGGATCAGCAGGTCCGGAAGGTTCGCACCAACTTCACCTCAGAGGTGGACTACCGAACCGAGCTCAAGAAGGCGGGGTTTCAGACGCCCGAAGAGTACCGGCGCTGGCTCACCGACCAGCAGCGCAGGGCGGCGTTTCAGAACCGGCTGATCGAAAAGCTGAGGAACGACGGCAAGCTCAAGCCGGTGCCGCCTACCGACGCCGAGATGAAGGTCTACTTCGAGGAACAGAAGGGCGCGCTCGGCTCGCGCCCGGCCACTGTCTCCTTCCGTCAGATCGTCATTACCCCTCAGCCGTCGGCGGCGGCAAAGGCAATCGCGCGCGCCAAGGCCGACTCGATTCTCCTCGAGCTGAGGCGTGGAGCCGATTTCGCGGTTGCCGCAAAGCGGTTTTCGCAGGACCCGGTATCGAAAGACCAGGGAGGCTCGCTCAACTGGTTTCGCCGGGGCGTGATGGTGCCGGAGTTCGAGCGGGTGGCGTTCGGGCTCAAGCCCGGCGTCGTGTCCGATCCGGTGGAATCGCCCTTCGGGTTTCACCTGATTCAGGTCGAGCGGGTGCAGCCCGGCGAGGTACAGGCGCGGCACATCCTCATCGTGCCCGACATCGACTCGGCGCACGTGGACAGCGCGCGCAGCCGCGCCGCCCTGGTTCGCGCCAGGCTGGGGGCCGGCGCGTCGTTCGATTCCCTTCAACGTCTCTACCACGATCCGTCGGCCGAGAAACAGGCGGAAAACGTTCCGGCCGACAAACTGCCCGAGAATTACGGCAAGATCATCGGCAAGGCCGACTCGGGCGTGATATCCCCGGTCTTCACCATCCCCGGCAGCGCCGGACGCGACCAGTTCGTCGTGGTCCAGGTGACCGGTCGCAGGCCGGAGGGCGACATCCGGTACGAGGACGTGAAAGATCGGATCCGCGAACAACTCGGACAGCAGCTCGCCATCCGCCGCTATCTCCAGCGGCTCCGGCAATCGACCTACGTGGACGTGAGGTCGTAGCCTTCCAGCGCCACCCATGACATCCAGACCCCGCATCGCGATCACCCTCGGCGATCCGCGCGGCATCGGGCCCGAGATCGCGGCGCGCGCGCTCGCCGAACCGCTCGACGCGGAGATCACAATCGTCGGCGCGGAAGATCAGATCGCGGCGGTTCCGGCGGCGCACAGAGTGTCGGTGGGAAGCTGGGAGCTGGGCAGCGGTGAGGACCCGGACGATCGTCGGCGCGTCATCCGTGCCGGACGCATCGCCGGGCATGCCGTTGAAACGGCGGTGAAGCTGGTGCAGAGCGGGCAGGCGGACGCGATCGTCACGGCGCCCGCTCATAAGCACGCCCTGCATCTGGCGGGTTTCCCCTATCCCGGACACACCGAGTGGCTGGCGCATCTCGCCGGCGGCGTGGACGTAGCGATGATGCTCGCTTCGGAGGAGCTGCGCGTCGTTCTTGTGACCACGCACGTGCCCTTCCGCGACGTGCCGGCCTTGCTCACCCAGGACAGGGTGCTGCGGGCCGGACGGATTACGCAGACGGCACTTCGCGAATGGTGGGGCATCGAATCGCCACGGCTCGCGGTGTGCGCGGTGAATCCCCACGCGGGCGAGAGCGGTCTCTTCGGCGACGAAGAGGAGCGCGTGCTCGGGCCCGCCGCCAGGGCGCTCGGCGCCGCCGGCCCCCTACCCGCAGACACGGTGTTCGTGCGCGCGATACGCGGAGAGTTCGACGCCGTGCTGGCGCCGTATCACGACGTGGGCATGACCGCGATCAAGGTCGCGGCGTTCGGCAGGGCGGTGAACGTGACGCTGGGGCTGCCATTTCCGCGGACGTCACCCGACCACGGAACCGCGCTCGACATCGCGGGGAAGGGCATCGCCGACGCGTCGAGCATGCGGGCGGCGGTGGAGCTGGCAGTCAAGCTCACCGCTCCAGTCTCCCCATCAGATCCAGATACGCATCGAGCTTGAGCTTCTGCGACGCTCGATTGGCGACCAGAATCGCGCCGCACTCCAGAACCGTCTCCCGCTCCACCAGCCCATTCGCCCGGAGCGTGTTGCCGGTGTCGACCAGGTCCACGATCCAGTGCGACAGGTTGAGCAGCGGGGCTACCTCGACAGAGCCGTTCACCTGAATGATGTCCACCGGCCGGCCGAGGGCGGCGAAGTGCGCCTGGGCGAGACGGGGATACTTGGTGGCGACCCGCGCGGTGATGCCGCCGGGCAGCCCGGGGTAGGGCGACGCCGCGGGTGCCGCCACCACCAGTCGGCAAAAACCGAATCCCAGCTCGAGCGGCTCCAGCACATCCGCGCCCGTCTCCCTCAGCACGTCGGTGCCTGTCACACCGAGGTCGGCCGCGCCCGATTCCACGTAAACGGGAACGTCGCCGGGCTTGACCGCGAGGAATTCGATGTAGGGGTCGCTCGACGGGATGAGCAGGCGTCGTCCGGCGTCGGCCAAAGGCTCGGCCCCCGCCCGCCGGAAGCGGTCGACCGAGGGCTCGTAGAGCCGGCCTTTCGCCAGCGCCACGCGGAGTCGCCTCAGGCTGCCGCCTCGGCGATCGTGTCGAGATCGAGCGATACGCCCACGGCGGGCATCGGGCGGCCGAAGCGACCCATCAGCTCGTCGTAGCGTCCCCCCGCTCCCGCAGCCCGCCCCGCCCCTGCGACATACACTTCGAAATGGATTCCCGTGTAGTAGTCGAGGCCGCGCACTTCTCCGAGGTCGTAGACCACGTGGGTGCGTTCGCGGGCGGTGAGGGCGGCGTCGAGAGCGAGGAGATGCTCGAGACTCCCACGCGCCGCCGCCGGTGCGCCGGGCAGCGCGGCGTCGAGCGCGTCGCGGCGGCCGATGACGAACGGAAGGGTGGTGAGCGTGGCCGCATCGCCCTTTGCGTCGCCGAGCGCCCGGCACAGGTTGCCGCGGTCCTTCCGGTCGATCCAGCGGCGTACCTGATCGCGAAGCGGCTCGCTCACCGCGGCGAGCCCCGGAGCGAGCGCGCCGGCGTGGCCCAGGTTGACCTGGAAGTCGCCGACGCCGGCGGCACCCACGAGGGCGACGGTCAGTCGCACGATCTCGATGTCGGCGGCCAGGTCGCCCTGCCCCAGAAGCTCCGCGCCCACCTGCAGCGTCTCGCGCGGCCGGCCTCCGCGCTCCGGCTCCTGCCGATAGACGCTTCCGGAGTAACTCAGCCGCAGAGGGCCCTCGACGCCGGCGAAAGTGGTCGAGGCGACGCGTGCGAGACTGGCGGTGAAATCGTATCGGAGAGCGAGGATTCGCCCGTCGCGGTCGGGAAAGCGCACCAGCCGCTCGGCCACGCCGCTTCCGCCGGCGCGCACGAAGGTGTCCTCGTACTCGAAGGTGGGAGGAAGCAGCTCCTGGTACCCGGTGCGCTCGAGCGTCTCGAGTGCCGTACGCTGAAGAGTGCGGCGCCGCCGGGCGGCTTCACCGGTGAGGTCGAGCGCGCCGGGGGGGAGAGCGGCTACGGCCGGACGGGTCATCGGCTAGGCGCCGGGAGTCGCGTCGGGCTGCTGCGCCGCGGGCTCGGCGTGATGGAGCCGCAGCGCCTTGACCCGGCGGCCGTCCATCTCCGTCACCTCGAGGACGTGTGGACCGACGGTCACCCGGTCGCCGGGACGAGGCAGCCGTCCGAGCTGGCCGAACACGTATCCCCCGACCGTGGTGTAGTCGGTATCGTCGATCGACGCGTCGAACTCGCTGTTGAACTCCGTGATGGGCATGGCGCCGTCGAGCCGGGTCACGCCGTCGCCCTGCGCCGATTTGTCGGCCGGATCGTATTCGTCGTAGATCGGGCCGACGATCTCCTCGAGCAGGTCTTCCATGGTGACCAGCCCCGCCGTTCCGCCGTACTCGTCGAGCACCACCGCCAGATGGGTCTTGAGACGCTTCATGTCCGCCAGCACGTCTTCGACCTCGCGCGTGCCGGGTACGAACAGCGGCGGCCGCATGACGGTCCGCACGGTCACCCCGGGGCGCGAGCGCATGGCGGTGAGGATATCCTTGGCGTGCACCACGCCGACGATCTCGTCGAGGCTCTCGGTGTACACCGGGTATCGCGATCTCCGGGCGACCGCGACCTGGTCGGCGGCCTGCTCCACCGTGAGATCGGCATCGAGGGCCACCATCTGGGTGCGCGGCGTCATGACCTCCTGCGCCGTCTTCTCGCTGAACTCGAAGACGCCCTCGAGTAGGCGGGCGTCCTGCTTGAGAAGGCTGCCGCCTTCCTGGCTCTGCTCCACCAGAATCCTGATCTCCTCGGGCGAGTGGAGCCGCTCGTGGGAGCCGGGCGGCGAGATCCCCATCAGCTTGAGCAAGCCATTGGCAGAGCCCTTGAGGAGGGCAATCGGCCATGCCATCAGCCAGGCGAAACCGGTGAGGGGCACGACGAGCCAGGTGCTCACGGTTTCCGGGTGCACCAGTGCAACCGCCTTCGGCACCAGCTCGCCCAGGACGATGTGGAGGATGGTGATGATGATGAAGGCGATGGCCGACGCCACGCTGTGCGTGGTGATTGCCGCGAGCGAGCCAGGCAGCCACTTGAACGCGCCTCCGATGAGCCCAGCGAGGGCGGGCTCGCCGATCCAGCCGAGTCCGAGGGAGGCGAGGGTGATTCCGAGCTGAGTGGCGGAGATGAAGCGGTCGAGTGATTGAACGGCGCGGCGCGCCAGCCTAGCTTTGCCATCCCCGGCGGCGGCCAATTCGTCGAGCCGCGTGCGGCGCGCACTGACGAGCGCAAACTCGGCGGATACGAAGAAGGCATTGGCGAGTACGAGGACGACGACCGCGGCCAAGCCGACGATGATTGGAGGCGAACCTGCAGTTTCCATACGATATAAGTCTAGTACCGGAAAGGTTTTACCGCGAGGGTTCGCGGTGATCCGCCGTTTGTCGGTTCCTCCCTTCGACGTCCTCGATCCCGTTCTCGTGCGCCGCTCCGCAGGCGATCCCGCCGTCCGGGACACCGTGCATGCCATCCTCGAAGACGTGCTCGCCCGGGGCGACGCGGCGGTCAGCGAATACACGCACCGGTTCGATGGGGTGGATCTCGAGCCCGCGGCCTGGTCGGTGGACCCTGACCTCTGGCACGCGGCTCTCAAGCGGATCGATCCGGCGTTGCGGACCGCGCTGGGCCGTGCGGTTGACCGGGTCCGTGCCTACCACGACCACCAGCGAGAGCCCGGTTTCCATCTGACCGAGGCCGATGGCAGTCTCATCGCGATGAAGGTGACGCCACTCGACCGGGTCGGCCTGTACGTGCCCGGCGGAAAGGCCTCCTACCCGTCGTCGGTCATCATGAATGCGGTGCCGGCGCTCGTGGCCGGAGTGCAGGAGATCATCGCGGTGGTGCCGCCGGCCGGAGTCACCGATGCCGTGCTGGCGGCGTGCGCGCTCTCGGGGATCACGCGGATCTTCCGGGTCGGAGGGGCGCAGGCCGTGGCGGCGCTCGCCTACGGCACCGCGACAATACCGCGGGTGGACAAGATCGTCGGCCCCGGCAACCACTGGGTCGCCGAAGCGAAGCGTCAGGTCGTGGGCGCCGTCGGCATCGACATGATTGCCGGGCCGACGGAAATGTTCATTATAGCCGACGGAAGCGCGCGCCCCGGCCGCGTTGCCGCCGACCTGATCGCGCAAGCCGAGCACGACGAGGACGCGGTCTGCTGGTGCGTTACCACCGATGCGGCGTTGGCCGACGCGTTGCCCGCCGCGCTCGAGGAGGCGCTGGCTCGTGCGCCGCGCGCCGCGATCGCGCGGGAGGCGCTCGACCGCAACGGGATGATCGTGCTGGTGCCCGACATGCGCGATGCGATCGATCTGGCCAACCGCCGGGCGCCCGAGCATCTGGAGATCGTCGCCGAGGGGGCGGAGCGCATCGCGGCGTCGGTGCGGCACGCCGGTGCGATCTTTCTGGGCGACGACACGCCGGAGCCGGTGGGGGACTATATCGCGGGGCCGAGCCATGTCCTGCCGACGAACGGCACGGCGCGGTACGCCTCTCCGCTGGGCGTTTACGACTTCGTGAAGCGCACGAGCGTCATCCGGTATACGAGGGCGCGGCTCGCCGCCGACGCGGACTCGATCATCACGCTCGCGGAGGCGGAGGGGCTGTACGGACACGCCGAGGCGGTACGGGGGCGGATCTCCGGCACACCGGGCGTGCCGAAAGCGTAGATTTCACTCATGGCGACTCGTCAAGGCGACTGCGCCCACCTCAAGCGCGGACCCGCGACCCCGATGCCGAGGCTGTGGACCGTCCTGGCGTTGACGGGCACCTTCCTGGTGGTCGAGGCCGTCGGCGGCTGGCTCAGCCACTCCCTCGCGCTCCTGGCCGATGCCGGCCACATGCTCACCGACGTCGGCGCGCTCGCGCTCTCCCTCCTCACCGCGTGGATCGCCCAGCGCCCCGCCGACGACAACAAGACCTACGGGTACCTGCGCTGGGAAATCCTCGCTGCGCTCGTGAACGGCGCGGCGCTGTTCGGCATCGCCGGGTGGGTGGTCCTCGAGGCGCTGCAGCGTCTCCAGCACCCGGAGCCGATTCGAACCGGACTCTTTCTGGCCGTGGCCGCCGCCGGACTCCTCGTCAACCTCTTGAGCCTGGCGCTGCTCCACGGCTCCCGCGAAGGCAGCTTGAACGCGCGCGGCGCCTACCTGCACGTCATGGGAGACGCGCTCGGCTCCATCGGCGCTCTTACGGCCGCCCTCGTGGTCCGGTACACCGGGTGGGCCGCCGCCGACCCGGTCGCCTCCGTCCTCCTCTCGCTGCTCATTCTGGCCGGGGCGTGGCGGCTCATCAGGGAGAGCGCCGACATTCTGCTCGACTCCGTACCGGGCCATGTGTCCATGCGCGAGGTCGAGCGGAGGATGCTGGCCGTGGCCGGGGTGACGGCGGTGCACGATCTCCACGTCTGGACCGTGGTCAACGGCGTCGTAGCGATGAGCGGCCATGCGATCGTCCCCGACCTGGAGGCCCACCCGGGAGTGCTCGACGGCATCCGCACGGAGCTGTCGGGGCTCGGCATCGCGCACGTGACCATTCAGCTCGAGATGACCGACGAGTGTGAAGAGGCGCGGGAGGTCGCCGGGGTCCTGGAGAGCGGCCACTCGCACCTTGGACACCGCCACGCGTAGCCCCCCGCCGGCCCCCCGTCCCTGAGAAAAAAGTTGCTTCTTGCGGGCTGGCACGGCCTAGTCTATATATGCGCCGCGGAGCCCGGTTTCGGGCTTAAACCGTTGTGTCCCGCTGGGGTAAGGAAGGTTGTTTGATCCGTAATTTGGCCATCATCGCTCACGTCGATCACGGCAAGACCACGTTGGTCGATCAGATGCTCCGGCAGGCGGGCGCCTTTCGCGCCAACCAGCAGGTCGAAGAGCGTGTGATGGACTCGAATCCGCTCGAGCGCGAGCGCGGCATCACCATTCTGGCCAAGAATACCGCCGTCCGCTGGCACGGCGTGAAGATCAACATCGTCGATACCCCGGGCCATGCCGATTTCGGCGGCGAGGTGGAGCGTATCCTCCGCATGGTCGATGGCGTCCTGATTCTGGTCGACGCTGCCGAAGGGCCCATGCCGCAGACCCGTTTCGTCACGAGGAAGGCGCTTGCCCTGGGTCTCCGGCCCATCGTTGCCATCAACAAGATCGACCGGTCCGACGCCGAGCCGCTCAGGGTACACGACGAAGTGCTGGGGTTGTTCATCGACCTCGAGGCTACCCACGAGCAGCTCGACGCGCCTTTCCTTTATACGTCGAGCCGCGCCGGCACGGCCACGACCGACCTCGACAAGCCGGGAACCGATCTCACGCCGCTCTTCCAGTCGATCCTCGATCACGTTCCCGAGCCCAAGGGCGATCCCGAGGGGCCGTTCCAGATGCTCGTGTCCACGCTCGATTTCTCGAGCTTTCTGGGCCGCATCGCCATCGGCCGGATCGAACGGGGCCAGGTGCGCGTCGGCGACCAGGTCACGCTCCTCCCGCTCGGCGAGCCGGGTCTCGTGGCCGACGAAGGCTTCGAGCGCAACCGGGTCACCAAGCTCTACACCTTCGACGGGCTCAACCGGGTCGATGTGGAGTCGGCGTCGGCCGGCGACATCGTGGCCCTCTCGGGCTTCGAAACCATCGAGATCGGAAAGACGTTCAGCGCCGTGGACACCCCCGAGCGGCTGGCGGGCATCGCCGTCGAGGAGCCGACGATCTCGGTCGACTTCATCGTGAACAACGGCCCGTTCGCCGGCCGCGACGGCAAGTACATCACGAGCCGCCAGCTTCGCGACCGGCTCTTCCGCGAGCTCGAGCGCAACGTCGCGCTCCGCGTCGAGGAAACCGACAGCCCCGACACGCACTGCGTCTCCGGCCGGGGCGAGCTGCACCTGGGCATCCTCATGGAGAACATGCGGCGCGAGGGTCACGAGTTCCAGGTTTCGCGTCCGCGCGTCATCACCCGCCTCGGCCCCGACGGCGAGCGGCTGGAGCCCTATGAGGAGCTGACCATCGATGTGGCAGAGGAGTACATGGGCGTCGTCATGGAAAAACTGGGCCCCCGCCGAAGTGAGATGCTCGAAATGCGGAATCCGGGGCAGGGCATGGTCCGCCTCACGTTTCGGATTCCCGCCCGTGGACTCTTCGGCTACCGGTCGGAGTTCCTGACCGACACCAGGGGCACGGGCATCATGCACCACCGCTTTCTCGACTACGGCCCGTGGGCGGGTCCCCTGGCGGGTCGGAAGCGCGGCGTGCTCGTTGCCGATCGCGAGGGCACGGTGGTCGCCTTTGCCCTTGGCAACCTCCAGGAGCGGGCGCAGATGTTCGTGACGCCTGGCGACCTGGTGTACGAGGGAATGATCGCGGGGGAGAGCTCCCGCCCGGGTGATATGGACGTCAACGTCACCAAGGAAAAGAAGCTCAGCAACATGCGGACGACGGCCTCGGACGAAAACGTCATTCTCGAGCCGCCCCGTCAGATCACGCTCGAATACGCCCTCGAATACATCGAGGAGGACGAGCTGATCGAGGTCACGCCCAGGACGATCCGGTTGCGCAAGCGGGTCCTCACGGCGAACGACCGCAAGAAAGCCGCCCGGGCAGCCCGGGTGGCCGATGCGTCCTGAAGCGCCGGCAACACATCTCTCGATGGCGGAGGACATCATGCTGGCCTGGGAGACGTCGGTGGAAGGAACGACCCTGCGTCGCAAGTTCGACGAAGACGACGACGAGTTCGAGGATGATGGGTTCACCTTCGACGACGAGGATGAGGACGAGGACCTGGACGACGACGACGATCTCGACGACGACGAGGACTTCGAGGATGAGGAGTTGGAGGAATTCGAGGAGCTCGAGGAGGAGGAGGAGCGATGAGCTCCGCCGCCGCGCTCGTGGAGATTCCTTACATGTGACTCATGCAGCGGGATTCCGCCGTCCGTGCCGGGATCTCCGCTCCTTCTCGAGGCAGCGCTGTGCGTGTCTTGGACGTGGAGCGCCGGCTCGTTAGGTTGCTCGGTCTCTGGGGCCTGTAGCTCAGGTGGTTAGAGCGCACGCCTGATAAGCGTGAGGTCGGTAGTTCAACTCTACCCAGGCCCATAGATCTGAAGCTTCCGCCCCGCTGTCACTTCCGTGATCGCGGGGCGTTTTCTCGTCTCCCACCGCCGGCGCGCCAGTAACCTTCCCAGTAACAATCCCCAGCTTCTGCAGGCGATCGCCGATCTGCTCGAGGTGCTGCGCGACCCGATACTCGACCACCTCTGAGCGATGCCGGGTCTCACCCAAGTGCGCATAGACGCGGCGCACCATCGCCTCTGACTCGTGGCCCAGCTCGCGAGCGACGGTGTAGGTGGAGACTGGTGCGCCGCGATCGAGCGTCTGCAGCCGCGCGGCACAGTAGGTATGCCGGAACATCTTCGTGCGCAGGTCTCCTCGCGCGAGCCCAGCGCGACCCGCGATGCGATCGAGCAGCCCGCGTACGTCCTGGATCGGCTGCTCCCGCTCCGACCAGGGCGACGGGAACAGGAGCTGGCCCCCGCGCTCCATCAGGCGCCAGTGGAGATAAGGCCCGAGGATTTCCTCGAGCTGGGGCCAGAGACGGACGACTCGTTGCGAGCCACGTGTCTTGAGGCGACGCCACATGTTTGGGCGGAAGGTGATCGTCTTACGGTCGAGGCTCACGTCATCAAGCTCAAGCCCGATTACCTCCGACTCCCGCCCACCCGTGAGCAGGTAGGTGGCGAGCAGCGGGTAGGCGATGAACGCCTCGGGGAAGGGCTCAACTGCGTCCTGGCCCACGAGGATCCGGGCGATCCACACATTGGACACGCCGTAGCGGCGCGCGAGTCCTCGCTTGGTCGCTTGGCCGGCCGCCCACTCGCCTCGGATCTCCGCGACTGCATCCGGGCCGAGCCGAGTACCACCGTGCCTCGGCAGGCGGCGCGCGGCTTCGAGCAGCACGGCCGCCTCGGGGATTTCGATCCACCGAGCCTCGCGGCGGATATGCGTGGGTTTCTCCATGAGAGCCGACACGGGGTTCCATCCGGGCGGGACGACCTCCTCCTCCTGGGCGCGACGGTAGAGGTTGGAGAGCGTGTTCAGGTGATGGCGGATTGTGCCCGGACCCAGGCGGCGATTCGCTGTTGTCACCAGGGCCTCGAGATGAGCGATCCAGGCGCGCACGTCGCTCACGCGGATTGTGTCGAGCTCACGCTCATTACCAAAGAAGGCGACCGCGCGCTGGAGGAACAGTTCCGCGGACGCGAGCCAGGTATCACTGACCTTCGCACTCTTTTTCTTGGCAATGAGGTGCAGTCGAGCGAAGGCGCCGAGCTGAGTTTCCACCGCCCTTCCGCCGTGGAAAGCGCGGCGCCGCCGGGCAGCCTCCAGCTCGTCGAGCCGCTGGGCCGCGAGCCGGGTGGCGACATCGGGATCGGTCGTCGCGAATCGCTCGCCCGGAGCCATGAGCGGCTCGAGACGGCCGCCGACTTCGCGATAGTCGCGGCCATCGAACCAGGCGCGCCGTGCCCCGCCCTGGTCGCGCCAGTACACGCGAGACTTCCGCTTTCGTGGGGTCATAGTGAGCTCACGTCTACGAGGCGTGACGCCAGGCGCTGAGGTCGGCAGGCTTTCCGCGCCGTGTGGAGCTGGGCGAACGCTCTGGGCGCCGATTCGCTTCTGTCTCTTGAAACCGAGCGAGAGCCGCGCGCGGGATACGCCATTCGCGCCCTCGCATACGGTAACCCTCTAACACGCCGGCATCCAGCCATCCCCGCACCGTCGAGTCCGATCGGCTCAACAGACCCGCGACCTCTCTGCAGGTGAGATCTGCCAGTGCCGGCGGCGCCAAGTCGCTCGCGACGGCACCGTCAAGCAGCTCGAGCAGCCACTCTCGTGGAACCGGCACTGCTGCGCCAGCAGGCAGTGCGTCCGCTAGTACCCGAAGCGCGTCCCGGTGGCTGGTCATCCCTGGTCATTCCTATTATTGCCTAACGCCCTGTCAGCCACCCATTGCTCCAATCCGACGCGGTAGAACCGCAGCACCCTGTGGCTCAGCTTTACGGCAAACGACCACTTCTTAGCGCGGCCATAGATGGCCTTTTCGCTGAGGCCCAATCGAGCTGCAACCTGAGGGACGGTGAGCAGCTCATTCGCTTCCCCGATTTCGGGCACCCCGTTTGCCACTTGGGGCGCGGTTCCCTGACTGCTCCGTGCCTGATCACCATCGAGCAGCGCTAACACCCAGCGCAGGCTAACCAACCCATTCGGATCACCGGCCAACAGCCGGCGTCGGACTTCGGCGATAGCAGCTAACGAATCATGCGCTGGCCTGGAATGTGGTCGCCCATTGCTCCCATCTTCCGCGATGATCCGCGATGTTCCTCCATGGTCCCCATTCTCCGTAGACTCTTGGGGAACATCCTTCCTGGGTAAACGGGCGGCCTTCCCCATGGGTTAGCCTAGAATCCCGGCTGAAAGACCGAGAAGCCAGCAGACGATGAGACGACGGCGCGACGGCAGATGCGAGGCCCGCAGGGTCGGCAGGCCTGGTCGGAGTGGCTCGACCGGAGCTTGAGACGCCGTGAGGCGTCACCCATGGCCACTCTGGATGCACGGGCGCCCAACCCCATGCGACTTTTCCAGCAAGGCCGCGCCACCGTGCCTCGCTGTGGGTTGGAGCCCCCCGCTACCATGCGGGTTCCTCCAACCCGGACCGGAGAGTCTGGCCACAGAACTCCGGCTGCCATCGTCGTCCCGTTATTTCGCCGACGCTGCTGGCGCCGGCTCGGCATAACGGTGTCCAAAGACCGATGCTGCACCTTCCGCAACCTCAAGCCGATCACCAATGCCTGAACGTCCAAGCGGCGGTCATGCCGGCTGGCCCTCGCGGACGAACCGGATGAGCAGTGTCTTTTTTCGGTCCGGAGACGTGGCCTCGCTCGCCACCCGGCCGTAAGCCCGCTCGGTGACATAGCGGTGGGTGTCGAGGAACAAGCGGCCGTCCACGAGGCACTGGGCGCCCTTGAACGTGAATGACTCTCCCCGGAGGATCTTAGACAGCAACTCCCAAGTCTCAGGCTGGTCCACGAGCTCGCGCATCAGCTGCCTAAAGGCGTTCGATGGGCGGCCGGCGCCCTTGATCTGGCCGGGCCGGCTGCCGTAGAGAAGCAGCCCACCCCGCGGCGAAGGGCGGAGCTCGCCAATCTCGACAGGTGCCGAAATCCCGGGCGCAATCCCGGGACTGTGGCCCTTTCTCGGCCTACTGGAGCAAAGGGGCGCGGAGTCGGGCCCGTCGCCAGGGCCCACCCCCTGAGGCGCGGCGGTCACGTTGCGGCCTCGGCGACCGGGGTGCCTTCACGCTCGCGGATGAGGCGGTCGAGCGACTCCCTTGAACACGCCCAGCGGCCACCGCGCTTGACTCCGGACAGGCGCCCCACGAGCAGGAGGCGGTGCGCGTCCTGATAGGGGATCTTGAGCTCAACCGCGCATTGGGCGAGGCCGATTGTGTCGTTCTTGGCGCTGGTCGAGTGGTCCATGCGAACACCTCCAAGCTCTGGTTCTATCGTAGCGATTCGGCGCGCTATATATTGGAGCACTCCCGTTATGCGCCGCAACGCCTCGAAATGGGCCTCTCATGCACAACGGTCTGGCGGGACGCTTCATTGTCATGGATCGCAGCCTCCTGGCCGAAGTCATGGCAGAGGCTATCGAGGAGCGGTTTGGGGGGAGCCTACGCGCCGGCTGGGCCGCGACCAATCAGGAGGTCCAGCGGCGGGCGAGACGCCGCCCGAAGGCGACCGGGAAGGATGCCCGCCGGCGATACGAGCCCTTGGACTATGCGACCGCGTGGCGACTCAGAAACGGCAAAACCGGGCAGCTGAAGCCGTCGACCTTCGACTGGCTTCTCCTGTTCGTTCCCAAAGACGACCGCTCGCGCTTGTTCGACGCCGTCGTTTCGCCCGTCGCCCAGGGTTTCATTGATGGGCACAGTAGTTGGGTTCGACGCGTGACGGCCGCACTCGCGGGAGATCCGAACGGAGGTAGGATCGAGGCCGCGCTCGCCGCGCTGCGACGTGAGCGGATCGATCGGCTATTGGCTCAGATGCAACAGCTCGCTCCCAAAGCATTCGAGAGATTCGACCGCGTCACGGGCCATCACCGAAAAGAACGCATCTGGCTCTCCCGCGTCCGCCTGGCAGCGCCTTTCCTGGACGCGCGGGACACCGGAGGGATTGAACGAGGTTGGCAGGAGCTAGGCGAACCGGAGCTGAGGAAGTACATCATCGCAACGCTCAAGCGCGAGGAAATTCTGCTTGATAGACGGAATGATGTCCAGCGAGCTCAACGGCTAGTAGTTGCGGGCCCAAACCGTGACATCCGGCCTGCGCGGGGTTGACACCTCCCGCGCCGAGTGCCCACCGGCGACATTTCCAGATGCGTCCTCGGCAGGGGGGCCCGCCTGACCCACCCTCGTT
>JBBRGF010000015.1:0-29630 GCA_038240975.1 Gemmatimonadales bacterium
CCAGAATGGTTGGCTCGCTGGCCTCCGCGACGAAATCGTCGGCCGCGTGCTCGCCGTGCTGCACGCCCGGCCTGGCCACCCGTGGACGCTCGACGAGCTCGCCCGCGAAGTCGCCTCGTCCCGCTCGAACGTGGCGCAGCGGTTCACCGAGCTCGTCGGCCCGCCGCCGATGCAGTATCTCGCGCAGTGGCGCATGCAGGTGGCGGCAAACCGTCTGACAGGCAGCACCGACAAGCTCGCCGCCATCGCGGCGGAGGTGGGATTCGAGTCGGAGGCCGCGTTCAGCCGCGCGTTCAAGCGGGCGACAGGCCTGTCACCCGGCGCATGGCGCGAGGCGCGACGCTTGGGCTTGTAAGAGCCGGTGGGGGGGGAGACCTAGCGCGAGCAGGAATTCCGGACGCTCGATCATTGGTGCGGCGGCGCCGGCATGGCAGTTTGACATCGCGCGCCACGACGGCCGCTTCGACCTCACAGCCCGGAGAACACCATGACCCGCCGTACCGATGCTCTCGCCGACCGCCTGGAACAGGGTGCCAACGATCTCGCCGCCCTGGCCGCCTCACTCACCGACGCCGAATGGCGGACGCGCCTGCCCGGCGACGGACGCACGGTCGGCGTCGTCGTCCACCATGTCGCCACGATGTATCCGCTCGAGATCCAGCTCGCCCTCGGTCTCGCCGAGGGAGAGGCCATCGCCGGAGTGACCTGGGATGCCGTGCACGAGATCAACGCCACCCATGCGCGCGAGCACGCCGACACCACGCGGGAGGAAGCGATCGAGCTGCTTCGTCGGAACAGCGAGATCGCCTCGGCTGCCATCCGCGGGCTGCAGGACGCGCAGCTCGACCGCGCCGCGCCGGTCTCGCTCAACGCCGACGCGCCGCTCACGTGCCAGTTCTTTCTCGAGGATCACGCGGTGCGGCACAGCTACTACCACACCGCCGGCATCCGGCGCGCGCTCGCGCAGGCCGGCATGGAGGTGGGCGCCGCCGTCTGAGGGACTCTCAACAGTCGAACGCACGATACGTCGCCGGGCCCGCGCCCGATCAGGTGCGGCTCGGCGGTGTTATATCCATCAAGTCCTCCCTCCAAGTCCTCCTTCGTTGCGGAATCAGTACGCGCGACGTCGGGCGCTCCAGCCGGCCACCGGTCCGGCGATGGCCGACACCTCCTCGACCAGCGAAGCGAGAAGCTCGCTTACGTCGGTCCGAGTGGACAGCGGCGCGCTCTGTCCCGCCCAGAGCGGCACCAGATCGGCCCGGCCCGCGGCGTCGGCCGGAACGGCGAGGTTCTTGACGAGGGCCCGCTGCAGGGGATACGGCAGCACCTCGGTGCTCTCGCGATTCAGGTCTTCCATCAGCCGGTTGTGGATGCCGCGGGCCAGTCTCCCGCTGAAGCCTCTCGTCAATCCAGTGTGACCGGCACTACTGCTCAGCAACGCCTCGCGATGGAGCCGGTTGGCGCCGGACTCCTCGGTGACCAGGAACGCCGTTCCCATCTGCACGCCTTCCGCGCCGAGTGCCAGCGCCGCGACCACTCCGCGCGCGTCCCCGATACCACCAGCGGCGATTACAGGGAGCGCGACCCGGTCCACCACCTGCGGTACCAGCGACATCGTTCCCATCAGCGAGTCCTCGGCGGCGCGGAGGAACGAGCCGCGGTGGCCGCCCGACTCGAAACCGGACGCGGCGATAGCATCCACGCCCGCCTGCTCGAGCGCAGCCGCCTCGTCGGGTGTCGTCGCCGTGCCGATCGTGACGATGCCCAGCTTGCGGCACTCCTGCAGGACGTCGGCGGGCGGAACACCGAAGATGAAGCTCATCACCGGCACTTTCGCGTCGAGCAGCACGCGGGCCTGGTCCTCGAAGCGCGCCGGCCGGTAGGGCGAGTACTCGGGCCGGGGAACGTGCAGGGCCTCGAGGTGGGGAAGGATCGCCGTCAAACTCCGGGCGAACGCGGCCTGGTCGGACCCACCGGCGCCATCGTCTTCCATCGACACCCACAGGTTCATCGCGAACGGCTTCGACGTGAGACCGCGGATCTGCTCGACGACCTCCGCAATCGCGGGTGGGGTGAGACTGTGCGCACCGAACGAGCCGAGCCCGCCGAAGTTGGAGACCGCGGCGGCGAGTCGCTGGGAGGAGAGGCCCCCGAGCGGGCCCTGCACGATGGGATACTCGATGCCGAGCCGCTCGGTGAGCCGATTGCGATTCCAGGGTGTGCTCATCAGGACAGGACCCCTCAGTAGCCGTTGGGAAACACCCGTGGCTGTGGGGCATCCTCGGCGCGAACGTAGGTGATCGTGTACGGACCCTCGAACGTCACCGCCACCAGGGTCCGTCTTTTGGCGATCGAGAAATGATGCATCCCTGCCGGCGCGGTGGCCGAATTTGAAGCTCTCGCGGACATCTGCAACGACCACAACCGTCGAACGTATCCGCAAATCAAACTGGGTAGTGCGGGCTTCTTCGGCTAACCCCGCGCCAACGCCTCGTCGAGCAAGCGCACGATGTCGGTCCACCCCTTCCGATGCGCTTCGACCGCCTTCGGCGCCAAGCGCCGGTGAGTGAGGACCAGCTCGGTCCCCGTGCCCCGCTCGTGAAACTCGATGGTGATGACCGTCGGCTTGTGGTCTGTCGCCTTGGAGATCCAGGTGAACGACAGCAACGACGGCGGCTCGATCGCCAGGTACTCGCCGCGGTGCTCGTAGTCGCCGCCGTCCGTCCGCCCCTCCATCACGATCCGGAATCCGCCGCCGACCCGAGGATCGACGGTGACGGTGGCGTGGGTGAAGTTGTCCGGCCGCATCCAGTGCGCCAGGCTCTCCGAATCGAGCCACGCCTCGAACACCCGCTCCCGCGGCACCGCCATCTGCCGCCGCACCATCAGAACCGGCGCCGCTTCATCGGTCACGGTCATCGACCATCCTCCCGAGGATGTTCTGCCTGCTCCGACCCGGCGCCACGTTGCTTCTTCAGAAGGAACGCCTCCAACGCCGCCAGCTGGGTGTCCCAGAACGTGCGGTAGTGCTCCAACCACATCGATGCTTCCCGTAACGGCTCCGCGTTGAGGCGGAGCCGGTGCTCTCGGCCCTGGACGGTGCGCTCGATCAGTCCGGCCCGCTCCAAGACCTTCACGTGCTTGGAGACCCCGTTGAGCGAAATGGGGAAGCGTTCCGCCAGATTCCCGACGTTGACCTCTCCCTCCGCCAGGATACCCAGGATCGCGCGGCGGGTCGGATCTGCGATAGCGTCATAGACTTGGTCCAACATGGGCTGCGCCAGAGGGCGATGGGTTGTGTTCAACCGTTTGGTTGAATATGCTTAATCAACCGAACGGTGGAATATTACACGAGCAGGACACCCGAAAGAAGGAGAGAAGAGCAATGACGAAGCACCTGACGGGGACACGTGAAGAGTGGCTTGCAGCCCGGCTCGAGCTGCTCGAGGCTGAGAAGGAGCTAACGCGGCGCGGCGACGAGCTGGCGCGGCGGCGGCAGGAGCTGCCGTGGGTTGGGGTCGACAAGGAGTACCGATTCCAGACCGACGAGGGGAGCGCCTCCCTGGCAGACCTCTTCAGAGGGCGCTCGCAGCCGCTGCGCGAAGTGGCCTTGCCGCTGCTCAGAGAGTGGTCGAAGCGGCTCTCGGTCGAGGGGTATCCGACGAGAGTCGAAGACCGACTGGGCTGTCGTCCCCCCACCCTGGTGTTTCGGCTTGCGCCTCGCGGCGCCCCTGAATCCTTCCTGACGCTCGCGTCCGAGACTGGCCCGTCGGTCCGCTTCAGCATGAACGTCGATGGCAGGGAGGTCGGCGCCGATTTGAAAACACCGCTCGCCGGGCTGCAGACCCGCGTCGTCCTCGAGGGACTCGGCCGCTTCGTGACCGCGGCGCTGGAAGCCACCATTCCGAGGAGAAGCGACTGCGGGCCGTGACGGCGCCGAGCAACCGGCATTTCCTCGGCAACGACCTCCTCCTTGAGTGCTTCAAGATGAGGCGCCTCGAGGTGACTGGCCAGTCGCTTCTGCACCTCAGCCCGCTCGCCCGCCCGCTATCTTGTGGACGTTGGATTCGTCTAAGAGTCCTTGGCTCAGGGCGGGTGCGACGCGGGTGCCGATCGCTTCGATGGCTTGCATGAGCTTCTCGTGCGGCAATGAGGCGGCGTTCATCATGAAGGTAATGCGAGAGATACCGCCCAGCGCCTCATTGTATCGGCCGATCTTCTCGACCACTTCTTCGGCGCTACCGACCAGCAGGGCGCCATCCGGCTTGAGCTGAGCGTCGAACTGGGCGCGGGTGATCGGCGACCATCCGCGCTCCTTCCCGATATCGGTGAACGCACGGGCGTAGCCTGGAAAGAAGTCATCGGCGGCCTGACGCGACGTCGCGGCGACATAGCCCAAGGCGTGTACCCCGACCTTCAAGCGATCGGGTGAGTACCCCGCTCGCCTCCCGGTATCGCGGTAGAGATCGACGAGCGGCCGGAAGCGCCGGGGCTCGCCGCCGATGATGGCCACCATCAAAGGAAGTCCCAGCGCGCCGGCGCGAGCGAACGAATTCGGAGTGCCGCCCACCCCCAGCCATATCGGCAACGGGTTCTGTACCGGCCTCGGGTAAACGGCCTGCCCTGTCAGGGGTGCCCTATGCTTGCCTGACCAGTAGACCTGCTCATTCTCACGGATCTTCAGGAGCAAGTCGAGCTTCTCGGCAAAGAGCGAGTCGTAATCTTCCAGCCGGAGCCCGAACAGCGGAAAAGCCTCGATGAACGAACCCCGGCCCACGATCATCTCCGCCCGGCCTTGCGACAGGAGATCGAGGGTGGCGAACTCCTGAAACACCCGCACCGGGTCGGCCGCGCTCAGGACCGTGACGGCACTCGTGAGACGTATGCGGTGGGTCCGTGCCGCGGCCGCGCCGAGAATGACCGGGGGAGCGGAGTCGAGAAACTCCCGACGGTGGTGTTCCCCCACTCCGAAGGAGTCGAGACCGACCTGATCGGCGTGTTCGATCTGTTCGACCAGGTTGCGCAGCCGGTCCGACGCGCTGACCGCAAGGCTAGCGTCGTCGAACGCCGCCGCGAAGCTATCGATGCCGATCGGCATTGTGGCCTAGCCCAATCCTTTACGCGGTGACTGTTACGCCAGCGGGGCGGCGGGCCAGCAGGTTTGCTATCCCACCAGCCGCACCGACGGCGAGGGCTGCCACTTTGATTGCGGGCGTCCAGATATGGTCGATACCCAGCACCGCGTCGAGTGAGAACGGTCCGGGGCCGGTGAACGCGAGTGCGACGGCGCCGGCCGCGTACAGCAGTGGCAACTCGATGCCGTTCGTCCCCGCGAAGAGGCCGTGCCCCCAGTGTACGCTGACCGCGGCCACGATCATGACCGCAAGCAGTAGTGCCGGTCCCACCGGGCCGAACAGACCCAGCGCGATCAGGATGCCGCTCAGCACCTCGGCAAGGGACGAGGTGATGACGAACAGCCGGCCGGGACGGAAGCCCAGCTGCTCGAAGAAGCCGGCCGTGCCGGCGATCCCATAGCCGCCGAGCCAGCCGAACAGCTTCTGGCCGCCGTGCGCTACCATGAGCGCGCCGAAGATCAGGCGCGCGAGCAGCAGACCCGTGGCCAGGGTCGCGGCGTCAGTGATGTAAGTCGTGGTCGACAGAGAAACCTCAGTGAAGAAGAAGGACTTCGTCAATGCATGTTACAACACGTACGTTATAACATATGTTCCCGCCCAAGAAGTCACAGCGCGGCCCGGATGTCCGCCAGCCCGTCGATGACGTGCTGCAGCCGCTCGGCTTCGAGATGGTCGAAGCGCCGGTCGGTCGGTTCCAGCGTGGAGGTAGCCTCTTCCAGCACGCGCAAGCCTTTGGACGTGATGCGGGCCGTGACGTGCCGGCGATCGGTGGCATCGCGCTCACGGCGGATGAGCTGCATGCTCTCCATGCGGTCGAGCAGGCGCGACACGTCGGGCACCTTCGAGACCAATCGCTCCGAGATCTCGCGTCCGCACCACCCGCTGGGCCCGGCGCCCCGCAGGATTCGCAGCACGTTGTACTGTAGCGCGGTGATCCCGCACGGCCGGAGGGCTTCGTTCAGGTGATGCTCGAGCCGGGCCGCGGTCCGCAGCACGCTCAGCAGCGCCTCGCTGCTCCGGCTCGGGAAAGGCTTCGTCTGCTTGATCTCGGCCTGGAGTCGGGATGACATGAGGGGAGATTACATGTCATAACATGATTGTCAATGGGCCCCCTGCTCTCGCGGCTCGTCGCCCGTCTCCAAGCTGCAGCGCTGCAGCCGTGTAACGACCAAGCTCTTCGATCGGGTCCCGTCCTGGCCATCGGCGATCACTCGCCTGCGGACTTGTCCCGCCGGCGGTACGCCATCATCGTGATGCCGACGCAGACGAAGAATGCCGGCACCACCATGATCACCATGCCGCTCAGCATGGCATGGACGGACATCGGCATCGTGGTCATCGTGACTCGTGACGCATCGGTCAGTGGTGGAGGGAAAGGAGACGGTACGCGTCGGACCACAGCTGATTCATCATGAGCAGCACGAAGATCAGTCCCGGTATCAGACTCCAGAAGAGAACGCGGCGCTCGTACCTGAGGTGCATGAAGATCATCACGCCGAGTGCGGCCTCGATGATCGCGAGCGTGAGCAGCGCGGCGAGGAGCGTGCCCACGGGCAGATGGGCATAGGTCAGCGCCACCTCGATGGCCACGATCAGTAGCAGGCCGATCCATACTCCCACATACAACCGCATGCCTGGGCCGGGCGTCGATTTCGTCGCTGCCATGTCTTGGCTGTTCACCGAGAACGCCTCAGCGGGCGTTCATGAGGTAGAGGAGGGGAAAGACGAACATCCACACCAGATCGACGAAGTGCCAGTACAGGCCCAGAGTTTCCACGTGGCCGGACTCCAGGCGCCCGCGCCGGACGGCGAGGGCGATGATCGAGATGGCGATCACCCCGCTGATCACGTGCAGGAGGTGCAGGCCGGTGATGCCGAAGAAGGTCCCGCCAAAGAGGAGGGACCCCCCCATCGGATTGGCCGACGGGCTCCATCCTTCGGCGAACAGGCCGAACCACTCGCGCAGGTGAAGCGACGCGAAGACAGTCCCGAGAACCGCCGTGACCGCAAGCCACCGGACACACGCGCTCCGCCGCGCGCCCCCAACCTGGGCGGCCCGGACGGCGGCCAGCATTGTGAGGCTGCTGGTCAGCAGGACTGCAGTCATGACCATTCCGTTGAGGATGGTCGGGAAGAACGCGAACGGCCTGATCCAGTTCGGGCTTCCCACCCGCAGGTAGCCGTAGCCGAACAGGAGCACGCCGAAGGTGGCGGCGTCGGCGACGATGAACAGCCACATCGCCAGCTTCCTGGACTCGATACCGAAGGGGGATTCCTCCAGTACCGCGCCATGTCCCATCGCCAGGGCCGTCTCGGGTTCGCTCACATCACCTCCATCTGTTCACAGCCGCAGTGCCAGGACCGCCAGGAGATAGAGCCAGAGAACCCCCATGAAGTGCCAGTAGAGCGAGGCGGCATCGAGCGCCGCAGATGGTGTCCTCGCCGCGGAGGCATGAAGGCGGTGCATGCTGTATCCCAGCGCCGCGACCCCACCAAGCAGATGGAGCGCGTGGAGGGCGGTGAGGACGTAGAAGAACGCGCTGCTGGGATTGGTGGCAAGGAAGAGACCCTGCGCGGACAGATCTCGCCAAGCAAGAACCTGTCCCGCGATGAACAACAACCCAAGCCCCAGCGTCAGGGAGAGCCAGAGGACTCCCTGGGATGGCATGCCGGTGCCCCATGCGGCTTCTCGCCGGATCCGCCTGCGCCCCATTTCAAGAGTGCCACTGCTCACCAGCAGCACCGTCGTGTTGAGGTAGAGAATCGGGGGCAGCCGGAAGTGTCGCCAATCGGGCGCAGCCCCCTGCCGCACGACGAGCGCACTCGTGTAGGCCGCAAAGGACATCGTGATGGCCGCGATGCCGATCCACACGCCGGTTCGCGCCGGCGAGCCAGGCGACGCCACCTTCAGGGAATCCACGTCAGGTTGTCGCAGGCCGCGTGGAGGGGGCCTGCATCACGTAGTCGCCGGCCGGCCCCGGCACTCCGTACTCATTGGGGCCGTAAGACACCACCGGGTGGTGCCCGCCGAAATTGTCGAAAGGCGGTGGCGAGCTGGTGGACCACTCGAGGGACGTCGCCTGCCACGGATTGTCGGGAGCCTTTGCCCCGCGCAGCCGGCTCCAGATCAGGTTGTAGAAAAAGATGAGCTGGACGGCACCGGTAAACAGGGCCGCCATGGTGATGAAACGATGCAGGGGCAGCGACCCCTTCATGTAGTCGTCCGTGAACGCGGAGTACCGGCGCACATTGCCGGCGAGACCCAGGTAATGCATCGGCATGAAGGTGCAGTAGACGCCGATGAGCGTCAGGGTAAAGTGCACCTTGCCCAGGGTCTCATTCATCATCCGGCCGTACATCTTCGGAAACCAGAAGTACACGCCGGCGAAGATGCCGAACATGGCCGCAACACCCATCACGAAATGGAAGTGCCCAACGACGAAATAGGTGCCGTGGAGGTAGGTATCGATGGATGGCTGGGCCAGGAAGAAGCCGCTGATGCCACCGGTCACGAACACCGAAATGAAGCCGAGGCAAAACAGCGCCGCGGAGGTGAAGCGTATCCGGGCGCCGTAGAGAGTGCCGATCCAGAGGAGCGTTACGATCGTGGCAGGAATGGTGATGATGAGCGTAGGCACCGAGAACAGCGTTGCGGAGAGCGGGTTCATCCCGCTAAGGAACATATGGTGGCCCCACACCGTGTAACTCAGGAAGCCGATTGCGATCAGGCACGCAATCAGGACCCTGGGTCCGAGCAAGGGTTTCCGCGCGAAGACCGGGAGGATGTGGGAGATGATCCCGAATCCCGGCAGGATGGCGATGTATACCTCAGGGTGTCCGAAGAACCAGAACAGATGCTGCCAGAGGAGCGGGGAACCGCCGGAGTGAGGCTGCAACCGGTCGCTGACGACCAGCCCGCCCGGAATGAAGAAGCTCGTCCCTGCCACGCGGTCGAGGAGGAGCAGGACACATGCCGGCAGCAGCACCGAAAACGCGATGAGGCCCATCACCGAGGTGATGAACCAGGCCCAGGTGGAGAATGGCATGCGAGAAAGCGTCATGCCCTTGGTGCGGAGGTCGAGCGTGGTCGCGATGAAGTTGAGGGCGCCGAGCAGCTGGCCGATGCAGAAGAGAGCGATCGAGACCGCCCAGAGCGTCTGGCCGGTGCCCTGCCCGGGACCAGCATCCTTGCCCAGGGCGCTGAGCGGGGCATAGGCCGTCCACCCTGACAAGGGTGGCCCCTCCGGCACGAAGAACGCGGCGATCAGCACCAGGAATGCCAGGAAAGTCACCCAGAAGGACATCATGTTGAAGCGCGGGAACGCCATGTCTTCCGCCCCCACCTGGATGGGCAGGACGAAGTTGCCGAAGCCGGCAAAAGGGGCGGTGGTCAGCACGAAGAACACCATGATCGTGCCATGCATCGTCATGAGGGAGAGGTAAAGCTCCGGAGTCATGACCCCGCCCGACGCCCCGTTAGGCGCCAGCTTGTCGAGCCCGGGGATGGAGGTGGTGGGAAAGGCCAGATGGAAGCGCATCAGCCAGGACAGGACCATCCCGGTCACCACCGCGATCAGCGCGAGATCGAGGTACTGTTTCCCGATGACTTTGTGATCGAGGCTGAAGACATACTTCCGGAGAAATCCCTCCGGGGGCGCGTGCGCCGGATGGGCAGCGTGCCCGGAGGTTTCTCGTCGATCGGCGACGAGTGGCGCCGGAGTATCATGCATGTACATGGCCTTTCAGGGGGAAAGCGACCGCCTGGCGGATACTCGCTCGACGAGCGTACGCCGATCTACTGCTGTGCCGCCTGGTCCTCCATCCAACGCTTGAATTGATTCTCAGGCATCACCTCCATATAGGCCCGCATGTTGTAGTGGCCCAGCCCGCAGAGCTGAGTGCACACGATCTCCTTCTTGACGACCTGGGTCGCAGTGAAGTGGAGGGGAATGACCAGCCCGGGGACGAAATCCTGCTGGATCCGCAGCTCGGGCACGTAGAACGCATGCCCTACGTCCTTGGCATGCAGGGTGAGAAGAACTGGCTTGTCGACCGGCACGACAAGCGAGGCGGAGACGATGTCGTCCCGCGCCGTGGTGTCGTTCGCCGGATCGAGACCGAAGAAGTTGTTGTTGCCGTCGTCGATCAGCTCCGGGTGCACCGCGCCGAATGTTTTATCCAACCCGGGGTACCGGAAATAGTAGGCGAACTGTTCAGCCTGGACGTCGATCTGGAGGGCCTTCGGATCGGGAGCCGTGAGGAAGATCCCGGCCCAGATCTTGGTCCCCACCAGCGTCAGCACCAGGATCTCGGCGCCAACCAGAATGGTGGCGATCAGAACCATCGGCGTGGCCCCGCCCGGAAAAATCTTGATCGGCCGACCATCTCCCGTCTCACCATACTGCCACACGAAAACGGCCAGGACCAATTGGGAGAGGACGAACAGCACGCCCGCGGAGATCATGGTCTCCGACATCTGACGGTCGATGCCCACGCCAAGCACCGAGACGTCGGCGGGAAGCCACCAGACGCGCGAGATGAAAATGGCGGTCGAGATGATGGTGATTACCGCCACGATAACGGCGAACAGTTTGCCCACAGTACTTTGCCTCCGCTGGCCGCGACCGAAACTCAGTATGGGAGCGCCTTGAACACGAAATCGGCAGTGGCGGCCTTGCCGTCGGCCACGGTCACCACCTGGCTCTGGGTGCCGAACCGCTCATGCCACGCCGTCACGGTGTACTTGCCCGGCGCCAGCCCCTTGAGACTGAACGTCCCATCGTTGCCCGTCGTCGCGTAGTGCGAGGTGCTCAGCACCGCGAAATAGCCGTGCATCCAGGGATGGACGTTGCACTTTACGGCAATGAATTCGGGCTTGTCATAGGTGGCCTTGATGGGGGGCGCGCCGGGCGGCTGGGACTTGTTCCACTCGGGGTTCACCCTCGCGAGCGGGTGGATGTTGTGTGAGGTCTTGTCGTTGTTATAGATCTCCAGCGGCTGGCTCACCTGAAAGGCCGCGACGTGCGGGAGGTATTCGCACCCCTTCTGGTCGTAGCGCATCGATCCGGTGGGTGCCGATGACGCCTGATCACCGGCGGAGATGTACACCACAACCCACTGGACGGTGTTTCCGGGACCGGTCACGACGCTCTCAGTCTTCACAGGAGTCGAGTGCTGGCTGGCGCAGGAGGGTTCTTTCGCCATGTCGATCGGCCGCATCTTCGGCGGCGTGCCGGTAAAAGTCACGGCGCCGCTGATGGTGCCGGAGCTCTTTGCCGGGTGGGCCGGCGTCCCCACTGCAGAAGTGGCCACCAGCACCAGGCCGAGCGAGGAGAGATATTTGGTAGGCATCGATTGGTCGTTTCTCGAAGTGGGAGCAGGTGGAATTACGGCTCGCCCTGGTCCTGGCCGATCGGCTTGAGCTCCTTGGCGTGCTCTGGGAGCCAAGCCTGCCAGACCGCGACCTCGGGCGACGGGGGCGGTTGCAGAGTCCGGAGAAAATGCACCAGATCCCAAGCATCTCCCGGCTGGATATTGTCGGAAAAGGAAGGCATCGGGGTCCCGTCCACACCGGTCATGAAGATGCGGTAGAGGTCCTGGTTGGTCGCCCCGCATTTGAAGCGAGAGCCACTGGCGAAATTGTACGGCCGAATCGGGTTGTCCTTGCTGTCGGTGAGCGTGGAGGCCGAGGGACCGTCGCCGTGACCTGCGGGCCCGTGGCACTTCCAGCACTCCAGCTTCTGGAATAATTCTCGTCCGTGGAGGACGCTCTTCACGGTCGCGGGTGTTTCCGGCGGAACGGCTATTGGCGTGCCGGCTTTCTGCACTTGCCACCGCGGAGAGAACGTCTTGACGTAGGCCACGAGGTCCACCCGTGTTTGCCGGGTGAGGGGCAGCCAGGACGGCATGTTGGAGGTCACGAATCCGCGCGAGACTGAATGGTACAGGTCCTCGTCGGTCGGGAGGGTTCCAGTCGGGGTCGACCGGCATTTGAAGACGGCGGCGGTGAAATCCCGTGGCTTGGGCTCGATCCACTGCGCGTTCTCCCCGTTCCCGTCGCCGGCCTGACCGTGACAGCCGACGCAGTAGCGGCGATAGTCCTGCTTGCCCGCCGCGGCGTTGCCATGCAGCGAGCCTACCTGGGTCTCCTGTGCCACGAGGCGTGTCGCCCCGGACGCGACCACGAGAAGGCCCAGGCTTGACGCAAACACCGCCGATGGAGTTCTCATCCTCACGGAGGGCTCCTCTCAGAAGTCGAAGTCGAGTGCCAAGAGCGCGCTGGTGCTATGGACCGGAGTGTCGGACGAGAGGGGGTCGAGCCCCACCCCGTCCCCGCTCAGCGGGATGGTGCCGATCGTCTTGGTGAACGAAAGCTCGCCGAGCATGGCCAGCCCGGCCCGGCTGAACATGATCGGATACCAGCGATAGCCGAACGTGAACGCATCGATGTCGCCGAGGGTCTTGGGGGTGGAAGGCAGCGCCTGGCGGGACATCCGGATGATCTCGTTACGCTGGGTGAGGATCAGTTGGGGACTGATGTAGTAGTGGGTCTCGAGCAGCGCGCTGTTCCACGTGGCATTCTGGGTCCCGCCCGCCAGATCCTTGTCGTCGGAGCCATGCATGACCAGCGGGAGAAATTCAAGCTTCCCCAGGAAGAAGTCGCCCACCGCACCGATCCGATAGAACGACTTGTTATTGGTGCCGGTGCCGGGAATGGGTTCGCCTCCGCTCGTCTCGAAGACCGTGGGCCGCCGGCCCGCGTAGCCGTAGAGGCCGATCCGCTCCACACCGAGCCGGCCGGCATCGAAGGCCTGACTCACGGTGAACGTTCCGTCGTAGCTCTTGCCCGAGGGGAGGCCCGGCACACCGTCGCTTCCGGCCAGGACTGCGACGCTCACCCGCGTGTAGCTGTTCACCGAATGACCCAGCCACTCCGCGCCGATCTGGTTATCCCCCAACCCGAAGTCGGTTGCGTCCCCCACCGGCACAAAGTGGTAGCTCTGGTAGAAGGTGCCGTTGCTGGAGAGCATGACCGACCGCTTTTCGGAGAGCATGTTGTCCAGCTCGAATTTGCCGAACTTCAGGTTGACCCACGGTGTCTTGGCCAAATTGTCGAAGCGCACGAACGCAGCCTCGATCCCAACCCCCTCGCCGTCCGCGACCGTGGGCACGAATCCGAACGTGATGTCCTTGTAGAGCGTCCCCATCATCAGGAGGTCCGCGCCGGAAATGTCGAAACCCGACTGCGTGATGGTCCGCTCCACCGTCCCGCTTTCGGGATCCCCCGGCACGGCGTCCACCAGCTGATGCGTAGTCCGCTCCAGTCGCCACTGAGGAGTGGTGCGAACCGCGAAGGGGATGTAAGAGGGGTTGACCCAGATGGGAGAATCGCGGTCGTTGCCGAGCTGATAGCCATTGTCCTTGAACCTCTGGCCGAAGGAGCTGAGCTCGGGCCAGGCGGTGTGACACGCCGAACATGCCAGGCCATACTTTCTCGCGAAGGCAGGGATGCCGGCGGCCCTATGGGCGGCGAGAGTAGAGCGGAAGGACACCGACAGAACACCGCCTCTCGCCGCGACGTACGCCTCGTACCCAGTGCGGTCCCGGTCTCCGGGGAGAGAGGTGGCCGCGGATTCGACGCCGCCATAGACCGGAGTCATCGCGGCCACACTCGACACCGGCGCCGCGCACAAAACCCCACCTAGTATCAGCCCACTCCGCCGGGCCCACGTGCACCCTCCCCTGCGCTGTACAGGCCAGTCGACCATGCCGCCTCCCGGATCTGGTGGTACGGGATGATGGTTCAGGTGACGATTCATATGGGCACTTCGAGGATGGTGTCGCGACGAGTCGCGTGGGGCCGACTCCGACGGGTGCTGCTGAGGTGTTCTGAGGTGGGGGGAGCCCCCCCGGGAGGGGTAGAAGAGGTCGTGAGCCGTGCCCGACCAGCCCGCTTCGGGCGGCTCGGCCAACCCAGGTCAGATTGAAGAGCGCAAGACTATCTCTGCACGTATATAGCCTTTTGTTGTATCTGTAGTGCACATCAGTTAACGCCCTCAGGGGTTCGTGTCAAGAGCGCGCGGCAGATGGGCTCCGTCGAAGCTTGAGAAGGCGGGTCCACATTTTTTCAGACTCCGGGTCGTGGTCGCACCAGATCGTGAGTCTCTCGAATCCACTGTGATCAGCTGCGTACCGCCCTGGACCTGCCGCTTGAAAGCTGCTTGATGGGAACCCTGCAGTATGGCGACCACCTGAAGGTGGCTCATCCGTTCCCGAAGGAGGTCATATGTCAGACGATTCATCTGAGCCCGGCGGCGCGAAGAGGATTCTGGGGGAGCTCGGTAGCAAACGCCTGTCGATGCCATCGATCACCATGCTCACTGCCGGCCTTGCCCTTGCCGTGCTGGCGTGCACGTCCGAGGAGAGTCCGACTCAGCCCGGGTGGGATCCGCGCCCGGCCTGGCCTCGCCGGCGTTTGCCTCGGTGTCGAACACCTGGACCGCAAAGGCTCCGGGGTCGGCGCTGAGCGGGCTCGCCGCCGGAGTCGCCCCGAATTCGGCAGGACAGGAGATCCTGTATACCCTCGGCGGCACCGATGGATTCGGAGGTAGTGGGTTCCCCGTGGGGGCCTACAACCCGGCCACCGATACATGGACTCGAAAGGAGTCACGGATCGGCGTGTGGAACTCGAACGGCGTCGGCAAGCTCGGGAACAAGCTGTACTTCTCGGGCGGCTATAACGGGATCGACGTCTTGCCGGTCTTCACCAATCAGCTATGGGCGTACGACTACGGCAAAGACCGGCTCAGCAGGAAGGCCGACCTGCCGATCTTCGGCGCCGAAGGTGTCTCCGGCGTCATCAACGGCAGGCTCTACGTGCTCCCGGGGGCATGTTCCGGAGACCTGTACCCCCGCCCGGGGTACTGCGTGGAAGAGCGGACGCGTCGCTTCTATCAATACGATCCCGCCTCTAATGCGTGGGTCACCCGGCGACAGGCCCCCCACTTTCACCGCAGCGGCGCGGGAGGGGTCATCAATGGCAAGTTCTATGTGGTCGGTGGCCTCAACGACTTTCAAGCCGTGGCCGATCTCGATGTCTACGATCCGGCCAAGAACACCTGGCGTACGCTCGCGCCGCTACCTGCAGCCGGACCCGCCATTGGAGCAGTGTTGCAGGGCGGGCTTTTCGTGATATCCAATGATCTCCGTGCCTACTTCTACAACCCGAAAACCAACAGGTGGGCGACCAGGGCCGCGCCTCAATGGGCACATCCTGCAGTCGCTCGGGTCATGCGTGGTGGTCGTCCGTACCTCCTCGCGGTGGGTGGCAACCACGGCCCGGAGTTCGAGATTCCCAACGGTACCGAGCTGTATACGCCGTAGTGCAAGGATTCCGCACCAAATCCTTCACTCCGCTCATGATGGCATGTCTACGGCTCGTTCCCGTCTACGGCTGTGTGCATCGCCGTCTGCATAGGCTCCGGCGCGCGGGTGATTCGCTGTAGAATCGCGGCCCGGTCGGACGCGCCGAGGAATGGGGAATCGGCCAGCATTTCGGCGCGGTGGCCCAGCTCCCACACCTGGCGTGGGTTCTTCTGCTCCTGTGCGATCCATGCGGCGTCGAGGTAGGCGAGCGCCGCCGCCCGCAGGTCGCCCCGCGTGAGGGCTTGGCCAGCAGCGTCGGCCATATCGGTCTGGGCGCCCGAGTGGTCGTTGCTCGCGTACGCCAGGGCCGCGGCCTCGGTCAGGCACCGGAATCCCAGCGGATCGTCCGCGCTCCGGAGCTCCGCCGAGCGACGATGCAGACGGGCAGCGTCGCGCCAGCGATGGGTCGTGCGCGCGAGCGCGACTGCTCTCTCGTGCAGACTGTCGGCCTTGGCCGAGCTGACGAGGGCGGGTAACCGGTACTGCGCCTGTCCGACGGCGGGCAGACCGAGAGTCGCGAGCAGCATGCCGGCCATGGAAAGGCGGCTGGTCATTGTCCGCTTCATCGTGCACCCCCTGGGCGGGTCGTCTGGTCTTAGTATCCGTTGGGATTGTAGGCCAAGATGTCTGTCGCGACCGACCACCGCAGGGGACGTTCGTCCCATGATTTTTCTGGCGGCCGGTCTCGCGGCGCTCCAAGTGGACCGTCTGAGCGCGGGGCTTCCGACCACCCAGGAGCTGCGGATCGCCTTCGGATTCCGCGGGCGCGAACCCCAGGTCGCGCTGCTTGCGGCGGAAGGACTCTCCAACGTGGCCATCGCCGAGCGGCTGCGACTGAGCGCACATACCGTGCGGCACTACCTCGAGCGGATCTTGGACCGGCTCGGCCTCCATTCGCGCAAGGCCCTGGCCCTGCATCTCATGGCCGGCGGCGGGGAGCGCCTGCCACCAACGGGTCGTAGATCACCCTGAGCGGTCACCTGCTAATAGCTCAGCCCCGGGGAACGGTCCTGCATGGTGGCGTTTAGTCTGAATGGCACTAGGCTACGGCGGGTCACCACCGCCGCTTCCTCAAGGATAGAAAGACCGCCATGAGATCGACCGCCTTCCTCGCACCACGTCTTCGTCCCCTGACTGTCGCCCTCTGCCTGTTCGCCGGCCCTTTGGCCACCCTCTTCGCCCAGACGAGCCCCGGGGCGTCGTATCACATCGCCCGCGATCTCAAGCTTGGCGGTGATGGGCGGTGGGACTATGTCACGGTGGACACGGTGAGTCACCGGTTGTTCATCGCCCGCCAGACCCGCGTCATGGTGGTCGACCCAAGCTCCGGCAAGCTCCTGGGCGAGGTGCCGGGACTCAACGGAGCCCACGGTGTGGCCCTCGACTATGCGACGGGACATGGCTTCGCCACGTCGGGACATGACAGCACCGTCTCGATGTTCGACCTCAAGACGCTAAAGGTGCTCCGGCGTACCAAGGCCGCCGACGATGCAGACGCCGTCCTCTACGATCCGGCCTCGAAGCGGGTGTTCACCTTCAACGGCGACGCCGCCTCATCGAGTGTGATCGACCCGGTGTCGGGCAAGCTGGTCGGCAGTATTCCGCTCGGCGGCAAGCCCGAATTCGGCGTGACGACCGGCCACGGACGGCTGTACGTGAACCTGGAGGACAAGGCGGAGATCGTCGAGATCGATCCCGCCGCGATGCGGGTGCTCCGGCGCTGGTCGATCGCTCCATGCGAGGAGCCGACAGGCCTGGCGATCGACCGCGACCATCATCTGCTGTTCAGCGGCTGCCACAACAAGCTCATGGCCATCTCCAACGCCGTGGAAGGCAAGATGATTGCGCACGTGCCGATAGGCGGCGGTGTGGACGCCGGTGCCTTCGATCGTTCATCGCAGCTGGCCTTCACCTCGAACGGCGACGGCACCCTTACCGTGATTCACGAGGACAGCCCGACGGCCTTCCACGTGGTGATGAGCGTGGCCACGCGGCCCGGCGCGAGGACGATGGCGCTCGACGAGCGAACCCATCGCATCTACACGGTGACGTCCGCGTTCGGGCCGGCGCCCGCCCCCACGTCCACCGAGCCCCACCCACGGCCGAGCCTGGTGCCTGGCACCTTCTCGCTGCTGGTGCTCGACCGCTGATCTTTCTCGCGAAGTGAAGCCTCTCTACCGCCTCTTCGTCCCCGGACTGTCGCCCTCTGCCTGTTCGCGATTGATGAGCGGTGCCGGGAATTCGACCGGATTCGGAGACCGGTGCGTCCTCCACCACTCCCGCGCCATGACCGGCGTCCACTCGGTGCGCAGTGTGACGGAATCGAGACGCGCGGCAAGCTCGTCGGCGGTTTGAGGCCTGGCGTCGGGGCTCTTGGCGAGACAGGCCAGCACAATGGCTTCGAGGTCAGGTGGAATCGAAAGCCCGCTCCGGTGGGAGGGGGGCTCGGGCTCCTGATTTACGTGCATCACGATCGTTTCCATAGCCGTCTTGCCCTCGAACACGACGGTCCCGGTGAGTAGCCAGTAGGCCACGCACCCGACGGCGTACAGGTCGCTTCGACCGTCGACTCCCGGCTCACCGAGCGCCTGTTCCGGCGCCATGAACGCCGGGGTGCCCCCCGCCACACGATCGGCGGTCAGGTCATCGACCACCTCGTCGGGTTTCCCGAGGCCGAAGTCGAGCACCTTGACGAAGTCCAGTATCCGGCCGTGGTGACACGCATAGATGTTGGCAGGCTTGATGTCCCGGTGAATCAGTCCTGCCTCATGAGCCTCGGCCAGCGAGTCGCAGATCTGCCGCAGAAAATGCACGGCGCGTTCCGGCGGAATCGGGCCGGCGCGCCTGACCAGGTTTGCCAGGTCGAGTCCATCCAATAGCTCCATCACGTAGTAGAACGTGCCCTCATCGGTCACCCCGAAATCATAGAGCTCCACCGTGTGGGCCGAGCGCATGAGCGCGGTGGCCTGGGCTTCACGCTCGAAACGATGCACCATCAGGTCCCGGCTATCCGCGTCCCTCGCGCCCAGCACCTCCGGCCGTATGAGCTTGATCGCCGCGGGACGAGCCAGCATGCGGTGCTCGGCGCGCCACACCTCCCCCATACCACCCGCGCCGAGGCGCTCCTTGAGCCGGTAGCTGCCCAGCTCTCGCGCCTCGCGCACGGCGGTGCCCAGCCGGTAGACCACGCGCGAGCCGACATAGACCATGATGAGCACGATGATATAGGGGAACAGCGCGACAACGATGCCCCCGGCGACCGAGGCCGCCGCGGGCGCCCAGGTGCTCGACTCGGCGAACATTCGGGCGCGGTCGTCCGCATCGAACAGCGCGGGAAACATCCCGGCCAGGAAGTACGCCAGTGCGTACAGCCAGGCGAGCACCCGAATCCGTCTGACCGACTCGCCGAGCATGTCCGCCGGCAGGGTCCACCAGTTGGTTCGGCGGCCGGAATGTGACCCTGCGGATTCGGCCCTGATCAGCGTCGTCTGGGAATGCGCCTCGGTCGCCAGGTCCATATCCTAGTCCTCTCGGCGAATCGTTTAATCGCCCCGATGCTCACTGATGGCGCGTTAGTCGCAGGAGTCGAGCGATTGGAGACTACCGCTATTCCATCGGCATTAACTTACCGCCTAACCGCAAAGTGATGTTTTCTTGCGAGCGGAGGATTCCCATGCGATCTCCAGGAGCAGGTCTTCGGCGTTCGACTCTGGTCCTGCTCGTCGCGGCCGTCCCGCTGACGGCCCAGCAGTCCCCAGCATCCCGATACGATACCGCCGCCTACGAGCAGACCGCCGCCGACATCCCGATGCGTGATGGCGCCAAGCTCCACGTCGAGATCCTCCGCCCCAAGGATGCCGCGGGCGCGTTGCCCATCCTCTTCTCGCGCACGCCGTACGGCGTCGCCCATTCACGCGACGAGGTTACCGGCTCGTACCAGGCCCTCGCGGAGGGTGGGTACATCTTCGTCTTTCAGGACATCCGCGGCCGGTATCGCAGTCAGGGGACGTTCGTCATGCAGCGGCCCCCGAAAGCGCCGCAAGCGGCAGCCGGCGAGATCGATGAGATCACCGATACGGACGACTCGATCGACTGGATGCTGAAGAACATCTCCGGGAACAACGGCCGGGTGGGAATGCTGGGGGTGAGCTACGACGGCTGGACCGCTGCGATGGGAATGCTGGGCGGTCATCCCGCGCTCCGGGCGGCGAGTCCGCAGGCCTCGCCCGCCGACATGTTTATCGGCGACGACTTCCACCACAACGGCGCCTTCCGGCTGAGCTACGGCTTCGAATACGCGTGGCTCACCGAGGCCACGCGTGAGAACTCCGACTACGAGTTCGGGCGCTACGACACCTACGAGTGGTACCTGGGCGTCGGTCCGCTGTCGAACATCCAGGCAAAGGTGCTGAAGGACAAAGTGCTGCCGTCATGGACCGACTTCGCCTCCCACCCGAACTACGACGCATTCTGGCAGCGGCAGGCGATGCGCCCGTACCTTACCCGCGTGACGGTGCCGACGCTGAACGTGGCCGGCTGGTGGGACCAAGAAGACTTCTACGGCCCGGTGACGATCTACCGCGAGCTCGAAAAGCACGACGACGCGAGCCGAAATTTCCTGGTGGTGGGCCCGTGGCGGCATGGCGGATGGAGCTCCGGTCCGGGCCAGAAGCTCGGGAAGATCGACTTCGGCTCACCGACGGGGGAGTATTTCCGGACGAAAATCGAAGCCCCGTTCTTCGCCTTCTACCTCAAGGACCAGGGCCGGCTGGATCAGCCGGAGGCGACCGTGTTCGAGGCCGGAAGCAACCAGTGGCGCACGTTCTCGAGCTGGCCGCCACGTGAGGCGACGACGCGCGCGCTCTACTTCCACGCCGGCGGAAGGCTGTCGTTCACTCCGCCTTCGGCAGCCGGTGAGTCGCGGGCCGACAGCTACGTGAGCGACCCGGCGCATCCGGTTCCCTACCGGCCGCGCCCTATCGAGCCGACCTACTACCCCAAGGGATCGGGGTGGTACACCTGGCTCCTCGAGGACCAGCGATTCGCGCAGGGACGTCCCGACGTGCTGAGCTGGGAGACCGAGCCCCTGCCCGATGATGTCGTGCTCGCGGGCGAGATCACCGCCAAACTGTTCGCGAGCACCACCGGGCAGGACGCCGACTGGGTGGTGAAGCTGATCGACGTCTATCCGGAGGACTACCCCGCCGACTTCAAGCTGGGTGGCTATGAGCTCATGGTGGCCAACGACGTGTTCAGAGGTCGCTTTCACCGGTCGTTCGAGAAGCCGGTGGCGCTGGTGCCGAACGCCATCACTCCGTTTACGGTCGACCTTCACACACAGAGCTATCGCTTCAAGGCCGGCCACAAGATCATGGTTCAGGTGCAGAGCACCTGGTTCCCGCTCATCGACCGAAACCCGCAGACCTGGGTGCCGAACATCTTTCGAGCCCAGGCGGGCGACTATAAAGCCCAGACGCATCGCATCTGGCGGACGTCTCGCTATCCGTCGCGGGTGGAGATTCAGACCGTGGCCCCCTGAAGGAGATTGAACGAGTGCCATTCGTCATGAAATGCGGTCGCGCGCTGTTGGCCTGCATCGCTCTCTCGGCCTGGCCTTCGTTGCCGCTTCCGGCTCAATCCCGCCTTCCTGCCGGCTTCGTTCCCGCCTGGCGAGAGCTGACCCAGGAGTTCCACCGGCGCATGAACGCTGAGGGGGTCGTGGGTGGCAGCGTCTGGTTCGTGCACGGCGACACGGCCATCGCGAGAGAGTTCCACGGCTATGCCGACCTGGCCAGCCGGCGGCCCATCAACGAGCGCACCATCTACCACTGGGCTTCGATCACCAAGACGTTCACCAGCATCGCCATCATGCAGCTTCGCGATCGGGGCCGGCTCAAGCTGGACGACTCCGTGGTTCACTACATTCCCGAGCTTCGTGCCGTCCACGATTCGTTCGGATCCATCGAGGCCGTCACCATCCGTCAGCTCATGAGCCACGCGGCCGGATTTCGCGATCCGACCTGGCCCTGGGGAGGCGACCAGCCCTGGCATCCGCACGAGCCCACCGAATGGTCGCAGCTCGTGGCCATGATGCCCTACACGGAGATTCTCTTTCCGCCGGGCAGCCGATTCAGCTACTCCAACCTCGGTATCATCTTTCTCGGGCGGATCATCGAGCAATTGAGTGGTGACGACTACGAGGTGTACGTCGACAAGAACATCCTCAAGCCGCTCGGGATGTATCGCAGCTACTTCGACCGCACGCCGTACCTCCTGCTTCCCGACCGGTCGAACAACTACTCCGTCAAAGGCGGCCGTACTATCGCCAACGGTCTGGACTTCGACACCGGCATCACCACCTCGAACGGCGGCCTCAACGCACCGATACCGGACATGGTGAAGTACCTGTCGTTCCTCATCGGCGACGGCGACCGCCGGCTCTACGACGGTGTGCTCCGGCGTTCCTCGCTGGAGGAGATGTGGCGCCCGGTGCTTCCGGTCGAGCCGACGACGGCGGCCGACAGTGCCAATCGCGATGGGTGGAGGGAGTCGATCGGGCTGGCCTACTTCGTGTACCAACGGGGCGACGCTACGATCGTGGGGCATACCGGCGAGCAGAAGTCGTTTCGCTCCTTTTTCTACGTGGACCCCGTGGCCCACGCCGCCGGCATCGCCTCGTTCAACACCACCGGCGAGCCCAAGCCGGACATCGACGGCATCTTTGCCGCGCTGCGGGGCCGGCTCTTCGACGCGATCTTTCCGCTCTTTCGGCGTGAGGTCAGGGCGGCGCAGCGATAACGCTCTCGATAACGACCGCGAGCATCACTCGACAACGTCGTCTGTCTATTCCTCCCTGAACACGGTGGCTGGCTCGAGCCTCACCGCGTGCAATACCGGCACCATACTCCCTGCCAGCGTCATCGCCACGCAAAGCGTGACCGCGGCCGCGAACGTGGCCGGATCGCCCGGGAGAACACCGGCGAGAAGCGCCTGCATTCCTCGTCCGGCCGCGTAAGCCAGCACGATCCCGGGCAGGACGCCCGCGGCGGCGAGCAGCACGGCCTGGCGCATGACCATCCCGACGATCGCGCTGGATTCGGCGCCAAGCGCCATCCGCACCCCGAACTCGTGCCGGCGGTTCGACACGGCAAATGACAGCAGTCCGTGAATGCCGACGCCGGCCAGCAGGAACGCGATCAACGCGAACGCCGCCAGCACCCGTGCCTGGACCTCACGAGACGCGACTCCCTCATCGACGATCTGCTGCATGGTCCGCACACTGGAAATCGGCTGCTCGGCGTCGACCGAGCGCACGACCTCGCGAACGGCCGGAAGCAAGGTGGCGGGAGGGATCGTGGTCCGGATGGCGAGATCCTTCGGGACGTAGCCGATGAGCGACCCATCTTCGACCTGGCCGTATGGGAGATACACCTGCGGCTCGCTGCTCCGTTCCAGGCCGCGCACCATGATGTCGCCCACGACGCCGACCACCGTTCGTTCGCTGAATCCGAACTCGAAACGGTGCCCGATCGGGTTTTCGTTCGGCCAGTAGCGCTTGACGAACGACTCGCTCACCACCGCCACGAACGGCTGGTCTCCACGGTCGGACTCGGTCACGCCACGGCCGCGACGCAGCGGTATTCCCAGGGTCTTGAAGAAACCGGGCGTGATGAACCGCAAGCTGGCGACGTTCGACACCGCCCGCGTCTGCGACTGGCCGGGAAAGACAACCGGCCAGATGCCTCCGCCCATCGCCATCGGCAGGAACGAGATGTACGCGGCGCTCGACACCCCCGGGAGCGCCTGCACTCCGTTCAGGACGCCGTTGTAGAACTGTTCGCGGCGCGCGACGCTGTCGTACCGCGGCGAGGGCAACGCGGTCTGAAGTGTGAGCACGCCATCGGGCCGGAATCCGGGGTCGGTCGCCTGGATGCGCCAGAGGGCCCGCATCAGAAGTCCCGCCGACACGAGCAGCACCACCGATGCCATGACTTCGGCCACCACGAGCGCCGCTCGCAGCCGTGCCTTCCGGCCGCCGCCCCCGCGCGCGCCTTCGCGCAACGCGCCTACGTCGGTGACGTGCGACGCGCGGAGCGCAGGGAAGACCCCGAATGCGATTCCGGTAGCGCCGGTGAGCAGCGCGGCGAACAGCAGAATGCGGATGTCGACCGCGGGTGTCTGCGCGAGGGGAAGCGTGTTGGGTACGAGGCGCCCGAGCAGCGGGACCGACACGACCGCGACCAGCACGCCGAGCGCGCCGCCGAGCCCGGCGAGGAGGAGGCTCTCCGTCAGCAGCTGCCGCACCAGCCGCTCACGCCCGGCTCCCAGCGCCGTGCGGACCACGAGCTCGCGCTGGCGGGTCAGACCTCGCGCCAGCAGCAGGTTGGCGAGGTTGGCGCAGGCGATGAGCAGAATGCAGAGCGACGCGGCGCACAGCCCGATCAGGAGCAGCTTCGACTGCTCGGACAGTCCGTCCTTGAGCTCGTAGACGTTGGCGCCGATCTTCTCGTTTTCGACCGGATACTGCCGCTCGAGATTGGCGGCGATGGCCGACATCTCCGCCTGCGCCTGGGCCACCGTCACCCCCGGGCGCAGCCTGGCCACGACCTCGAACCAGTTGTTGGTCCGGTCGTCGTCGGCGAGCTGGTCGTTCGGCATGGGCAGCCAGAACTCGACGGCCCGGCTCGGAAAGTGAAAGTCGGGCGGCATGACGCCGATGACTACCCGCGGCGCGCCGTCGAGCACGACGGTCCGTCCGATCACATCGTGGCTGCCGGCGAACGCGTCCTGCCACAGCGCATGGCTCAACACAATACCGTCGGCGTCCTCGGCGGAGGTGAACAGCCGCCCGATGAACGGCGACACGCCGAGCATCGGCAGAAGGTTGCTGGTGACCGCCGATCCCTGCACGCGCCTGGGGGCGCCCTGGCCAAGCAGATTGGCGGCGGCGCCGTGAAATGCGCCCATCGTCTCGAACGACCGGCTCATCTCCTTCCAGTCGCGGTAGTTGGGCGGCGACAGCTCCATTGTGGTGTACCCCGGGGGCGACTCCCAGAGTCGCACGAGACGCGACGGCTCGCGAAACGGCAGCGGGCGCAGCATCACGAAGTCCGCGACCGAGAAGGCCGCCGTGTTGGCGCCGACGCCGAGCGCGGTGACCAGAATGGCGGTGAGGGCGAACCCCGGGGTGCGGGCAAGCGTGCGGGTGGCGTAGCGGAGATCGTGCACCAGCAGGTCCCAGTGAGCGGACGCCGCGTTGCTGAGTACGTCGAGGATTTCGCCGATCCACAAGCGCATTCTGCCCACGCCGCTCGGGCACTGGCTGAGACGGCGCTCGAAGAGCTGGCTCATCTCGCCGCCGTACTCCCTCCGAAACGAGGCGGGATAGAGATGCAGGAGGGCCCGGTGAGCGCGGCTCATGCGCCGCCCGGAGCGAAGCCCTGCACCCGCGCCATCCGGACCAGGCCGGCCATACGCTGCGTCTCGGCGCGAGCCACGGCAGAGCCGAATGGGGTGATCCGGTAGTACCGCCTCCGCTCGTCGTCGAGCTCGGGAGCGGGGCGCTCGCGGGTCTCGGTGATGAGGCCCTGCTCCAGCATCCGCTGAATGGAGCGGTACAGCGTGCCGGCGCTCAGCCGGATAGCTCCGCGGGTGCGCTGCTCGACGTCGAGAATGACGGCGTAGCCGTGCCGGTCTTCCTGAGCGAGTGCCAGGAGGATGTGGAACGTGGCGGTGGGAAGCGGCAGCAGCGCGTCGACGGCGGATCGTGAATATGCCATCTGTGAGTATAACCACTGCGGCTATATTGTCAACGAGAGAACTGCCGGAGCGCGCCGGATTCCAGGTCCGGATGCGGCGAGCACGCGCCCGCACGGAACGCTAGTGTCGGAAGGCGGCGGAGGACAGAGGGAGTCCGACCGCCCGACTTCCAACACCAGAGGATTCCATGCGACACATCGCGTCCGTCATTCTGATCGCCGCCGCGGGCGGTGCTTTCGCCTCCTGCGACAGCGAGCCCGAGATCACCCAGCCCTCCGAGTCCGCCGCACACCGCTCACATCCGCCGCGTTACTTCATCGTCAAGCTCCCGGCCTCGCTCGGGGGGACGTCGAGCCGCGGCAACAGCATCAACGACCGTGGCTGGGTAGCGGGCTTTTCCAACCTCCCCGACAATCAGACCCGGCACGCGGTGGTGTGGCGCCACCAGGCTCTCACCGACCTTCTCACGCTCGGCGGCCCGAACAGCAGCGTACAGTGGCCGGGGCAGAACAATCGGGGCACGATCGTCGGCATCTCCGAGACGGCGGACACGGAGTCGCTGGGCGAGGAGTGGAGCTGCTCGGCATTCTTCCCCACGGTGACGCACAAGATCTGTCTCGGGTTCGCGTGGGAGAACGGCGTCATGAATCCGCTGCCCACGCTGGGAGGGAAGAACGGCTTCGCCACCGGCGTCAACGACGCCCGCCAGGTCGTCGGCTGGGCGGAAACGTTCGTCCACGATCCGACCTGCAACGCTCCGCAGGTCCTTCAGTTCCGCGCGGTCTTGTGGGATCTGCAGCGGCGCAGGTACCAGGAGCTTCGGCCGTTTCGCGGCGACTCGACGTCGGCCGCGACGGCGATCAACCAACGAGGTCAGGTCGTCGGCATCTCGGGCGACTGCGATGTTGCGGTCGGACGGTTCAGCGCCCGGCACGCGGTGATGTGGGACAAGGGGCGCGTGACCCAGATCGACAACCTGGGCGGAGTGAGCTGGCATACCCCCATGGCCATCAACGACAGAGGAGACGTCGTCGGATTCTCCAATCCGCCAGGCGACGCCGACGGCAGCTTCATCGCCCACGCGTTCCTCTGGACCGGCAAGGGCAAGATCAAGGATCTGGGCACACTTGAGGGGGATGCGACGAGTCAGGCGATGGGGGTCAACTCGCGGCGGCAGGTGGTGGGAGTGTCCAGCGGTCCCGGCGGCAATCGCGCCTTTCTCTGGGACAACGGCGTCATGATGGACCTCGATTCGCTGGCCGGGCCGAACTTTGCCGACAGCCTCGTTTCCGCGCAGCATATCAACGATGCGGGGCAGATCACGGGGCGGATGGTCGACAAGAGCTCGGGTAAGACGATCGCCTTCGTGGCGAACCCGCGCTGAGGCGGTATTACCCGCTGAGGGGCCTCGCAACCAGGACGCCCGTGGAGCGGCGAATGGCGGAGACGTACTCGGGAAGCGGGGCGCGGCTGATCTCCACCTTTCCCCCCGAGAGGGGAGCGTGGAGCACTCTCAGGGTCCCGGTCGGGTCGCGGTAGGCAAGGGCGGCATGAGTCACGTCCAGGCCCGGCGTCGCGGTTGCGAACGCGAGAACGTCTCCGGTGTCGATGCCGTCCGCCACCTCGGGAATTCGCGCCGTCGGCACGACGTGGCGGGAGTGGCCGTCGAGTCGCCGCTCCATCGCTCCGATCTCCTGGAACACCGCGTCATCGGCCAGCGCCGGGTAGCTGGCTCGATGCTGCGTCATGAACCGGAGGGGGCGCGCATCTTCGAGGCCGCCGAGCGCCGCTCCGCGATCGATGAGCAGACCGCGCTGCTGACCATCGGCAATCCACTCGCTGAAGTAGTGAAGCCGGGACGGGTACCCTCGGCGTTGCCCGCCGCGATAGCGCATGCGTTCGATTTCGCGGCCGAAGCCCCTCCACGTGGGCGGACGGTGGCCCTCGGCCACTCGGGCCACCGCCACGCAGCTCTCGACCAGTGTCGCGCAATCGAAATGGCTCAGCGAGAGCGTCAGCGGCTCGAGGCCCGAGTGGCTGCCTCCGGCGCGTATGTACGCCTCGAGGGTAAACGGCTCGTAGGGACTACCGATGGCCAGCTCGCCGGCGCGGGCCACGGAACGGCCGAAGAGCGCCTCGCTCCGAGACAGCCCGTCGGCGCGGAGCGCGGCGGTCCAGGCGAGCAGGCGCGCGTGATCGGGATCGGACGACTGCCGTCCACGCGACGTGTCCAAACCGCAGGCGGCTAGCGGCCCGGGGAGGGCGAGCGCCACCGCACCGAGGGCGGCGGTTCTCAACAGGTCTCTGCGGGAGAGCGGCGCGCTCACGGCTACGCTCCGCCCGTCACGTCGAGAATCACCCCGGTGATCCACCCCGACTCGCCGGACACGAGAAAGAGTGCCGCACCGGCCACGTCGTCGGGTGTGCCGAGACGTCGTATCGGATGGACGTCGACCAACTCGCGTTGCACCTGGTCGGGTATCCGCTGCTCGTTGCGTTCGGTGAGTATGGTTTCAGGGGCGATGCAATTCACCCTGATCCCGTCGGGCCCGGCCTGCGTCGCGAGGTGCCGGGTCATCATCTGAATGCCCGCCTTCGCGGCGGCATACGGAACGGGCGACCGGGGGTGCGGCCTGCGCGCAGCCGCGGAAGAGATGGTGACGATGTTGCCGGTCTTCCGTTTCTTCATACCGGGCAGGACGCTCTTGATGGTCAGGAACGTGGCGGTGAGGTTGCCGTCGATCGAGGCGTGCCACCCCTCCTCGGTGGTCTCTTCGAGAGGGCCGGGCATGGTGTGGCTGCCGCCTGCATTGGCGACGAGGATATCGATCGGACCCAGTTCCTCCTCGATCCGACGGCGCATGGCCTCGATGTCGGCGAACCGGGTGGTGTCGCCCACCACCTCGATGGCCCGCCCGCCTTTGCCTTCGATTCCGGCACGCACGGCCGCGAGGGCCTTCGTGTCTCTCCCGTGTACCGCGACGCTGGCGCCACAGGCGGCAAAGCGCCCGGCAATCGCAGCGCCTATCCCTCGCGAGCTGCCCGTGATCAGCGCCACCTTCCCGTCGAGTGCGCCCATCGATCGTCTCCCTGATTCTCTTTCAAGTACGCCCGGGCCACGGTGACGATCAAGCCCGCAACCGCCGAGTCACCGGGGCCGCGCCAAGGGTCTGCATATCCCGCACGTTCGATCTATTCCAATAATTGAATAACGTCAAGTGTCGTATAAATTCAACATTTTATGATATTGAAGGATATGGTGACCCGACAAACATTACCGGCATGACCGTACCGCCCACCCGCAAGGCCCGAGTGGCGCGCCGCGCCTGGGGGCTGATGTTCGAGTTCCTGATGCGCACGAGTTCCCAGCGCAGCGAAGGGCTCGGCCGCCGGGGCCTGACCCCGAACGATTCGCGCGGCCTGGCCAGCCTCGATCCGGAGCACGGCAGGACGATGCGATCGCTGGCGGAGGAATGGCGATGTGACGCCTCGAACGCCACCTGGATCGTAGACCGTCTCGAGCGCTTCGGTCTCGCGGAGCGCCGGAGCGTTCCCCATGACCGGCGGGTGAAGCTCGTCGTGCTCACGCCCGAGGGCTCACGACTCAAGCGGGATTTGCTGGAGGAGTTCCACGTCCCCCCGGCCGAACTTCTCGAGCTGAGTCAGGCCGATCTCGACGCCCTCACGCGGGCGCTCGAAAAACTGCCCACGAAGGAGTAGAGGAGAGACGAACACGACTGGGGGTACCGGGCCTGGAGTCAGAGGTCCCGCTGCACCGACTCGGAAAGCCGGAGGAGGTCGCCTCATTGGTGGTCTGGCTGTGCTCCGACGAGGCGGGCTTCGTCAACGGTACGACCATCACCATGGATGGCGGCAAGCTGGCGGCCGGCGCCTAGGCATTCCGGCTCACCGCCCGGACGGCGCGGCGTGAAGCGCGAGATGGGCGACCGCGTACGACCGCCACGGACGCCAGGGCTCGGCAAGGCGAAGTAGCGCACGGGAGCCACTGACTCCGGCTGCCCGCTGCAATGATGGGTCGGTGGAAGGAAACGCGTCGGGCCAATGAAGCGCCCGCATGACGATAGCCGTGGCCGCTCGTTCGCCGAGTCCGGAAACTTCCATCAGCCCACGAAGCGTCGAACGCGCATCGGCTCCAGGCTCCAGCCGGAGCACTCCATCCGCAACCGCGCGCGCCACCGCGACGAGCGCATGGCCCTGCTGCCGGGGAATGCCAAGCGCGGCGAGGCCTCGTGCACCGGAACCGGCCACCCGGTCTGCCGTCGGCGCGAGCCGGGTGAGGGCCGGGAACCC
>JBBRGF010000016.1:0-29562 GCA_038240975.1 Gemmatimonadales bacterium
ATCTCTTCGAGTTTCTCACCGTGGAGGAGCATCTCCGCTTCGTCGGCAGGCTCTACCAGGTCTCGGATGCCGAGGAGCGCATCCCGGCGTTGCTGGATGAAGTGGACCTGTTGGGCAAACGGACGGCGCTGCCGGGCGAGCTGTCGAGAGGGATGAAGCAGAAGCTGCTCATCGCCTGCGGACTGCTGCACCGGCCCAAGGCGCTGCTTCTCGACGAGCCTCTCACGGGCCTCGACCCGGTGGGCATACGGCACATGAAAGCGACGATCGTCGCCCGGGCCGAGGCCGGCACCGCGGTCATCCTGAGCTCCCACCTGCTGCATCTGGTCGAAGAAGTCTGTACCCGGCTCCTCATCATGAACAGGGGACGGGTTCTCGCCATCGGCTCGCTGGCGGAGATCCTCGCCGCCCGGCCCGACGTGGCCGGGCGAAGTCTGGAGGAAGTGTTCGTGGCTCTCATCGGGACCGACGGCTCGGGCGAGGAATGATCGGCGCCTTCCTGTATCTCGCCGAGCGGTCGGCCAGAAACCGCCTCGATCGCCAGTTCCGACGGCTCCGCACCCCCCGGTATCTGATCGCCCTGCTGCTCGGCGTCATGTACCTCTGGGCGATCACCGAGCAACAGCGCTCGGCGCGGAGCGGCGCCGACGCCTCCTCGGCCGGATGGGCGCAGCTCATCGCTGCTGCCGGCGTTGCATGTATGGTTGCGTGGGCCTGGCTGTTCGGATCGGGGCGCCGGGCACTCGCCTTCTCGCCGGCGGACGTGACGTTTCTCTTCGCCGGGCCGGTGACCCGTCGATGGCTCATTCAGTACAAGCTCCTCCGTTCCCAACTGCCGGTGCTCTTCAACGTCCTCCTCTGGTCGGTGGTCCTCTCCCGCGAGCGGTTCGGCGCGTCGGCCTGGCTCAGGGCCCTGTCGCTCTGGGTTCTGCTCACCACGCTCTCGTTTCACCGGCTCGGCGCCTCATTCGTGCGAAGCAGCGTCGTCGAGCACGGTGCCACGGGCCTGCGGCGGCGCGCCTTGTCGCTGGCGCTGGCGAGTGCCGGCATCGGGCTGCTCGGAGCGGCGATCTGGCGTGGAGCCCCCGCCCTTCTGGCCGCGAGTCGTGGGGGCAACGCCGAGGCTCTGGCCGCCGCGGTCGACACGATCGTGCAGCAGCCGCCATTGCGCTGGCTGCTCGTTCCCTTCGAGCTCATGGTGCGCCCGCTCACCGTGCCCACCGCGGCGGCATGGCTTCACGCCATCTGGCCCGCTATCACGATCCTCGCACTGCACTTTCTCTGGGTGGTGCGGTCCGATGCCGCGTTCGAGGAATCCGCCGTCGAGCACACGCTCGCCGCTTCGCGAAGGGGAGGCCGCGCCGCGCCCAGACGGACGTGGATGACTGGAGCTGCTCGCCGCCCTCTGCCACGACTCCTTCGCCTGGCGCCGACCGGCTGGCCCGCCGGCGCGATTCTGTGGAAGAGCCTGGTATCGGCGGTCCGGGCCCGGCCGATACGGGGCGCACTCGTCGCCGGCAGCGCCGCCGGGTTCGGGCTGGCGCTCCTCTCTTTCGGAGCGGGGGTCTCGATAGCAGAGATGGCCGGCTGGCTGTCGCTGATCTGGGGAGCCATCATGCTGCTGGTGGGGCCACAGTGGATTCGCAACGACCTGCGATCGGACCTGCCGCACTTCGATCTACTCCGGAGCTATCCCCTGCGGGGACGCTCGCTCCTGGCCGCCGAAGCTGCGGGATCGGCGTTGGTGCTCACCGCGATTCAGCTCGCCCTCCTCGCCATCGCCTACCTGGCCTTCCTCGGCAACGCGCAAATCCAGCTCACCTTCACGGAGCGCACGCTTGGCCTCGCCGCCGCCGTGGTATATCTGCCGCCGGTCAATTACGTCGCGATGCTCATCCAGAACGGAGGGGCCATTCTCTTTCCCGCATGGGTTCGTTCCGGCCCCGACCGGCCGGGCGGAATCGAGGCGATCGGACAGAATATGTTGCTGATCGTGGCCCACGCAGGTGTACTCGCCGTGCTGCTGGCATTGCCGGCCGCGCTCGCCACTGGGGTTTTCCTCCTGCTGCATCCAGCCCTGAACACGTGGGCCGAGACCGCCCGTGCGGCGGTATTCGTGCCGCTCCTCGCGCTCGAGGCGCGTGCCCTTGCGATTTGGCTGGGAGGCGTTCTGGAGAAAATCGAACCGTCGGCGGTGGGGATCGGCAGCTAGACCCTTTGGTCGAACGGTTGCGACGGGGTCCACTCAGCCAGACTATTCTCTTGAGACCGGACGCTCGGTGATTTCGGGCGAATGGCTCGACGCCTTTTCTCCCTCGCATAGCAGCGGGACCAATCACGCCGCATGTCGTCAAAGCTCCTGGTCATCGAGGACGAGCCCAAGGCCGCCGCCTACCTTCGCCAAGGCCTGACAGAGGCCGGGTTCGTGGTCGATGTCGCCCACGAAGGTGAGGCAGGCCTGAGGGCTGCCCGCGTCACGGACTATGCCCTTGTGATTTGCGACCTGATGCTGCCCCAGCGCGACGGCTTCTCCGTGGTTGCGGAGCTGCGGCGGGCCGGGCGCGGCATGCCCGTCCTCGTGGTGACGGCCAAACACGACGTGGATTCCCGGGTCCGCGGGCTGGACCTGGGCGCGGATGACTACCTAGTCAAACCGTTCGCCTTTGCCGAGCTTCTGGCGCGGGTTCGCGCCCTGCTGCGGCGGGCGCCGAGGCGTGCTCCCGACGTGTATCGCATTGGCGACCTGACTTGCGACCCGCGGACTCGCCGCGTCGAGCGCGCCGACCGCCGCATCGATCTCACTCCTCGGGAATTCGGCCTGCTGCTTTTTCTGCTTGAGCACGCTGGCGAGGTCGTCAGCCGGAAGCTCATCGCCGATCGCGTCTGGGACATGAACTTCGACAGTGATACGAACGTGATCGATGTGCATATCCGACGCGTTCGGGCGAAGCTCGAGCCATCGGGCCTCTCGCCGCTCATTCACACCGTCCGCGGCGTGGGCTACGTACTGGAGGATCGCGGGGGTGGGGGGTAGTGCGAGCGTCCTCGCTCGCCCTCCGGCTGACGGCACTCTACGTCAGCACCAATCTCTTCCTCCTGGCAGCGATGGCGTGGTCGCAGTACCAGGCGCTCGCCACCGACCTCGCTCGCGAGGACGATCAACTGTTGCTGGAAACACTCGCGGCGAGCTCTCGAGGGGGAGAGCCTCGAAACCGCGTGGCGCCCAGTGTGGCGTCCCTGGGCCCCTGGATCCGGGAGATCGGGACTGATTGTCGGATACTGCGCGGACCTTCCCTTCCGAGCGTTCCGCCGCCGGTGTGCGCGACGGGAGCGGGCGACGAACCGACCTTCCGAACGTGGCGATCTCCTGAGGACAGGACCTGGCGGATACTGAGCGCCCGCGCTGTCGATGACGCCGGTGTTTTCCACGAGGTACTCCTCGACCGCTGGACCGACGAGCAGACCCTCCACCACTACCGTCGGGAGTTGATCATCATGCTCCCGCTGGCGCTCCTCTTGTCCGGGATTGGCGGTTACATTGTCGCCCGCGGTGGACTGGCTCCACTTCAGACGCTCGCACGACGCATGGAGGCAATTCGCATCGACGGCGACGATGAGCCCGTCCGGATGCCGAGTGCCCCGGCAGAGCTCGCGGCGGTCATTCGATCGTTCGAGGCAATGGTGACCCGCATCCGTTCGGGCCACGAGCGACTCACCCGGTTCGCGTCGGAGTTGGCCCATGAATTCCGGACTCCCATTCACGTCATGCGCCAGCAGACCGAGGTCGCCCTCCTCAGCGACCGCTCGCCGGAAGCATACCGGGAAGTTCTCCGGTCCACGCTCGAGGAGCTAGATGATCTGCGCCGGTTGATCGAGGACACGCTCTTTCTCGCCCGGGCGGAGGACCCGCAGGCGGTCATTGACCGGCAGGCGTTAGCGTTGGGCGCGGAGCTGCGGGACGTGGCGGACTACCTCGAACCGTCCGCAGCCGAACGGAGCGTCACCATTGCCGTCATCGACCCGGGCCCCACGGTGCTCGAGGCTGACCGGATGCTGTTACGCCGCGCGCTCGTCAATCTCGTCACCAATGCGATCCGACACACGCCGCCCGGCGGGCGGATCACGCTGTCCGGGACACGCCAGGAGGGACGAGTCACGGTCCAGGTGCAGGATACGGGCGACGGCGTGCCAGCCGATGTCCTGCCGCATGTGTTCGACCGGTATGTCCGGGCCTCAGGAGCCGATGGGGATCGAGCGGCGAAGAGTGGTCTTGGACTCTCCATCGTCCGGGGCATCATGAGGCTTCATGGGGGTACCGCTGACATCGCGAGCGCCATCGGGTCCGGTACGCGGGTCAGCCTCCACTTTCCAGCACCAACGAGTGAAAAATGACGAATCCGTAATCCTACCGTCACCCCGAGGTCAGCCAACCCACCACATATTCCGTCGATGGCTTCGGTACGCGCCGCCAGTTACCCACCCTTCGTGGCCGAAGCGACGCATGTCTGCCGTCGCCTGTCCCCGGCTTACTGCAAGCCGATCTCAATCGCGGTGACGATAAAGGTTCTGAAGGTCGTCGCCGGGCTTCTTCTGCTTGCACGCACCGGCGCGGCTCAAGTCACGCCAGCCCGCACGGCGCTCACTGATACCGCTGGCCTCGGCCCCCTATTGCATCGCGTCCTCGCGACCAACCCGGATCTCATCGCCCAACGCCGCGCGGTCGAGGCGGCGGCCGCACGCTTACGGGCTGCGGGCTTCGGGCCCGCGACCGTTCTCGCGACAGAGGTCGAGGACGTCCCGGGCGGCCTCGATGTGTCGCGGGCGGGATCGATCCGGCTCGCGCTCGAGCATGAGTTCCTGAGCGGGGGACGGCGCGGCGCGGCGCGATCGCTGGCGGCCGCGGAGGCGGAGGCCGTTGCGGCGGAGCTCGATGCCGCGGAGCAACGCACGGTGGTCCTCTCGGTTCAGGCACTTACCCGAGCCGTCGACTGGCTCTCGATCGCGCGGCGCCTCGCCGACCAGGACTCGCTCCTGGCCTCGGCACAGGCGTCGCTTCAGACCCGCTTTACGGCCGGCCAAGCGCGCTATGTCGATGTCTTGCGGCTCCGGACTGAGCGGCTCAGGACTGAGGCCGAACAGGCGGGCGCCGAGACGGAGGCCAGAGTCGCGCGCCAAGGGGTGCTGTCGCTCGTGGGAACCCCCGATTCTTTCCCGGCCAGCGGCACCACGCTCGTCGATTCGTTGATCGCCGCACGACTCTCCTCCGCGCCGACGGTGCGAGCCTTTCCGCCCGCCCCAGGGGTGGATTCGCTCCTCGTCGCGTCCGGTGCCGTGCGTCTTGCGGAGGCTGGTGTAGTCCGAGCCAGGGCGGACCGGCAACTCGCGTTGGCCAACGGGCGCCCTCGCCTCACGGCCTTCGCGGGCGCGCAGCGGTTCGCGGGAGATGGGGGCTATCCGGTGGGCCCGGTCTTCGGCGGCTCGATCTCGCTGCCATTTACTGCTGGGCAGGCGAACACCATGGCTACATTGGCGGCCGAGCGCGGGGTCGAGGCCGCGGAGGCCCAGCGCGAGGCCACCCTCGCCAGCCGGCGGGGCGCGCTGCTGGCCGCCCGCGAGCGCTATGAAGCCGCACGGTCACGAATCGCCGTCTACGATGCCGCGCTGCTTCAAGGCGCGCGCGATGAACGCGAGAGCGCCCTGGCGGCCTACCGGAGTGGGAGCCTCTCGCTCATCGAGCTGCTGGATTTCGAGCGGGCGCTCGCACGCGCCGAGATCGACCGGCTCCGGAGCCAGATCGATGCTGAGTCCGCGCTCGCCGAACTGCTCACCGGCGGGAGCGCGCCACCTGCGGGTCAGCCGCTCTCGTCTCCGACCATCCCTACCTCGTCGGCCAGCGATGCTCCCTAGCCCGCCACTGCGGCAGCACAGTTCGTGGCACCGCTCGAGGCTTTGGCTGCTTGCCGTGGCCATCGTAACCAGTTGCTCGGGACGGCCGGATGCGGCGCCGGCGGCGGACTCGGGCGCGGACGAACGGCGAGCACCCGGGGCGGCGACCGCAGACTCCCTCGCCGATTCGACGCGGCGTGTCACCCTCTCGGAGCACGCGTATGCCGCGGCGGGCATTACTGTGGAAACGGTGGTCCGCGTGCCCGCGACGGCCCAGGGCAGCGGGCTTCGGGTTCCCGCACAAATCACGTTCGAGCCGGCACGCGTCGCGCTGATCACACCGCGTGCGTCCGGCCGGATCGAGCGGCTGGCCGCCGTGGAAGGCGACCACGTTCGCGCTGGGCAGGCGGTGGCATACCTTAGCAGCCCGGACTTCCTCACCGCCCAGACGGACTTCGTACAAGCCCGGCGCCGGGCCGCGACGCTCGCGACGACGCCGGACGCGGCCGGCGCGGCCGCGCTTGAAACCGCCACCCGCCGGCGGCTCGAGTTGCTCGGGGCGCCCGCCAGCCTCATCTCGCGGCTCGCGGCAGGGACCGAGCCCACCTCACTCCTGCCCGTGCTGTCACCGTTCGGCGGGAGCATCATCCGGAGCATGGCACTGGCCGGCGCGGCGGTCGAGCCCGGGACGCCCATCTTCCAGCTCGCGGACCTGGCAGTCGTGGACGCGATGGCTCAGGTGCCCGAGCGCGCTCTCGCGGCCGTCCACCAGGGGCAGAGCGCGACGGTGTCGGTGCCCGCGTACCCCGAGCAGCGGTTTCCGGGGCGCGTCACCAGGCTGCAGAGCGAACTGGACTCCACGACCCGCACAGTGCGCGCGGTGATTCGCGTGCCCAACTCTTCGGCGCGCCTCCGGGCCGGAATGTTCGCGATGGTGGAGCTGGCGGTGCCACTGGGAGCGGTGGCATCTGCCGGCGGCCGCGACTCCGTGCTCACCATTCCCGAGCTCGCCACCGTCGCCGACGGCGAGCAGCGATACGTTTTCGTCGAGATCGCCCCACGCACCTTTGAGCGACGTCCCGTCGACGTCACATCCTTTGGTCCCCCAGGCGGCGTGGTGGAGCCGGGTGGGCGTCTGATCGTCCGGAGCGGGCTCCGGGCGGGCGAGCGTGTCGTGGTGAAGGGTGCGTTCACGCTGGAATCCGAACTCGGCAAGGCAACCTTTGGGGAGCAGGAAGGGTGACGGCCGAGTGATCAACCGCTTTATCCACTGGGCGGTCCGCCACCGCGCCCTTGTCGTGTTCCTGATCGCCGCTCTGGTCGCCGCGGGGACCTGGGCGATCCGAACGCTCCGCGTCGATGCCTTCCCCGACCTCAGCAACGTGCAGGTCGAGGTGCTCGCCGAGGCGCCGGGCTTGGCCCCCGTTGATGTCGAGCGCCTGGTCACCTATCCGATCGAGACGTCGCTCAACGGCCTTCCTCGCGTAAGCCAGGTGCGGTCGCTCAGCCGCTATGGGCTCGCTGTGATCACCGTGGTCTTCGAAGACGGCACCGATGACTACTTCGCCCGCACGCTCGTCGCCGAGCAACTGCAAGGCGTTCGCCGCGACCTGCCACCCGCCGTTTCGGTGGCACTCGGGCCGCTCGCGGGCGCCATTGGCGAGTTCTACCAGTACACGGTCGAAGGCGGCGGGCTCGACCTCATGGCGCTCCGGACGCTGCAGGATCGTGTGATCAAGCCGCAGCTCCGAGGCGTACCCGGTGTCGCCGAGGTGAACTCGTTCGGCGGTCTGGTCCGTCAGGTCCACGTGACGATCGCGCCCGACCGACTCACCAGCTATGGTCTCACGCTGCACGAGGTCGTGCAGGCGGTGGAGGGGACCGGCGGCGTCCCGGCCGGCGGGTACATCGCCCACGAGGACCAGCAGTACATCCTCCGCGACCTGGGCGCGCCCAAGACGCCGGACGACATTCGTCAGAGCGTGATCCGCGCCAGTCCCGCGGGCGTGCCGGTGACCGTGGGAGATGTCGCCGAGGTAGGGTATGGACCGGAGCTCCGGCAGGGGGCCGTCACCCGCGACGGTCGGGGCGAGGTCGTCACCGCCGTGGTCATGGCCCTCAAGGGGGCGAACAGCCGGGAGCTGGTGGGCAGGATCCGGGAGCGAGTCGCGGCGGTGAATCGCGGCCTCCCGGCGGGAGTGGTGATCCGATCGTACTACGACCAGACCGATCTGGTAAACGGCACCCTCCGAACCGTCCGCTCGAATCTCCTGGAGGGCGGCTTCCTCGTCGTCGTCATCCTCCTCTTCTTCCTCGGTAACGTGCGGGCGGCGCTCATGGTGGCGGCGACGATTCCGCTCTCGCTCCTGTTCGCGTTCATCGGCATGCGCTGGCTGGGATTGTCGGCCAACCTCATGAGCCTCGGCGCGATCGACTTCGGAATGATCGTGGACGGTGCCGTGGTGATGACCGAGCAGTTCGTCCGCGTCCTCCACGAGGACGAGACCCGAGGCGAGTTTCCCCGCGACCCGGCCGCGTTCCGGGCGCGTCTCGTGGGTGCCGCCAGCGACGTGGGACGGCCCATCGCGTTCGGCGTGCTCATCATCGTGCTGGTCTACCTGCCGATCCTCAGCCTCCAGGGGCTCGAGGGGCGGATGTTCCGGCCCATGGCGCTCACCGTCGGGATGGCGCTGTCCGGCAGTCTGGTGCTCGCGCTCTGCTTTGTTCCCGCTGTGGCGTCCTGGGTATTCCGGCACGGCGCCAGCGAGTCACGCTTCGCGGTGCGACTGGCCGAGTGGCTCGGGAGGCACTATGAGCGCGCGCTTCGCCCGACGATGGCGCGTCCGCGGCTGACGCTCGGCATCGCAATCGCGGTGTTCGCGGGAGCGCTGGCTCTGGTCCCCCGGCTCGGCACGGAGTTCCTCCCCGGGTTGGACGAGGGCTCTCTCATGATCGAGGCGATGCGGGACCCCAACGTCTCGCTGCCCAGGTCGCTCGCCATGGAGCGCGGGCTGGAGCGCGTGGTGCTGATGACGCCCGAGGTCACCACCGTGGTGAGCCAGGTCGGCCGGGCCGAGGTGGCCAGCGACCCGGCGGGAGTGAACCGGGCCGAGGTCTTCGTAATCCTGAAGCCGCGGGATCAGTGGCGTGCCGGCGTCTCGAAACAGCAGATCCAGGACGAGATCGAACGCCGGCTGGAGGATGGGGTACCGGGTCTGTCCTATCGATTCAGCCAACCGGTCGCCATGCGGCTCGACGAGTTGATCAGCGGGATCAAGGGCGACCTGGTGGTGAAGGTGTTCGGCGACAGCCTCGCGGACAACCAGCGTATCGCCGACCGCGTTGCCGAGTTGATCGGCCGCGTACCGGGCGCCGCGGACGTCGGTGCCGAGGCGACCGGAGGGCAGGATTACCTCACCGTCCGGCTGAACCGCCCTGCGATGGCCCGGTACGGGATCTCCCTGGCCGATGCGCAACGCACGCTGGAGGCCGCTCTCGGGGCGACCACGGTCTCAGAAGTGGTCGAGGGGAGCTACACGACGGACGTGGTGGTGCAGTATCCGAGTGACCTCCGGGCGACGCCGAGCGCGATCGGCGCGATCGCCGTCCCGGGGAGTGGGGGAACGCGAATTCCTTTCGCGCAGATCGCCGATATCCGTCTCGAGGCCGGCCCGGTGCTGGTCCGCCGCGAGGCAGCACAGCGGGTCGCGGTCGTCCAGGCCGACGTCCAAGGACGGGACCTCGGCGGCTTCGCGGCGGAGGTCCAGCGCACGGTCGCCCGGCAGGTCCGGCTGCCCGCGGGGATGTATCTCGAGTACGGCGGCCAGTTCGAGAACCAGCAGCGCGCCATGGCGCGCCTGCGCATCGTGGTGCCGGTCTCGATCGCCCTGATCTCGCTCCTGCTCTACAGCTCGCTCGGCTCGTGGGGGCTGGCGGCGCTGGTGCTCACCAATCTCCCCTTCGCGGCCGTGGGCGGGGTCGCCGCGCTCTGGCTCCGCGGCCTGCATCTCAGCGTGTCCGCCTCGATCGGGTTCATCGCCCTCTTCGGCGTCGCCGTCCTCAACGGGCTCGTGCTCCTCACCACCGTACAGCACCGGCGTGGTGAAGGCCTGTCGCCGGCAGCCGCAGCCGTCGCGGGGGCCCGCCAACGGCTGCGTCCGGTGCTGATGACGGCGCTGGTCGCGAGTATCGGGTTCATTCCAGTGGCTATCTCGCACGGCACGGGGGCCGAGGTGCAGCGTCCCCTCGCCACGGTGGTAATCGGCGGTCTCATCACCTCCACGATGCTCACGCTGCTGGTGCTGCCGACCCTCTACGCCTGGGTTGCGGAATCATGGGGACGCCGAGGGACGCGCTGAAAGCCACGGCGGCCGACGGGGCGTCGAGTGGACCCGAGCCGGCATCCCCGTGGCACGCCCGTTCCCGCGATGACGTGGTGCGGGCCGTGGGGTCCGACTCCGAGCTGGGGTTGCCTGAGGTGGAGGCGGAGTTCCGGCTCGCCCAGGCTGGACCGAACGAGCTCCCCGAACCCGTGGCCGAGCCGTGGTGGAAACAAGCGGCAGAGGCGCTCACCGAACCGCTGGTGCTCTTGCTCCTCGCGGTCGGAGTACTCTACGCGATCTTCGGCGAGCGGGAGGAGGCGACCACCATCTTCGCCGTCATCGTCGCGGTCGCCGCCATCGAGACGGTGAACGAGGCCCGCGCCAAGCGGGCGATCGCATCCCTCTCTCAACTGAGCCCGCCCGAGGCCACGGTCATCCGAGACGGCCAGCCGCGGCCGGTCGCCGCCAAGGATCTCGTGCCGGGAGATCTGGTGCTGCTCGAGGCCGGTCGTCGGGCGCCGGCCGACATACGCTTGCTGGAGACGGCGGCGCTTCGGGTGGACGAGTCCACTCTGACCGGGGAGTCGATGCCGGCAGACAAGGACGCCAACGCGGGGCTGCCTCCGGACGCGCCCCTCGGCGACAGGCGCACCATGGCGTTCACCGGGACACTCGTCACGGGTGGGGGCGGGCGCGGGGTGGTGGTCGAGACCGCGAGTCGAACGATGCTGGGCAGGATCGCCGGCCTGGCCGCATCGGCTCGGGAGCCGCGCACGCCGCTGCAGCAGCAGCAGCGCGAGCTGGCCGCCGCGCTCCTCTGGCTGGCCATCGGTTTCAGCGTCCTCGTTCCCGCGCTCAGCATCCTGATCGGCGGTCGTCCGTGGCGGGCCGCCCTACTCGAGGGCCTCACGCTGGCCTTTGCCACTATTCCCGAAGAGCTCCCGATTCTGGTGACCATCGTGCTCGGGATCGGCGCCTACCGGCTCGCCCGCGAGCACGCCATCACGCGGCGCCTCCAGGCGGCCGAGACTTTGGGCAGGGTCTCGGTGATCGCCACGGACAAGACCGGCACACTCACGGAAAACCGGATGCTACTCGCCGCTCTGTACGTCGAGGGCAAGACGCTGCCTATTGATCGTGTCGCGACCTCACCGGCGGCGAAGCGGCTGCTCGAGATCGGCGCCCTGGCCACCGGTGCGCAGGTCCGTGACGGTCAGAGCGGCGACGCGCGCTTCCTCGGCGATCCCACCGATGTCGCCCTCCTCCAGGGCGCCGAGACCGCAGGTGTGCTCGGCGTCCGGCAGCAGGTCCAAGTCGAGCGGGTAATCCCGTTCGACGACCTGCACAAGCGTGTGGCCGTCGTGTACAACCGGGACGGCGATGACTGGCTCGCGCTTAAGGGCGCCCCGGAAATCGTCCTAAGCCTGAGCACCTCCGTCGGTCACGATGGAGCGCAGCTCCCGCTGGACGAGGATCAGCGGAACGAGGTCCGGGCGGCCATCGCCGCGATGGCTGAGTCGGGACAGCGCGTGATCGGCGCAGCGGAGCGGCGTCTGTCGCCCGCCGAGTTCGCCCAAGGCGCGCCTGCCGAGCAGGACCTGACCTTCGTGGGCCTCGCTGGCCTCCAGGATCCCCCACGGCCGGAGGCCGCGGCGGCGGTCGCCGCGCTCGGTCGCGCGGGCATCCGCGTCATCATGGTGACCGGCGATCATCCAGCCACGGCGAAGGCGATCGGATCACAGGTCGGCATCGTGGCGACCGACGTCGTCGAGGGTGCGCGCCTCGAGGGGGCCACCCTGAACGATATCGCCTACCTCCTCCGGCAATCCTCCGTCTTCGCGCGTATCACCCCGGAGCAGAAGCTCCGCATCGTGCAGGCGCTCCAGGGTGCGGGCGAGGTGGTGGCGGTCACAGGGGACGGGGTCAACGACGCCCCTGCCCTGCGCCAGGCCGAGATCGGCGTCGCGATGGGCCACCGCGGAAGCGATGTCGCGCGCGAGGCCGCGGACCTCGTGTTGAGCGACGATAACTTCGCGACGGTGGTGAGTGCCGTCCGCGGCGGGCGGCTGCTCTACGACAACCTCCGGAAGGCCGTGCGGTATTATCTCGCGGCCAAGGTCGGACTGATCAGCGCCTCGCTCGCGGCGGTGCTGGCCGGACTTCCGGTGCCGTTCGCGCCGATCCAGATCATCGTGCTCGAGCTGTTCATGGATCTGGGGGCGTCGACGACGTTCGTCGTGGAGCCGCTGGAGGAAGACGCGATGAGTCGGCCGCCGCGGAGTCCTCGGCGCCGCTTTCTCGACCGGCCGATGGTCACCGGCATCCTCGGTGGCGGCGTCGCGCTGGGCGCCGCGGTCCTGGTGGTCTACGCCTGGGCGACCCGCGCGTCGCTGGGAGAGGAGACGGCCCGAAGCGCGGCCTTCGCGACCTGGATGATTGGGCATCTCGTGTTAGCCGCGCATATGCGGTCCGATCGGCCGCTCCTTCGCGGTGGGTTTCGTTTCACGCTGCCGTTCGCCATCTGGGGCTTCACGGTAGCCGGCTTGCTCCTCCTAACAGCCTTCGTGCCCTCGGTCGGGCACCGGCTGCACCTGGTCAGCCTCCCTTCCCGTCTCTGGGCCATCGTGGTGACCGCGGGCGTCGTGCTTCCGTCATGTTTCGCACTACAGAAGTGGTTGGTGCGTTCGCGCCAATCGGGAGACCGCACACCTCGATCTGCGCAGGAAGCGTCCGAGGCGCGGGCCGAACCGTCGATCCGCACAACGCGTGATGCGAATGATTGAGCGTGGTGCGCCGACCTCGGTCAGTGGTGGGACGCGCTTGGGAATAATCCCCCGCACTGAGGCGTCAGCCAGGGTATGCGGATTGACCAAGGGCCGCGACGAGTGGGGTGAAGTGTCGTGTGTATGTCGCACCAACTGCAATTCACGCTCGCATTCAGCCCCGAAGACGGAGAGATCTATGAACGGCGCACGCGCCTTGGTTCTCGTGCTCGTAGCCGCACTCCCGAACACCTCAGCGGGAACGCAGCAGCCGAACCCGTTCGGGGCCGGCGCACGGGATTCAACCAGATCCCGTTCCGAATCTGCGGCAACTGAGCCATCCCCAGCTCGGCGAGGGGCGGTTGCGGAGCCTCAGGCTGCCGCACAGTTCGACGGCATCGATTCCATCGTCTACCATCTCGTCCCGAGCAGCCGCCTCCAGGTCAAGACCGGAAAGGCCGGGCTGTTCGGGTTCGCCGGCCACAGTCACGTGATCCGCGCTCGCGCCTTTACCGGCCAGGTGGTCTACTACCCGAAGATGCCGGCCGCATCCCATCTGGATATCGTGGTCAACGCCCACAGCCTCGAGGTGCTGACACCGCCCGACACGGCCGAGATCCGGAAGGTCACCGCGACGATGCGCTCCGAGATTCTGCACGTCGAGCAATATCGTGACATCCGGCTGGTCTCCCGTCGGGTGACCCCGAAGGCCGGCGGGTTCCACCTGATCGGGGCGCTCACTTTGGTCGGCCAGACGCGTGAGGTTCCGATCGACATCAACGCGGACCTCACGCCGGACACGCTCCGCGCGAGTGGGACCTTCTCAGTGAAGCAGACGGACTTCGGGATCAAGCCGTTCAGCGGAGGCCCGGGTGGAACGGTCAAGGTCGCCGATCGGGTGACATTCGATATCGACCTCATCGCGGTGGCCACCGCGCGAAGCGCTGCGGACACGACGAAGTGAGCGGCAGGCTTGGTCTGCGCGTGTGTCATGCCGGTACGCTCTGGGCCCTAGCGAGCGCCGAGGTCATTCCCGCGGCTGGCTTCGCTCAGCGAGAAGCCCCTGCGCAGGTCCAGGTTCAGATGCGCAACGTGGACTTCCACGTCGATCCGACGATCGTGCTGCGCATCCACCATCTCCGAGGCGAGCTTCGGCGCGCAGCCCCTGAGCACCCCGCGTTCCTCGACGACAAGCTGTCGTTCACCATGGGCATCGACTCGGCGCGGATCGGCATTACGCCTGCCGGGCTCAGCGACCTGCTCAACCACTACACCTTCGCGTATCCGGGGTCGCCGCTTCGGAAGCTCGAGATTACCATCGAGAAGGGTCATCTCCGGCAGCATGGGCTGATGCACGGCATCTCCTTCACCGTGCTGGGCGATTTGAGTGTGACACCCGACGGCGAGCTTCGCCTGCATCCTATCTCCATCAAGGCCGTTGGCGTCAAGGTTGGCGGCCTCATGAAATTCCTCGGCCTGCACCTGAACAAGCTGGTGAACACCTCGAAAGCCCGGGGTGTCCGCATCGAGGGCGACGATTTCCTGCTCTCACCCGCGCAGCTCGTCCCTCCTCCGAGGATCGAGGGGCGGCTTGGATCGGTGCAGGTGGACAGCGAGATCGTCCAGATCTTCCACCGACCGGGTGGGCAGCCAGCCAAGCCCCTGGCGCTACCCGACCCCAAAGCCGAGAATTACATGTTTTTCCGGGGTGGCACCCTGCGGTTCGGGAAGCTGACGATGGCGGACACTGACCTCCTGATCATGGATGCCGACGCCCACGATCGATTCGACTTCTTCCTCGACCACTACAACGAACAACTGGTGGCCGGCTACTCGAGGAACACGGCCGATCACGGCCTGATCGTCACGATGCCCGACTACCGGAAAACGGCCGCAGGAGGGAACGTCCCGCCGCCTACCGTCGCGCGGAAAGCGGCCCGCTGATCCAGCCGGAGCGGGCTCTACCCTGGCGCCCGCTGCAGCGGGAATAATCCGGCTTCTGATGGCGTCTACTATTCCGTCGTACACCTGACCCGCGACCCCGACGAGACTTCGTGCCGCAAACCGAGCATACCGCCACGTCCCACGCGCGATTCGAGGCGCTCGTGCAGCCACACCTGGCCCGGCTGGCCGGCTTCGCCTCACGCCGGCTCCGCAACCCGGCCGATGCCGAAGACGTGGTGCAGGACGCCTGTACCCGCGCGTGGTTGGGCTTCGGGGACCTCCGGGAGGAGTCGCTCGTCTTGCCGTGGCTCTACCGGATCCTCCGTTCGGCGCTCAGCGACTTCGTGGAGAAGCGAGACCGCCGGGAGCAATTGGCCCCGATCTTGGTGTTGGATGGAACAGACGAAGACCTGGTGGGTGGCGCCGACGCCGGGCCTCTGGAACACCTTATCGCCGCGGCTTCGAGTGACCGTATCCAGTCCCTGCTTCGAATGCTACCTGAGGAGTTCGCCCTCCCGATCGAGCTGCACGACTTGGAGGGGCTTCGGTACCGGGAAATCGCCGAGACGACGGGGGTACCAATCGGGACGGTCATGAGCCGCATCCACCGTGGCCGGAAGTTGTTGGCCGGGCTTATAGTCATGGACGACGGATCATGGGACCTCATGGGGTGGAAGATGGAGAAAGGCGAGCATCACGTGACCAAGAGGCGCGCATGAGCGGGAGCACCGAGCGGGCTGCGGGGGAAGGCCGGCACCGGACCATCGTCGGTCTCCTCGGCGCCTACGTCGACGAGGAGGTCTCCCCCGACATCCGGCGGGACGTGGAACTACACCTGCAGCACTGTGACGAGTGCCGCCGCGAGTTGCGGATTCAGCTCGCGGTCACGACGCGGTTGGCATCCGAAGAGCGCGCCGACCCCCCAGCGTCGCTGGTGGAGCGGCTGCGACGTCACGTGCAAACGCTGGGCAGCATTGGGCCCATGCGGCGCGTTCCCGGATTTGAACACGGTGTAGCGACTGCTGCCGCATCCCCCCTGGTGGCAGTGATGAGGTGGAGTGGGTGGCTTGTTGCAGCGAGCCTTGCGGGCCTCTGGATCTGGGGCCCGCACCGCGCCCCCAGCTCGGGCATGGGCATGTCCATGGGCCCCCTGACGCCGGTCTCCATGGATAGTGTTCCCGAACCGATCGCGACCGCCGCGTTGCGGGACTTTCGGCGGCTCACTGCCTCGGCCTTACCGCAGGGGCCGCATCTCGCCGCGGTCCGGGCTGCAGTGCCATTTTCGGTCCCCGCCCTGCATTCGGCACACATGCGCCTCATCGGAAGCTGGACGACCGAGATCAATGGCGAGCGGGCGGCGGTGCTCGCGTACCGCTGTCACGATCGCCTCGTCGCACAGTATATCGTTGCGGAGCCGGTCTTTTTCCGTCCGCCGCGAGTGCGACAGGCGATCGCTTCGGCGGGATTGTACGCCGCGGGCGACGGAACGATTCACACGGTCGCCTGGCCCGGGACGGACAGCGGCTCCTTCCTCGTCGGCGAGTTCACACCGGCGGAGCTCGCGGCCATGCGGCTCTAGCCGGAATACTTTCCACACTCCCACCGTCTACATGGCAGGGCCCGGGCATCGCCGAGCCCATCGCAAACTTTATCCGGTGAGGAGAGCGCACCATGCACAGGTCGTTCACGTGGCTCCTGATGGCTGCCGCCGCGGCAACGCTCGGCTGCTCCAGCAGCACGAGCCCGAGCAATGGGGGCGGCGGCGGTGGGGCAGCAGGCACCGTTACGATCGGTAACATCTTCTTTCAGAGCGGTCACAACGGGACCAAGAACCCGGCGGTGGACACGGTGGCCGTCGGCACCACCGTGGTATGGACCTGGACGGGGACTGGCAGCACGCCGCACAGCGTCGAGTCCGAGGGCACGCCGAGCTTCACCAGCAGCGCGACGCAGACCGGGAGCGGCATGACATACAGCCTTACGTTCACCGCCCCCGGCACCTACGAATACGATTGCGCCGTTCACGGCTCGGCCATGAGCGGAACGATCGTGGTACAGTAGGACCCTGACGAGCGGACGAGGGTGGCTATGTCACGCGCGGCGTTTGTGCGGCTCGGAGTTGCGGCGGCCTGGGCGGCGCTCAGCGCCTGCTTCAGTGAGCGACCTGCCACTGGTCCGGAGCCGCCGGGCTCCGGCTCGGATGTCCGGATCGACAACTTCGCGTTCGTGCCGGCCAACCTCAGCGTGCCGACCGGTACTACGGTCACGTGGACCAACCAGGATAACGTCCAGCATACTGTCTCGGCCGACGACGGTTCCACCTTTGACTCGGGCGCGTTCAGCCAGGGCAAGACCTTTCAGTTTACTGCGGGACCGCCGGGCACCTATACGTATTTCTGCCGAATCCATCCGTTCATGAAGGCGACGCTGACGGTCTCGCCGTGATCTGCCTTCGGCACGGGAATAGACTGCCCGGAGGCATCATGTCGGAGCGCCCGCGGCTACGGTGGTGCCTCGTTGCATTCCTGCTGGCGGCAGCCGCACCCGGTGAGGCCCAGAGCGTCGTGGAGCGGACGCCCAACCTCGACGACGGCTGGACCGTGGCGCCCGGAATCATCCAATTCAACTTCCTGCACCGATTCGAGGTCAGCGCGCCGCCGGCAAGAAAGGTGACGAGCTTTCCCAACTTTCATCTCGCCACCGGTCTGCCGTTGAAGGTGAACTTCGGGCTCGACTACTCCACCAACTCCACTGTATTCACCGGTATCCCCAATGAATATCAGCTCAGCCTCCGGCGGCAGATCGTGCGCCAGCTCGAGGGCAAGCCGCTCGACGTCACGCTGTGGGGCGGCTACAATTTCGCCCCGAAGAGCGTCGATGGAGAGCTGGTGCTCGGCCGCCGGATCGGGCCGGTGCGCCTGCTGGGGACGGTCCGGGGCATCTCATCGGGCTACGACGCCCAGCGCTCGCTTTGGGGACTGGGCGGCGGCGCGGTTCTTCGGCTCACGAGATGGCTGAGCCTTGCGGGCGATGTGTTCGACCTGGTGAACGCTCCCGACGCGGTCGGCGGCACCGCGGCCTGGGGCGCCGCGGCACAACTTCGGATTCCGTACAGCCCGCACTCGTTCTCCATCCAGATCACCAACACGCAGAGCGCGTCGATCGAAGGCTCCTCACGGGGCGTGCGAGGTGCCCATATGGCGGGATTCGAGTTCACGATCCCGTTCACCCTGTCACGCTACTTCGGCCACCGGGCAAAGCCGAGCGCCGCCAGGGACACGACGAGCGCCCAGACTGCCGGCACCGACACGCTCGCGGCAACGGGCGCCGTCGTACAGATCCTCAATCTGGCGTTCCAACGAGGCGAAGTTCGCGTGAAGGTGGGGAGCCGAGTGCGGTGGGTCAATCAGGACCAGCTGCAACACTCCGTCACCAGTGACGACGGCGCGTTCGACTCGGGCTTGATCGATCCGGGCCAGACATTTGAGCGGACTTTCGACCGGCCTGGGGCATACCCCTATCATTGCACTCCTCATCCGTTCATGCACGGACGCGTGACCGTCGAGCCCTAGGTGGGCACAGAAGATCGAGGACCGGGCCGGGCAGCACGCCCCGGCCATGAACGGATCGCGACCGGCACAGGCTCATACCGCGCGCGCAACCCGCACCGCACAAGGCGACCCCAGGATTCACGCGGGCCGCGCCTTCATCTCACCCTCGCGGGTGAAACTGCTTGTGCACCGAGCGGAGATACTCGCGGTCGACATGCGTATAGATCTGCGTGGTGGAAAGATCGGCGTGCCCCAGCATCTCCTGCACGGCGCGGAGATCTGCGCCGCCCTCCAGCAGGTGGGTCGCGAAGCTGTGGCGTAGCGTGTGAGGGGTGACGCGCTTGGTAAGGCTCGCCCGCTGCGCGGCGCGCTTGACGACGCCCCAGGCGCCGACGCGAGAAAGAGGCTCGCCGCGAGCGTTGAGAAGAACGCGTCCGTCGCTCTTTCCGCGGTCCATTCCGGGTCTGAGCGTGTGGAGGTATACGGAAATCGCGCCGATCACGCTGCGCCCGATCGGGACCAGCCTCTCCTTGCCGCCCTTCCCGAACGCCCTGACCAGATTCTCCGTGAGCAGCACGTCGGTGAGTTGAAGCCCGCAGAGCTCCGAGACCCTGAGCCCCGCTCCATATCCCAACTCGAGCAGCGCGCGGTCGCGCCACGCGAGCGGTTCGTCGAGCTGCGGGGCGGCCAAGAGGCGCTCGATTTCCGCGACGCTCAGCGTGTCGGGAAGCACTCGCCCGCGCCGCGGCGCTGCCAGACGGTCGCTCGGGTCTTCGGTGATCCGGCCCTCGCCGGTCATGAACCGGTAGTAGGTCCGGACCGCCGAAATCGTGCGCCCGATCGTCGCCGGGCTCAGGCCGAGATCCTTGAGGAGATACACGAAGTCGCGGAGGTGCGTGCGGCTGAGCCGGGCGGGGTCGCGAATGCCCCGCGACGCGGCAAATTCTCCGAGGCGCTTCAAGTCGCGCTCGTACGCTTCCACGGTGTTGGGACTGTGCCCCGACTCGATGGAGAGAAAATCGCGGAATTGCTCGAGCCAGAAGTCGGCGGCGATCCGTTCGTTCAGGGCCGCCACTATCATCGAGAGCGTCCCCCGCTGAGACGCTGACTCACCTCGGCAAGCTCGGTGGGGCCGATGCCGAGCAGCTCGCCGGCCAGGAGCATCAGGCGATTCTCGTGTTCGCCGATCACGCCATCGCTGAATGCCACAGTCCAGACCCGCTCGACGAGCTGTATCCGCTGCGCCCGACTCACCCGGTGGCGGACGCGGCTGGCATAGTCGGCGAACCGCGTCCGGCGAGTCTCTTCCGTCGGTGGCTCGGACGACGGCGCGTCCTGCTCGATTCCCCAGGTGGCGCGGAGGTGCGTGGCCACCGCCTCGCGGTCGGCCGGAGTGAGCACCGGATCGGCGTAGGCCAGCTCGAGCACGAGAAGCGCCGCGGCTTGCCGCGCCGATCCCTCGGCGATCTCGGTGCCCGCGAGGAAGGACGGAGCGGCTGGGTCGAGGGCATCCTTGGTGGCGTGCCACACCCGCTCGCGCCGCCGCCTTGCGGCGACGATGAATCGCCACACAGCGATCGCAACCACGGCCACCCCGGCGATGATGGCGAGGGTGCGATTCACGCCCGCCATCACTTTCATGATGCGGTCCCACTCGGCGCCGATGACGGCGCCGAGGATGGTGATGCCGCCGTACCAGATGGCCGACGCGACTCCGATCGCGATGAAGGTCCGCATCGCATCCAGGCCGACGAGGCCCGCAAACGGCGGCACCACCGCACGAATGCCGGGAAGAAAACGGCTGACGAAGATCCCCGCCGTGCCGAAGCGAAGGTACTCGCGCTCGATCAGCGCGAGCGACCGCGGCGCCAGGAGGCGTCGGCCCGCGGGCGTTGCGAAGAGCTGACGCCCGAACCGCCGCGAGAGGAAGTATACGCCAGCGGCGCCGATCAGATTGGCGCTCCAGGTGACGAGGAAGACGAGCACCGGTCTCGTCAGCCCGCGATTGGAGAGAAACGCGCCGAGCGCCACCGCGGCGTCGGACGGAACCGGTGGAATGACGTTCTCGACCGCTGCGAGCAGGGCGAGGACGGCGTAGATGGCGGCGGGCGGGAGCTGCGAGACCCACGCGAGCAGGGACTCGATCAGCAGGCCTCCAGGAGCGCCACGGCGATCACGGCGAGACCTTCACCGCGGCCGATGAATCCCATCCCTTCGTTGGTCTTGGCTTTCACGTTCACGGCGCCGGCGGTAAGGCCGAGCCGCTGAGCGAGCGCGGCGCCCATGGCACCGAGGTGAGGTTCGAGCTTGGGCAGCTCGGAGATGACCGTCAGGTCGGCCTGGGAGAGTGCGTAGCCGCGTCCGCGCACCAGCTCGTGAGCCGTTCGGAGCAGCTCCATCGAATCGGCGTCCTTCCACTGCGGGTCGTCGTCGGGAAAGAGCTGGCCGATGTTCCCGGCGCCGGCGGCGCCCAGGATCGCGTCGGTCAGGGCGTGCGCCACCGCGTCGGCGTCGCTGTGCCCCGCAAGGCCGAAGACGTGCGGGATGGCCATGCCGCCGAGGATCAAGGGACGCCCCTTGACGAAGCGGTGGGAGTCGTAGCCGATCCCCACGCGGGTCACGCCGCCGCCGGCCCCTCGATGAAGCTGTAGTCCTGCCGGCGACGCACGGGCCGGTAGCCGGCGTCGAGGATGAGCCGGTCGATTTCGGCGAGGGTGGTGCGGTGAGTCGTGCCGGCGGCCGAGACGACGTTTTCCTCCATCATGAGGCTTCCGTAGTCGTTGGCGCCGAAGCGCAGTGCCACCTGCCCTACCTTGTGCCCCATTGTGACCCACGACGACTGGAGATTGGGAACATTGGTGAGCACGATGCGGGCAATGGCCAGCGTGCGGAGATAGGTGACGGCGTCGGTCTTCACGTAGTGGGACATCTCCGGCGTGCCCTCCGGCTGGAGGGGCCAGCAGATGAACGCGGTAAAGCCGCCGGTGCGCTCCTGCAGATCGCGCACGCGAAAGAGATGCTCGATGCGGTCTTCGTCGCTTTCGCCGAGTCCGTACATCATCGTCACCGAAGTCTTCATTCCCTGGCGATGCGCTTCCTCCTGTACGCCGAGCCATTCCTCGGTCTGCGCCTTCTTCCTCGCCACGCGCCGTCGCACCTCGTCGACGAGGATCTCGCCCCCACCGCCAGGAATGCTGTCGAGGCCCGCGGCGTGCAGCTCCCGTATCACTTCAGGTACGGGCAGTCCGAAGCGCTCGCTGAAGAACACCACCTCGGACGGCGAAAAGCCGTGAATGTGGATCGGGTGATTGCGCTTGATGTAGCGCATGAGATCGAGATACCACTCGAAAGGGATGTACGGGTTGTGTCCTCCCTGAAGGAGGATCTGAACCCCGCCCAGACTCAAGCACTCGTCGATTTTCGCGCCGATCTCCTCGAAGCTCAGCACGTAGCCCTGCGCGTCCTTCGGCCGCCGGTAGAACGCGCAGAACTTGCAATCGGCCACGCAGACGTTGGTGTAGTTGATGTTCCGGTCGATGATATAGCTGACCGCGCGCTCGGGGTGCAGGCGCCAGCGCTCGGCATCGGCCAGCCGGCCGAGCTCGAGCAGGTCGGCCCGCTGATAGAGCTCGAGATAGCCCTTGAAGTCAGGTGAGGTGCGGTCGGTAGTCGTCATTCTCGTAATAGGTTACAGGGTTAGAGTGAACGGAGAAGGGAGAACGGGAAACGTCGCGCGGGGGGGGTCATCCCGAGCGAAGCGAGGGATCCGGCGATGCCGAGATCCGGCCTCATCACCGTTCACCCTTCTCCCTTCTCCGTTCACCGTTGGTCCTATGCCGCCGCGATGAACGAGAGCGATCCGTCGGGTACCAGCCCTTCGTGCGCCAAGCGGCGGAAGAAGTCGGTGAGGCCCGCGAGGTGCCGGTAGGACAGCGCGTAGTCGAGATCGCCGAGATATTCCCGGCAGACCGGCTCCGACACGCCGGTCGCGCGAGCCGCGTCAGCCGCCAGCTCGTCGAGATGAGCCAGGCCCCATGCGCGCGATTGGATCAGACGTTCGTGAACCACCTGCACCGCTGAAAGCCCGGCTTCGCGCCGAGCGGCCCACACGGCGAACACGAATGGCAGTCCGGTCCAGGCATGCCATTCGGCGCCGAGATCGAGCCGCACGGGATAGCGACACTGGGCGGCCAGCATGAGCGCGGCGTCGCCGATGACCAGCACCGCCTCGTGCGGCAAGCCGGCCAGCGAAGTCAGATCGGGTGCCTCGGCGCGGGCGGTGGCGAAGCGTGGGCGCACGTTCCACCGATGCCGGCAGAGAAGGTCGAGCAGCAGCACCGACGTGCGCGATGAGGCGGTCACCAGCACCGTCTGGCCGCTCAAATCTTCGACCGGCCGCCTGGAAAAGAGCGCGACGCTGTGCACCGGGCCGTCGCAGGTGATCGCGAGATCGGGAAGCAGATGATACGCCGCCGCGTTCTTCGCGTACTCCACCGCCGACACTACGCTCACCTGCAGCTCTCCGGCCGCCAGGAGATCGTTGAGCTCCGAGGCGGTACCCGACACGATCTCCGCCGGCATGTCGATCAGTCCGCGGTCGATCGCGCCATACACCGGGTAGCAGTTGATCCACGGAATGCGGCCGAGTCTCATGCGGCATGCACCACGGGCAGTCCCGCTCCCTGGCGGAGCGAAGGCTCCGGCGGCGGGTCGTCGAACTGCTCGCGCACCACCTGATACAGGCTGTCGCGCTCGACCGGGCGTTTGCCCGCGCCGCGGATGAGCCGCACCAGCTCCAGATACGGCATGTGCATGTCGGTGTGCGCGCCCGCCTCGTGATAGATCCTCTCGTATACCACCGTGCCTTCGACGTCGTCGCACCCGAAGCTGAGCGCGATCTGCGAGAGGAACGGCGTCACCATGGGCCAGTGCGTCTTGACGTGCGGCACGTTGTCGAGGTAGAGCCGGGCGGCGGCGATGTTCTTGAGATCCTCGAAGCCGGTGGTGGCGGTGCCGACGCGGCCCATTTCTTCGCCCAACTCGTTGTGGTCGGGGTGGTAGGCGAGCGGGATGTATGTGAGGAAGCCGCCAGTCTCGTCCTGCAGGGCGCGGAGCCGGCCGAGATGCTCGATGCGGTCTTCGGCGGTCTCCACGTGTCCGTAGAGCATAGTACAGTTGGTCGGAATACCCAGCTCGTGGGCGACGCGGTGAACCCGCAGCCACTCGTCACCGGTGAGCTTTCGTTCGGCGATCGTGGCCCGCACCGCCGTGCTGAACACCTCCGCGCCGCCACCGGGCAGACTGGTCAGGCCGGCATCACGGAGTGCTTGCAGCACGTCGTGCTCGGACACCTTCTCGATCCGGGCGAGGTGGGCGATCTCCACCGCCGTGAGCGCCTTCACGTGGACGTCGGGAAAGCGCTCCTTGAGGCCACGGATCATGTCGGTGTAATAGCTCAGCGCCAGCTTGGGGTGCAGTCCGCCGACGATGTGGAACTCGCGTGTGGGCATTCCGCGCGCCTGCTCTGCCTCGTGGAACACCTCTTCGAGCGACCGGGTGTACGCTCCCTCTTCCTTCGGCATCCTGGCGAACGAGCAGAACACGCAGGTGTTGCGCAGGACGCAAACGTTGGTCGGATTGATGTGCTGATTGGCCGAGAAGAACACCCGGTCGCCGTTACGCCGGCGGTTGGCAAAGTCGGCCAAGGCTCCCAAACCGAGCAGATCGCTCGTCGCGTAGAGGGCGACGCCATCGGCGGCGTCCAGCCGCTCCCCGCCCTCGACCTTGCGGGCGATGGGCCTCAGTGCCGGGTCGAGCAGCCGCGCCGCGTCGAGCCGGCCGGACATTGTCGTCACTCCTCCCACCTCCGTACCGCCAGCGTCACGTTGTGGCCGCCGAACCCGAACGAGTTGGACATGGCGACGTCCACTCGCCGCTCGACCCTACGGTTCGGAGCGCAGTCGAGGTCGCACTCCGGGTCGGCGTTGAACTGATTGATGGTCGGCGGAATCACGCCGCACGTAGCGACGAGAAGCGACACGCCGAACTCGAGCGCGCCGGCCGCACCGAGGAGATGGCCGGTCATCGACTTGGTGGAGCCGAAGACGAGCTTGCGCGCCTGGTCGCCGAACACCGCCTTGACCGCCTCGGTTTCGGCGACGTCGCCCTGCTGGGTCGACGTGCCGTGGGCGTTGATGTAGCCGACGTCCTTCACGTCGATGCTGCCGTCGGCGATGCAGCCTCGCATTGCCCGCTGCGCCCCCTCACCGTGCTCCGCCGGCGACGTGATGTGGTACGCATCGGCGCTCGCGCCGTAGCCGAGGATTTCGCCGAGGATGCGCGCGCCACGGTTCTGAGCGTGCTCGAGGCTCTCGAGCACGACTACCGCGCCACCGTCGCCGAGCACGAAGCCGTCGCGGTCGCGGTCGAAGGGACGGCTGGCCGTTTCGGGCGAGTCGTTCCGCGAAGACAGCGCCTTCATGTTGGAGAACGCGGCCACGGTCAGACCGGTGATCGCGGCCTCCGCGCCGCCGGTGACCATCGCGTCGGCCATGCCCTGCCTGATCAGATTGTACGACTCGCCGATCGCGTGGGCCGACGACGCGCAGGCCGAAACGGTGGCGAAGTTGGGGCCCCGGAGGCCGTATCGGATGGAGACGAGGCCGGCGGCGATATCGGGGATGAACATGGGGACGAAGAACGGCGACACCCGGTCGGGGCCCTTGAGGACGTATGCGGTGCAGTTGTCCTCGTAGGTCTGCATGCCGCCTATGCCGCTCCCGATGACCACCCCCGTGCGCTCCGGCGAGGGCACGCCGGCGGACAGACCCGCCTGCGCCACGGCCTGGTGAGCCGCCGCCAGCGCGAACTGCGCAAAGAGGTCGTAGCGCCGGGCCTCCTTGCGGTCGATATACTGCAGTGGGTCGAACCCTTTCACCTCGCAGGCGAAGCGGACCGACAGCTTCCGGGGATCGAACTTCGTGATCGGACCCGCGCCCGGAACTCCCTCGAGAAGCGCGCTCCAGCTCGAATCGACATCGGTGCCCACCGGGGTCACCAGCCCGAGGCCGGTGACGACGACACGTCGCGACAAGCTACTTTCCGATCTTCTCGTGGAGGTAGTTCATCGCATCGCCGACGGTGCGAAGCTTCTCGGCGTCTTCGTCGGGAATGTCGATGTCGAATTCCTTTTCGAACGCCATGACGAGCTCGACCGTGTCCAGGCTGTCGGCGCCGAGGTCTTCCATGAAGCTGGCCTCGCTCGTGAGCTTTTCCCGCTCCACGCCCAGCTCCTCGACGATGATGTCCTTGACCTTCTCTTCCACGTTGCTCATGTCGTCCTCGATTGGAGATTCGATAATCGCGTCAGATGACCATTCCACCGTCGACCACCAGCACCTGGCCCGTGACGTAACCCGCCAGGTCGGAAGCGAGAAAGAGCACTGTTCCCGCCACGTCTTCCGGCCGCCCGAGTCGGCCCAGGGCGATTCCCTCTAATAATGTGGCGCGCGCGTCGTCGGGCAAGGCGGCGGTCATGTCGGTTTCGATGTATCCCGGCGCCACGCAGTTGGCCAGGACACCGCGGCTGGCATATTCCTTTGCCACCGATTTGGTGAACCCGATCAACCCGGCCTTGCTGGCGGCGTAGTTGGACTGCCCCTTGTTGCCCATCAGACCCACGATACTGGTCACGTTCACCACGCGACCCCACCGCCGCTTCATCATCCCCTTGATCACCAGCCGCGTCGTGTAGAACGCGCCGGTGAGGTTGGCCGACAGCACAGTGTCCCAGTCGGCCGTCGTGAGCCGGAGGAGAAGGTTATCGCGCGTGAGGCCCGCATTGTTGACCAGGATGTCGATGGGCCCGAGCGCCGACTCCGCCGCGGCCACCGCCCCCGCGACCTGGGCCTCCACCGCGACATCGCACGCGACCCCTGCGGCGCCATCGCCCAGCTCACCGGCCACCGACTGCGCGCGCGCCAGGTCGCGTCCCACGATCGCGACCCTGGCCCCGGCGCCGTGCAGCGCCCGGGCGATGGCCAGGCCAATGCCCCGCGTGCTGCCGGTGACGAAGGCGGTGCGGCCGCTGAGATCGATGGTCGTCATCGTCCGGTCACTTTACCCATCCAAGAACCTCGTCACTTCGTCTGCCGTCCCCAGCGTGATCGTGGCCGCGCCGGGCACGATGCGCTTGAGCAGACCCGAAAGGACGTTGCCGGGGCCGACCTCGACAAACGTAGCGCCGGGCGCGAGCTCGGCGGCCGCCTGCATGCCCTGGACCCAGCGCACCGGAGCGGTGAGCTGGTCGAGCAGAAGCCGCTTCGCATCCATGCCGGTGCGCACCGGGTAGCCGCTGGCGTTGGCGATGATCGGAAAGGCGGGGTCGGAGAAGGTCGCCTCTGCGAGCGCCTCGTGCAATCCGTCGACTGCCGGCGCCATGAGGGGCGAGTGGAAGGCGCCGCTCACTTTGAGCGGGACGACGCGCTTGGCGCCGCGTGCCTTGCACAACTCGCCGGCGCGCGCCACACCCACCGGGTCGCCGGAGATCACCACCTGATCGGGGCCGTTCAGGTTGGCGGCCACCGCGAGGCCGTCGGGCCCCGAGGCCTCGTTGCACGCCTCGTCGACCGCTTCGGTGGCGAGGCCCAGCACCGCGGCCATCGCACCCGGCCGCTCCCGCCCCGCGGCCAGCATCAGCTCACCGCGGCGGCGCACCAGTCGCGCAGCGTCGGCGGGGCTGATCGTGCCGGCCGCGACGTGTGCGCTGTATTCTCCAAGACTGTGTCCGGCGCCGGCGTTCGGCACGCCGAGCCGCTCGCCGACCACCGCCCACACCGCGGCGGAGTGCGCGAGGATGGCGGGCTGGGCATTGTTGGTGAGCGTCAGCTCGTCTTCCGGCCCTTCCCACATGATCCGAGAGAGCCGGGTATCGAGCGCGTCGTCGATGGCGGTGAACACATCGCGAGCGGCCGGGAAGCGGTCGGCCAACTCCTTACCCATCCCCACCCGCTGCGAGCCCTGCCCCGGACACATGAGGATGCTTACCACCGCACCACCGCGCTGCCCCAGGTGAATCCCGCGCCGAACGCCACGAACAGGAGCAGCGAGCCGGGCCCCACGCGGCCCTCGCTCACCGCCTGATCGATAGCGAGTGGAATCGACGCCGACGACGTGTTGCCGTAGCGGTCGAGGTTGACCATGACTTTCGACATCGGGATTCGGGCGTGCTTTGCGGTGGACTCGATGATCCTGAGATTGGCCTGATGGGGAACCAGGAGATCGACCTCCGCTGCGGAAACGCCCGCCTGCCTCAAGGCCGCGTCGCAGGCGTCGGCCATGGTGAGTACCGCTGCCTTGAACACCTCGCGCCCGGCCATCTTCATGTAATGGGATCGGTCGCACACCACCTTCTCGCTGATCGGGTCGGCGGAGCCGCCGCCCGGCCGCAGCAGCAGCGGGGCGAGTCGGCCGTCGGACTTGATGAAGGTGGACAGAATCCCTCGGCCCGGCTTCGTGGACCGCCGCACGACCGACGCCCCCGCTCCATCGCCGAACAGGATCGCGGTGGACCGATCCTGAAAGTCGGTGATGGTGGACAGCTTTTCGGCCCCGACCACCAGCACCGTGCGGCTCTGCCCTGATGCGATCAGCCCTTCGGCCACGGCCAGGCCGTAGATGTATCCCGGACAGGCCGCGCCGATGTCGAACGCCGCGGCATTCTCCGCCCCGAGCAGTGCCTGAAGGTCGCAGGCGGTCGACGGCAACAGCCGGTCGGGCGTGGCGGTCGCGAGCACGATGCTGTCGAGTTCGCCGGCGGTGACACCGGCTCGCTCGAGCGCGATCTCGCTGGCCTCGCGGCTCAACATGGCGACCGTCTGGTCGGGTGTCGCGATGCGACGCTCCCGGATACCGGTGCGTTCGACGATCCACTCGTCGGAGGTGTCGAGCATCCTGGTGAGATCGGCGTTGGTGAGAACGCCGGGAGGGACCGCCGTCCCGATGCTGGCGATCTCGGCGAAAGGCCGTGCGATCATAGGGGGGCTGCGGTCTCGCGGAGAGCGAACTCGGCGGCGATATGCTGGTTGAGGCTGGAGCGGACCGCGCGGAGGGCGACACCGATACCGTTCTTGATGGCGTTGGGACTCGACGCGCCGTGGCAGATGATGGACACCCCTCGCACGCCGAGCAGCGGCGCGCCGCCGTAGGTGGCGTAGTCGAGGTGTGTCACCAGCTCGCGCAGGGCCGGGCGCTCGAACGCATCGGGCGCGCGCTCGCGCATCAGGCCGACGAAGACCCGGGCGGCCGACTCGTAAAACTTGAGGATGATATTGCCTACGAAGCCGTCACACACCACGACGTCGACCGGCACCCGCTGCTGCGGTCCGGGAAGAATGTCGCGGCCCTCGATGTTGCCGGCGTAATTGATGCCGCGGGCCTGCTTGAGCAGTTGGTGGGCCTCACGAACGACGGGGGTGCCTTTTTCCTCCTCCTCGCCGACATTGAGGAGGCCGACGACGGGCTGGGCGCGACCGAACAGATCGCGCATGTACACCGTGCCGAGGAGAGCAAAGCCGACCATTTCCTTGGGGGAGGCATCGAGATTGGCGCCGCCGTCGATGACCAGCACCGGTTCGCCGCCCGTCGGGACGAGCGTGGCGACCGTCGCGCGCTCCTCGCCCTCGTGCAGACCGAGCAGCAGCGTAGACGCCGCGAGCGTTGCGCCGGTATTGCCGGCGGAGACGAACGCGTCGGACAGGCCGTTCTTCTGGAGAGTGAGTCCCACGACAACGCTCGAATTGGGCTTGCGGCGTACGGCGGCCAGCGGCCGTTCGCCCATGCCGATGACGTCGGGAGCCTCGTGGACTTCGATGCGGGAGCGGTCGACGCCCGGGTGGCAGGACAATTCCGCTTCGATGGCGTCGGACCGCCCGATCAGTTGAATCGTGAAATCGCTGGGCAGCGAAGCCAGAGCCTCGGCCACACCGGCGATTTCAGCTTGCGGCGCGCTATCTCCACCCATCGCGTCTACCGCGACGCGGATCACGTTCAGACGTCCTCGACCTCGATCTGCTTCTTGCCCCGGTAGTAGCCGCACGA
>JBBRGF010000017.1:0-29267 GCA_038240975.1 Gemmatimonadales bacterium
ATCGGCATCCACACCCCCGAGTTTCCGCCTTACGCCGGCGAGCACGACAAGGGCAACGTCCAGCGCGCGCTGGCCAAGTACGGGATCGAGTATCCCAACGCCCAGGACAACGACGACCGGACGTGGAATCTCTACGGCATCAGGTTCTGGCCGAGCTTCGTCCTGATCGACAAGAAGGGCGTGATCCGTTACGAGGGGGCGGGCGAGTTCCATCTCAACGACGGGAATTACAAGACGTGGGACAGCCGGATCAAGTCGCTCCTGGCCGAGCCTTATGCCTCTCTGCACGTCGAGACGGCGCCCGCCGGTGAGAACACGCGCCTCACCCTCGTCGCCGCGCCCGGACTCAAGATCAACGCGCGGCTCAAGCCCGCGCTCGAGCTTCCCGACGGAACGCTCCTCCGGTTCGATTCCCCGCGGGTCACCGGCGATTCGGCCTACTTCATCGAGCCGCCGGCCGCGCTTCTGGCCGGCCGCCGCACCCCCCATGGACTCCTGCGGGCCAGCGTCTGCGGCGTCCACGAGCAGGTATGCCGGAGCGTCACCCTCGATCTCTAAGGCGTCGGCTCCCGGCTATATTGGACCATGGCCGCCGCTTCCTTCGCGAATCTCACCGTCCTCGACCATCCTCTCATACAGCACAAGCTTTCGATTCTTCGCGATCGCCGCACGAGCACGCGGGACTTCAAGCAGCTCGTGAGCGAGATCGCGATGCTCATGGCCTACGAGGTGACGAAGGATCTCCCCACCGAAGAGGTGGAGATCGACACTCCGCTGGAGACGATGAAGGGGCGACAGGTTTCGGGCAAGAAGCTGACGCTGGTCCCCATCCTGCGCGCCGGCTTAGGGATGGTCGAAGGCATCGCGCAACTCATCCCTTCGGCACGGGTGGGGCACATCGGCCTCTATCGCGACCACGACACGCTCAAGCCCGTGGACTACTACTTCAAGATTCCCGGCTCCGAAGTGGCCCGGGATTTTTTCATCCTCGATCCGATGCTCGCCACCGGCGGATCGGCGGTCGCCGCGGCCTCCGCTCTTCGCGGGGCGGGCGCGAGGCGCCTTCGCTTTCTCTGCCTCGTGGCGGCTCCCGAGGGCGTGGGTCGCATGCTCGAGGCGCACCCTGACGTTCCCATCTTTACCGCCGCGCTCGATCGCCAGCTCAACTCCAGCGGCTACATCCTTCCCGGGCTGGGCGACGCCGGCGACCGCCTCTTCGGCACCCGCACACTGGAATGACGCGCCCGTGACACCCATTCGTCTCACCTTCTGGGGCGCGGCGGGTCAGGTGACCGGCTCCATGCACCTCCTCGAAGCCGCCGGCGGCCGGTGGCTGCTGGACGGCGGGCTCTTTCAGGGGCACCGGGCGGAGAGTCACGCCCTCAACGCGCGGCTCCCGTTCGATCCCCGCCGGATCGACGGCATCGTGCTGAGCCACGCGCACATCGACCATGCGGGCCGGCTCCCCCTCCTCGTCCGCCACGGCTTCCACGGACCCATCCATGCCACCCCCGCCACACGCGATCTCTGCGCGGTGATGCTGCCCGACTCGGCGCACATCCAGGAGAAGGACCATGAGTTCCTGGTGAAACGTGGCAAGGCGGTCCCGGAGAGCGAGCCTCTCTATACGACGGCCGATGCGGTGGCGGTGCAGGATGTTCTGATCGGCGTGCCCTACAAGCGCATCACTCACCTCCGGAAGCACCTCGCCATCGAATTTCTCGACGCGGGACACATCCTCGGGTCGGCCAGCGTCGACCTCCGCATCACCGAGGGTGGTAACCATCGTCTGGTGTTCTCGGGCGACATCGGCCGGAACAACCTTCCAATCATTCGCGACCCCGAGCCGCCGTCGGGGCCGATCGACACGCTCATCATCGAGTCTACCTACGCCGATCGCGACCACGAGTCGGTAAAAGGGGCCGAGGAGCGGCTGGCCGAAGCGGTACGACGAACCGCCGCGCGTGGCGGCAAGGTGCTCATTCCGGCCTTCGCCCTCGGGCGGGTGCAGGAGTTGATCTACAGCCTCAACCTGCTCGCCCTCGGACGGGTCATTCCCGAGATACCCATCTTCGTGGACAGTCCGCTCGCCGTGGACGCCACGACGGTGTTCCGGATGCACCCCGAGGTATTCGACCAGCGCGAGCGCCTCGTCGCCAGCCGGACCAAGCTCTTCGACTTCCCGCTCGTCAAGTACATCCGCGACGTGGCCGAGTCCAAGGCCCTGAACGAGCTGCCCGGCCCGGCGGTGATCGTCGCCGCCTCGGGTATGGCCGAATCGGGACGCATCCTGCACCACCTGGCCCACGGAATCGGCGACCACCGGAATCTCATCCTCTTCGTCGGCTTTCAGGCCGAAGGCACCCTCGGCCGGCGTCTCCAGGGCGGCGAAGAGATGGTGCGGATATTCGGGCAGGAATATCAGCGCCGCGCCGAAGTCGAGTCGATCGGCGGCTACTCGGCACATGCCGACCGCGGTGAGCTTCGCCGCTGGGTCCGCAGGCTGGGCGGACAGGTCCGGCGTGCGTTCGTAGTACACGGCGAGCCTCCCGCCCTCGAGGCCATGGCGGGGATACTGCGAGACGAAGGCGTGCGCGATGTGAGGGTGCCGAAGCATGGGGAGAGCGTGGAGTTGTGAGCATTCGGCGTCTCACGATCCCTATCCTCCTTGCCGCCGCAGTGGTATACACCTCCTCGCTCATCATGGTCCTCGTCTTCAGCCAGCAGGATCAGCGCCGCCCCGTAGACGCGATCGTCGTGCTCGGCGCCGCGCAGTACAACGGACGCCCGTCGCCGGTGCTGAGGGCCCGGCTCGACCACGCCCTCGCCCTCTATCGCGACGGGCTCGCGCCGCTGGTCGTGGTGACCGGAGGAGTGGGTCGCGGAGATACCACGAGCGAGGCGATGGTGGGCGAGCGATACCTGCGGGCCCATGGCGTCCCCGCCGGCTCGGTGGCCGCGACGGGAGAGGGTCGAAACACGAAGGCGTCGATGACCGCGGCGGCCGCATGGCTCAAGCCCCGGCGTATCCATCGGGTGCTGCTGGTCAGCGATCCGTTCCATATGTTCCGTCTCCGCCTCGAGGCGCGGCGCACCGGGCTCGAGGCCTATACGTCGCCCACCGAGAGCAGTCCTATCTCCGACAACCCCGTCCTGGAGCTTCGCTACCTCTGTGCCGAGGGATTCAAGATTCCCATCGCATGGGCGCGTAGCGTGTTGCCCTCATGACCCTCATCTCCACCGAGCGACAATACTCCGGCCGCATCGTCAATCTGGATGTCGACACCGTGCGGTTTCCCGACGGCTCGACGGGCCGGCTCGAGATGTTCCGTCATCCCGGTGCCTCGGCGGTGGTGCCCATGCTCGACCCTCCGGGCGAGGCCGATCCGCGCGTGCTGCTGATCCGGCAGTTCCGCCACGCGGCCGACGGGTTTATCTGGGAGATACCGGCCGGCCGCCTGGACGCTGGTGAGTCGCCCGAGGGCTGCGCCGCGCGCGAGCTCGAGGAAGAGACGGGGATGAAGGCGGGGAGACTCGAGCGCCTCACGACGATCTTCACCACTCCCGGGTTCACCGACGAGCGGATCCACCTCTTCGCCGCGCACGAGCTGACCGAAGGCCGCGCCCGCCGGGAGGCCGACGAGTTCATGGAGCTGCATACCCGTCGATGGTCTGAGGTCAAGGCGTCGATCGCGGCGGGCGAGATCGTAGACGGCAAGACGCTGGTCTCGCTGCTCCTCGTCGACGCCTTCCTGCGAGATCGCTGATCGCCCGCTAGAATTCCCCCATGCCTGCTCATTCCCTCGACGTGCTCCTTCGCGCTTTGCAGAAGGGGCGGCTCGAGCCGGTGTATTACCTCCACGGCCCCGAGGACATCCTCAAGGACGAGGCGGTGCGTCTCATTCTCGAGCGCGCGCTCGACCCGTCGCTTCGCGACTTCAATTTCGACCAGCGATCGGCCGGCCAACTCGATCCCGAAGCAGTCGCGGTGCTGTGCGCCACGCTGCCGATGATGGCCGACCGGCGGGTGGTGCTCCTGCGCGACGTGGAAGGCTGGAAGCGGCGACCCAAGACGCGAGCCGCTTTTCTGGAGTACCTTGCGCGCCCCGCTGTCGAGACCGTGGTGATCCTCGTGCAATCCTCGACCGAGCAGGAGGTAGACAAGGATCTCGTGCGCGGGGCATACAGCGTCTCGTGCGATCCGCTCCCGGAAGAGCGGGCGCTCAAGTGGCTGGGTCGACGCGCCGGTGAGCTCGGCGTGTTGCTGGAGGACGACGCGGCGCGCCACCTGCTCCAGGCAGTGGGGAACGACCTCGGCGCGGTGGCCGCCGAGCTCCAGAAGCTGGCTGCCCTCCCCTCCGGCGCCCCGCTCACCGCCGCGCAGGTGGGCGGGCTCGTGGGAGTACGGCATGGCGAAACGATCTACGACTGGCGAGACGCCGTGCTCGACGGCGACGGCGGGCGGGCGGTGACCCTCCTGACGCCGCTGCTCGACCAGCCGGGTGTCACGGCGGTGCGGTTGATTACCCTGCTCGGCACCACGCTCGTCGGCGTCGGTATCGCGCGAAGCCACTACGATCGGAAGTCGCGCGGGTCCGCCCTGGAGGACATCATCTTCAAGACGCTGCTGCGCCTGCGCATCTGGGGATTGCCGGAATTCAGAAAGGAAAGCGCGCGGTGGGCCCGCTGGGCCTCGTCGTGGAGCGCGGGCCGGGTCCGGGCCGCGCTGCGCGACACCCGCGACGCCGATCAGGCGCTCAAGAGCACCACCGTAACCGACGAGCGAGGGATTGTGGCGGGGCTCGTGCTGGAGCTCACCGTGCCGAAAGCGGAGGCTGCATGACCAGAGGTCGATTCCTTCCGATCCTCACCGCGGCGCTGTTGCTGTCGCGCTCCGCGCACGCGCAGAGCGATCCGCGCCTCGCGGATGCCGTGCGGATGGCGCAGGAAGGTCACGGCGACTCTGCGCGCGCCGTGGTTAATAGCCTTCTGACCGCGACGGCACCGACCGATTCGCTGTATTCCCAGATCCTCTACACCAAGGCGATGGTGGCGAACGACGCGGGAGAGCGGCGTACCGAGCTGCAGCGTATCTCGGTGGAGTATGGCGAGTCGGCTTGGGCCGACGACGCACTCCTCCGCCTGGTGCAGATGGACTACGCTACCCGCAATCTGAGTGGCGCCGCCCGGAATCTCGAAAAGCTGCGCTCGGACTACCCCGCTTCGCCGCTGCTCCCGCAGGCGTCGTACTGGGCGGGCCGGGTCTACTTCGATCAGAGCAATCCCACGCTGGGCTGCAGGTGGTTGTCCGATGGCCTCGCACAATCGCAGGACAACGTCGAGCTACAGAATCAGCTGCAGTACCTGAACCAGCGATGCGGCGGCGTCGCCACCGCGACCGACAGCACCGCCGCTCCCGTGTCCGACTCCGCGTCCTCTCCTCCGGATTCGGCCGTCGCGCCGGCATCCGCCGCCCGCAAATCGGTGTATCGCGTCCAGATCGCCGCCGTCGGCAACAAGACCGCAGCCGCAGCTGCCGAGCGAAAGGTGCGGGCGCTGGGGCTCACTGTTGTCACTCTGCACGAGAAAACTCTCTACAAGGTGCGCGCCGGCCGCTATACCAGCCGCGCCGAGGCGGAGGCGGCCGCTGCCGGCCTCAGGGTGAAGTTGGGCGGGAATCCGTTCGTGGTTTCGGAGCCCTGACGGTGCATTTCGATCAGTTGAGGGAGCACGGCGGTCTGCCGGGCGTACGAGATGAGAACGCGCTCGAATCGCTCGCTCGCGCCCGCCAGAAGTGGCTCGTGCCGGCCCTCGCGACCTTAATGTGGAGCGGTTGCGGACATTCCGCTCCTCCGCCGCCGGCTCCAGAGCCTCCGGCGCCTCCCAGCCCGGCCGGCGCCTGCCTCATCGGTACATCCGGCGTCGTGTCGCATGACTTGCTGACCGTGGTCGTTCCGCAGCAGGACAGCGCCGCCATCGCCTCGGCCAACGATTACGACACGCTCATCCGCCTGGACTGCGAGGGTCGGGCGATTCCGGGGCTCGCCTCGTCGTGGGGCCATGATTCCACCGGCACGGTGTGGACGTTCGTCCTTTCGGATTCGACCGGCGCCGGTGCGGCTGCTGTGACCTCGGCCTGGAGCTCGAGCGATACCGTGTCGGCGGTGCTCAGGGTGAGCGGAGTGAAGGCTGCGGAGGCGGCAGGCCGCAGGCTCGCGGTCACGCTGGAGCAGCCGAGCGAGGCGGTTCCCACGATTTTCGCCGACCGGGCGCTGGGGCTTCCACACCCAGGCGCCGCTCCCTCCATCGTGGTTCACACCACCGACGGCCGCGACGCACGTGACCTCCTCGACGACTCGCCGGATGTGCTCGTCACCGCCGACCCCGACGTCCTCGACTACGCGTCGAAGCTCCCGAGAACCGTTCTCACTCCGCTGCCGTGGGATAAGGTCTACGTCCTGCTCCTGGCGCCCGAGGGACGTCCTCCTGCCGACCTCATCTCCGCCGATTCGGTCAGGTTCCGGACGGAGCTGGCGAGCGACGTAGTGCGCGCGGATGCGAGGCCGGCCAGGCCGCCGTACTGGTGGTCCGATCTGTCTGGATGCTCCGACTCCACCGCACGGGTGCCGGTGGAGACCGGCGGTACCAGCCAGGTGACGATCGGCTACCCTGCGGCCGACGCCGCCGCCCGGTCGCTGGCGGAGCGCATCGTGGCGCTGGGCGACAGCTCGTGGTTTGCGCGCGGCCTGGCCACACATGACTTCGAGACCGCGCTGCACGGCGGTGCGATGGACGCGTATATCCTGCCTCTGCCGCGCCGGTCGCTCGTGCCTTGCCGCGACGCATCGTGGCCCGAGGGCGCGACGCTGGTGCCCCTGGTCGAGACGCACCGCACCGCGATTCTTCGAAAGGACGGCCCCGCCCTCGTCGTGGGCGGCGACGGCACTCTTCGGCCCGACGCGCCTCCAGGCGGCCCGTGAGCTTCCGCGCCCGGCTCCTCGTCGCCTTCGGCGTCGCGGTGGTCGTGCCACTCTTGGTTTTCGCCGTCGGTGTGCGCCGGGAGATGGACCGCCGTCTCACGGCAGAATATCGTGCCCGAGTCGACGCGTCGGTCCAGGCCGTCCGCTCGCAACTCGATCGGGAGAGCGGCGACGTCGCCGGCCGGCTCTCCGCCCTTTCCTCCGCGCTCTCGAAGGACAACCGCTTCCGCCTCGCCGTGCAGCACGACCCCGCGGCCCGCCGCTATCTCCTCGACCTTGCGGGAGACGCGATGCGGGTCTCGGGTCTCTCCTTTCTCGAAATCCAGGACAGCGCCGGGCGGGTGCTGAGCTCGGGACACTTCCGAAACGCCTTCGATCAGATCGAGCCCGCGCTGCCCCGCGCGCTCCGGAGCGCCGGCGGTGCGGTGCTGGTCCGGGCGCGGACCGCGACCGGATCGACCATGGTGATCGCCCGCCTCGATTCGTTTCGATTGGCGGGGGCGCGGTTCACGGTGGCCGGAGGAGCGCCGGCCGATCGCTTCGTCGAGCGGCTTCCTCGCGCGCGCGACCTACGCATCTCCCTCTCTTTCGCGGGAGATTCGGTCGCCCGTGCGGATACCGCGGCCGGCGGCGACGTGATGATTCCCTTTCTCGACCTCGCGGCGGGCGACTCCACCGCCGGCCGGGCACGACTGGTGGTGACGGGATCGCCGGGAACGCTGGATTCCCTGCGCCGGAGCGTGACGTCGTGGAGCCTCCTCGCCGTGGCCGTCACCGCGGCCCTGGCGCTGTTGCTGGCCGCCTGGCTGGCCGCGCGTGTCAATCGTCCGATCGCGGAGCTGGCGAAGAAGACCGCCGCGATCGACCTCGACCGGCTCGACCAGGATTTCTCCACCACCCGCCACGACGAGATCGGCGCCTTTTCGCGTCTCCTGGGAGCGATGACCGACCGCCTTCGTCTCGGCGCGGCCCGGTTGCGCGACGCGGAGCGTCGGGCGGCGATGGGCGATCTCGCCAGGCAGGTGAATCACGACATCAAGAACGGCCTCGCGCCCATCCGGCACGTGCTCCGGCATCTGGATGAAGTCGCGCGCGCCAACCCGGGAGCGCTCGCCGGGGTACTGGCGGACCGAAGGGGCACGCTCGATTCGAGCCTGACCTATCTCGACACCCTCGCACGAAGCTATGCCGGGCTTTCTCCGGCGCTTCGGAGCGACCCGTGCGACGTGAACGCGATCGTCAAGGAAGTGGCGCGCGCCTCGACGCCAGCGACGGCGCTGGGCCTCGCGCTTTCGGCCGACCTGCCTCCGGCCGCAGCCGACCGCCTGGTGCTGCGCCGAATTCTCGAGAATCTCGCCGGCAACGCGGCAGACAGCGTTGCCGGAGTCGAAGGCGGCGCGGTTTCGGTCATCACCGAATCGGCGACCCGCGACGGCGAGCGGCTGGTGCGGATCGTCATCGCCGACACGGGGCCGGGGATGAGCCGCGACGAGCTGAACCGGGCTTTCGATGATTTCTCCACGACCAAGCCGGGCGGGACCGGACTCGGCCTTTCCATTGTCAGGAGACTGGTGCTCGACCTGGGCGGCACGCTGAGGCTGGAGACGGAGCCGGGCACGGGCACCCGCGCGATCGTCGAGCTGCCCGCTGCAGAGGCACCGCGATGACACTGGTGATGATCGTCGACGACGTCCCGGCAATGGCCGAGCAGTACGCGTACGACCTCAGGAGACTGGGCGGGTACGACGTGATCGCCGAAGGTGATGGACGGCAGGCGCTCGAGCGCCTCGGCGGGGAGGCGGTCGATTGCATCATCCTGGATCTGGAGATGCCGGGGATGGACGGCTTCGAAGTGCTCCGCGCCCTCGAGCGGCGGGGCTCGGAGGTGCCCGTCATCGTCTACACCGGCACCGGCAACTTCGATCGGTGCGTTCAGGCCGTCAGGCTCGGCGCCGCCGGCTTCATCGACAAGGCGGAGCCGATGCAGCGAGTGGTTCAAGAGATTGCCAGCGCGATAGAACGGCGGCGCCTTCGCACGGAAGTGGACGTGCTCCAGCGCCGGCTCGAGGGCGAAAGCTCCCTCGCCGGCACCAGCGCCGCGATGGCGCGACTCAAGGAGCTGATCGCGCGGGCGGCGCCGGTGCCGAGCACGGTGCTCGTGACCGGAGAGAGCGGAACAGGCAAAGAACTGGTGGCCCGCGACCTCCACCGCTTCGGCCCCAATCCCGCCGGCCCGTTCGTGGCGATCAATTGTGCGGCGCTGCCGGAGGCGCTGATCGAGAGCGAGCTGTTCGGGCACGAGCGCGGCGCGTTCACCGGCGCCACGGCCACGAGAAAGGGTGCGTTCGAGTCGGCCGAAAAGGGGACGCTCTTTCTCGACGAAATCGGCGAGCTTCCCCTGGCATCGCAGGCCAAGCTGCTGCGCGTGCTCGAGGAGAGAAAGGTCACCCGGCTCGGCGGCGCGCGCGCGTTGCCGGCCGACGCGAGGGTCGTTGCCGCGACCAACCGCGATCTTCCCGCGGAGGTCGAGGCCGGTCGTTTTCGCGAGGACCTCTATTACCGTCTCAACGTCCTCGAAGTGCGGGTGCCGCCGCTGCGGGAGCGGCTGAGCGACGTGCCCGAGATCGCGCAGCGGTTCGTGGCGGCCATCTGCGCGCGGTTCGGCATGCGAACGAAGAAGCTCGCGCCGGAAACCTTGTCGCTGCTGATGGCCTGCGAGTGGCGCCGCAACAACGTCCGGGAGCTCCGGAACATCGTCGAACGGATGATCATCGCCACAGACGGCGACGCGATCGGGCCGGAGCAGATACCCCTGGAGATTCGTGGTGCCACGCCGGCAGGCGAAGCTGCCGCGAAGTCGCAGAGCTTCGAGGATCAGCGGGTGGAGGCCGAGCGGCGCATCGTCATCGCCGCACTCGAGCGGAACGGCTGGCAGATCACTCGCACGGCCGCGGAGCTGAAGCTGGCCGACCATGCGAGCCTACTCAAGATCATGCGGCGGCTAGGGGTCAAACGGCCGGAAAGGGAGGTGTCCTGACGGACACAATGAGATCTGACAGAGGTGTCTCTACGGACACTTTCCCTTCTCCCCCTTCTCCGTTCTCCCTTCTCTTTTTGTTGTAAGTCAACGAGTTAGCCTTCCCTGCTCCTCCTGGCCACCAGCTTGCCTTTACGCCCGGCGCCTGAAATCTCCCGCGCCGTCGGCGCCAACCCCGAGGAGGAGCACGATGTCCCGCACCGCCAGCAGTCTCACGGTACTTGCCGCCATCGCCCTTGCCGCCTGCGGCGAAAAGAAGGCGGCTGTCACAGCCGAGAACACCACTCCTTCCGTTACCGAGTCCGCCGCCGCCGACAGCTCGGCCGTCGCGTCGACATCTTCCGGAACCGCCGTCGCGCCGGTGACCTATGCCGACGCGGAGTCGGCGTTCCGTCGTGGCGACTATGCGGAGGCCGTGGGCAAGTACGAGGGGTACAGTCGCGCTAATCCCGACAACGCGTGGGGCCAGTACATGCTCGGGCTCTCCGCGTGGAAGTCGGGCCAGCACGAGCGCGCCCTCCAGGCCTTCGACGCCGCACTCCAGATCGACCCCAATCACCGGAAGAGTCTCCTCAACTCGGCGCGCGTGCTGCTGGAGACCAACCAGCCGGAGGATGCGCTGGCCCGCGTGCAGAAGGCGCTCTCGATCGAGCCGCTCTCCAACGACGGCCTGCGCCTGCTGGCCCGCGCGCACGTGGAGCTGGGCGACACCGACGATGCCGTGGATGCGTACCACCGCGCCCTGGCGATCGACGACACCGACGTGTGGGCGATGAACAACCTCGGCTATCTCTACATCCAGCAGGGCCGTACCGACGCCGCGTTGCCCCCGCTGGCGCGGGCGGTGGAGATCCGCGGCAACGTCCCGGTCTTCCAGAACAACCTCGGCACGGCCCTGGAGCGCGCCGGCCACCTCGCGGCGGCCAAGCAGGCATTCGAGAGCGCGCTGCAGGCAGACAGCACGTATGACAAGGCCTCGGTGGCGCTGGCACGAGTCACCGCGCGGGTGCAAGGCACCGATAGCGCCGCTGTGGATCTGGCCGCGCTGTCGAAGCAGTTCCAGGATGAGATCGAGCAGTGGCGCACGGCGACAGTCGACTCGGTTAGCCCGGATTCAGTCCAGGTGTCGACGATGGTGAGGGACAGTGTCACGGAGTGAGCTTGACTGGATGTCCGGCCCCTACTGCCTGCACGACGTCTTCGCGTGGTTCCTTGCCTTCGCGGAGACGTCGGACATGGCGCTCTTGATGTCCGAGCGCCCATAGTAGTTCGGCACATGGTGCCAGTTGAAGAAAGCGCAGGCATAGCTTTCGCCGAGCAGGGCGTTCCCGTAGCTCCGGACCTCGCTCGCGCTCATCGCCCACCTGCCGCTGCTCTCCCCGCGGATTTTGCTTGACCCGTTCCCGCCGTCGATCACGTTCATGCCGACGACCAAACCGAGCCCCTTCCGCTTGGCCGCTGCCGCCTCGGAGGCGACCCATTTCGCCGCGTCGCCCTTGCCGGCGGCGTACTGGGTCCACCCGGCGTCCAGGTACTGGTAGGAGACCGGCGAGCTCGCAAGCCAGCTCGGCACGACCCGGACGAGCGTGGCCATCTGGGGCCAGAGGTCTTTGCTGTACTTGGCCATGGCTTCCAGCGTCGCCTGGGAGATGGCCTTCCCGCCCCAGCGAGAAGCGCGGTGAGGCTCGTCGATCAGATAGTGGCCGATGATGGTGCCGTCGGAGATGTATGGAGTCAGGTTGACGTTCTTATAGCGACTCACCAGCGACTTCCACTTGGTCAGGCTGAAGGTCCCGTCGCCGTTCTTCACATACGAATCCTTCCCCTTGCAGAGCTTGATCACCACGCGGCCGCCCTTGCCCTGGGCACCGGAGAGGTTCGACAGGATGTTCGAGGGGTCGAGCGGGCCGCCGGCCATCCAGCCGGTGTGGACGCTGCCGAGGTAGTCGTTCGGCATGTCAAAGGTTCCGAACACGATGCCGGGGCCACCCGACCTGGCATCCAGGACCGCGGCGGCGAGCCCGCCGGCATCGATCGAGTCGGCGAGGAGGGGCGTCGTGGGCTCGGCGGAGGCGGGGGCGGAAGGATCGGTGTTCTCATCGGTGCAGGCGGCGCAGAGAACAAGAAGGCACGCCGCGACGGCGCGGAAGCGGAACGTACGGGTCGGCAACGTCGGAAAACAGGACATACGCGGAGCTTCCCCTCAGTGAGGAGTCGAATGCGACGATGGTCACGACCTCGATGAGGCCGGGGCCAAGGATCCCAGGGGCATGTGGTGGTGTTGAGGGATTCTCCGTGCCGCTCTGGGCCACGGTCGCGATGGAATGGACACCCTGATGGCGCCATCTCATGTTCAGAAGCTCGCGCGCACTCAATATTCCGAGACCTGTGTCCGGTGTCAACCAGCAAGACCTTCTCCGCAAGCCGGCGCCTGATCAAGACTAGAGCAGCTCCGAAACAGGGTTAGGCCCTCCCTCCTCGAACCGCTCCGGCCGGAGTGGCCCCACATCGATCGAGGTCGTCTTGCCGTCGCAGATGATCTCGGCCAGCAGGTGTCCCAGCGCGGGGGCGTGCATTACCCCGTGTCCCGACGATCCGTTGATCAGGTAGAAGTTGGGGCACTCCGGCGCCGGGCCCAGGATCGCATGCTTGTCGGGAGACATCTCGTAGAGTCCCGCCCAGCACGCCCGCGCATCGACCTCTGTCTCCCGGAGTACCGGCACCCGGACATGCGCCTTCGCCATTACTGCGTCGACCCAATCGGGATCTACCGAGCATTCGTACGGCCGGCCCGGCACTCCCGGCGCGGGCCAGAGCAGGAGCACGCGCCCGTCGCGCACCCGGATGTGAAAGCCGTCGCCGGCCCAGATTGTCATCGGCATGTTTGCCGGGAGCAGGTCGCAGGGCACCGTTACCGCCACCTGACGCCGGACCGGCGCAACCGGAAGGTCGATGCCGGCCAGCCCTGCTACTCGCGCGGCCCACGGCCCCGCGGCGTTCACCACAGCATCGACGGCCATCCGGCCGTTCGAGGTCCTGAGTGCGACGATCCTATCGCCCTCGCGCTCCAGCGCGATGACTTCGGCGTTCCATTCGAATCGCGCGCCGAGCCGCCGAGCTGCTTTGACATATCCCTCGACAATGGCGACCGGGCGGATGAAGCCGTCGCTGGGGCAGAACGCGCCGCCGGCCACGCCGTCCAGGCGTACAGCGGGGTTGAGCCGTGCGACGTCGCTCGGGCCCACCTCCACCGCCTCGCGAAGGCCCTCCGCGTGCTGCACCTCACGGCCGGTGCGCAGCACAACGAGCTCCCTTTCCGTCGAGGCGAGCCAGAGGTAGCCGGCCTGGACGTAGCCCGGGTCGGCGCCGACTTCGTCGCTGAATCGCAGCAGCTTGTCACGCGCGAGGAGCGAGAGCCGCACGTTGATCGGCGTGGCGTACTGGGCGCGGAAGCCGCCCGTCGCCTTGCCCGTGCTCCCCTCTCCAGGGCCGGTGCTCGCGTCGAGCACGACAACGTCGCGCACGCCGCGCGCGGCCAGGTGCCATGCCACGCTCGCGCCCATCACGCCGCCGCCCACGATCGCGACCGACGCCGGCTTCATGCCGTGAAGACGTGCTCGGGGTGCCTGAAGCTCTTGAACTCGAGGGCGTTGCCGCTGGGATCGAGGAGGAACATCGTCGCCTGTTCGCCGGGCTGGCCGGGGTATCGTATCCGCGGCTCCAGGGTGAACGCGTGGCCCGCGGCGCGGATGCGGTCGGCCAGGGCGTTGAACTCGGCCCACGGGAGCAACGCGCCGAAATGCGGCATCGGCACCAGCAGGTCCTCGACTTTTCCGGTGTTCTGGGTCGGCGTCACGGCGCCGGTGGTATGCGCCGAAATCTGGTTGCCGAAGAAGTCGAAGTCGACCCAGGTATCGGCGCTGCGTCCTTCGCGGCAGCCGAGCGTCTCGCCGTAGAACCGGCGGGTGGAGTCGAGATCGCGAACGAAGAAGGCGAAGTGGAACGGCTCGGACATGCGGGATCCTGTGCTGTGATGGGCTTCATACTATAGCGTTATATTCTCTTCGCCATGCGCCTCCCCCCTTCCTTTATGCTCCCGTGGCCGCCGTGAGCCGCGAAGCAACCTCGTCGACACCGCCGATGCTCAAGCACTGGCGGGAGGTAAAGGCGCAGCACCCCCACACGATCCTCTTCTACCGGGTCGGCGACTTCTACGAAATGTTCCACGAAGACGCGGAGCTGGCGGCTCGCATCCTCGAGATTACCCTCACGTCGCGCGGCGACGGCGTGCCGCTGGCCGGCGTGCCGGTCAAGGCCGCGGCCGACTACCTGAGACAGCTCGTCGCGGCCGGCCACCGGGTCGCCATCTGCGAGCAGGTGGAAGACCCCAAGCTCGCCCGCGGCCTGGTCCGCCGGGAGGTGGTCGAGACGCTGACGCCGGGCGCCCTCCTGCAGGAAGGGTGGCTCGCCGGCGCGAGAAATAATTGGATCGTCGCGGTCGGGCTGCCGGGCGGCGACGGGCGCACGGGTCTCGCAGCGATCGATCTCAGCACCGGCGAGTTCGTACTGGAGACCGTGGACAAGGCAGGGATCGAGGAGTCGTTCTCGCGGCTCACGCCAGCCGAAGTGGTGATTCCAGCCGGCGGCTCGGCCGAGCTTCCCGCCGCGGCGTCATCACGGCTTGCCGTGGAGCGCGAGCCCTGGGAGTTCGATGCCGACCTCGCGCGCGAAGAGTTGTCGCGCCGTTTCGGCCTCGCCTCGCTCGACGGACTCGGTGTGGGCCCCGGCGACGCGGTGTCGCTCGGCGCCGCCGGCGCGCTGCTTCGCTATCTCGGCGAGCTGCAGCCGTCCGGCCTTCCCCACCTTACACGGCCGTTCGTCCGCCGCGCCGATGCGTTTCTCTGGCTCGACGACATGACCCGCCGCAACCTGGAGTTGGTGGAGCCGCTCCGCGCCGGGGCCAGCGGATGCACGCTGCTCGAGACGATCGACGCCACCGTGACGCCGATGGGCGGCCGTCTGCTGCGCCAATGGCTGTTGTCGCCGCTTCGCGACGTGGCCGCGATCGACGCGCGGCTCGACGCGGTGGAAGTCGCAGTGAAAGACGGACGCGGACGGGCTCGCCTGCGCGAGGCGCTCGACGGGGTGCGCGACATCGAGCGGCTGGCCGGCCGCGCCGCCGCCGGCCGCGCGACGCCGCGGGAGCTGGGCGCGCTGCGCGACTCGTTTACCCGTCTTCCCGACGTCGCCGGAGGGTTGAGCAGCCTCAAGAGGGTGGCGGCGTTGGCCGAGGCGGTGGAGGAGCTGGACCTCCTGGCCGACGTCGGCGGCGAGCTGAGCGGAGCGCTCGAGGAGCGGCTGCCCCAGACCTTGAGCGAAGGCGGCGTCATCCGCCGCGGATACGACCGCGAGCTCGACGAGCTGCGCTCGCTCCGGGACGGAGGCCGTCAGTACATCGCGTCGCTCCAGCAGCGCGAGCGGGAGCGCACCGGCATCTCCTCGCTCAAGGTGGGCTTCAACAAGGTGTTCGGCTACTATCTAGAGATCACCAACGTCCACGCGGCACGGGTGCCCTCCGACTACGAGCGGCGGCAGACGCTGGCGTCCGCCGAGCGCTACGTGACGCCCGAGCTCAAAGATTACGAGTCGCGGGTGCTCGGCGCCGAAGACCGAATGGCCGTTCGCGAGGCCGAGCTGTTCGGGGCGCTGCGGGCGGCCGTGGGGAAGGCCATCGGCCGGATTCAGCGCACGGCACGGGTGCTCGCGCGGCTCGACGTCTGGACGGCGCTGGCCGAAAAGGCGGTGGCGGGCCAGTACGTGCGGCCCCAGGTGAGTGACGGATACGACCTCGTGCTGCGCGAGAGCCGCCACCCGGTGATCGAATGCATGATGCCACGCGAGTCGTTCATACCGAACGACGCGCGGTTTACCGAGGCGGAGCGGGTGGCGCTCGTGACCGGCCCCAACATGGCGGGAAAGTCCACCATCCTCAGGCAGATCGGACTCTGCGTGGTGCTGGCGCAGATGGGGGCGTTCGTGCCCGCGGCCGAAGCGTCGATCGGCGTGGTAGACCGGCTCTTCACCCGGGTGGGCGCGAGCGACAACCTCGCCCGCGGACAATCCACGTTCATGGTGGAGATGAGCGAGACCAGCGCCATCCTGCACAATGCCGGCCGGCGGAGCCTGGTGCTGCTCGATGAGATCGGGCGTGGAACCTCGACCTACGACGGCGTGGCAATCGCGTGGGCGGTCACCGAGCATCTGCACGATCGCGTAGGATGCAAGACGATGTTCGCGACGCACTACCACGAGCTGATGCAGCTGCCCGAACGGCTGCAGCACGCCCGGAACTACAACGTCGCCGTGCACGAGACGGGAGATACCGTCGTCTTTCTCCACCGCCTGGTGCCGGGAGGCACCGACCGCTCCTACGGCATTCACGTCGCCCAGCTCGCCGGACTTCCGGGCCACGTGCTTCAGCGCGCGCGGGAGATACTACGGACGCTCGAGGGCGAGCACCGGATGGTGCCCGGCCCTCCTCCCGACGTCGCCCGGGACCCGGGGCAGCTCGCCCTGTTCGAGGCGGCGGCGCCCGATCCGATGCTTCTGGAGCTCCGCGCGCTCGACGTAAACGCGCTCACGCCGATCGAGGCGCTCAACCGTCTTGCCGAGCTCAAGCGGCGCGCCGAGGACCGGCGGTGAGGCGTAAGCAGGTCATTCCGATCGCAGCGAGGAATCTCCTGAGCGCCTTATTTCTCCTGCTCGCCCCGGCGTGCTCCGGCAAGGACGATGGCACCGTCCGTATCATGGCCGGCGGCGGCTCCGAAGCCGCGCCCAATGCGGCGGAACAGGCGCCGGTGGCGGTGAACCCGGTGTCGCCGGTGGGGTACCCCCGCACGCTGCTCGAACAAGGCATCGAGGGTCGCGTGCTTCTCCGGCTCTACGCCGATTCCCAGGGCAGACTGGCCCCGGACTCGACACGCGTCGCCGAGTCGAGCGGGTATCCCGCCCTCGACTCGGCGGCAGTTGCCGGCGCAACGGAGCTGCGCTTTTCGCCGGCGCTCCTGCGCGGCCGCCGGGTGGGGGGGCCGTTTCTGCAACCGGTGCATTTCCGCAACCCGCGCTCGAGGAACGCCGCGCAATGACCCCACGCAACGCCGAACCCTACGACTCCGTCCTCGGCACGATCGGGTGGACTCCTCTGATCCGGCTGGGAAGGGTGAGCGCGGGAATCCGGACGCCGGTCTTCGGCAAGGCCGAGTACAGCAATCCCGGCGGCTCGCTGAAAGACCGGATCGGCCTGGCGATCATCGAGGACGCCGAGCGCCGCGGCGAGCTCAAGCCCGGCGGGACGATCGTCGAGGGAACCAGCGGGAATACCGGTGTGGGACTCGCGATAGCGGCCACCCTCAAGGGGTACCGGTGCGTGTTCACCATGCCCGACAAGATGTCGCAGGAAAAGGTGCGGTTGCTCAAGGCCTACGGCGCCGACGTGGTGATCACCCCGACTGCGGTGCCACCGGACCACCCCGACAACTACGTGATGAAGGCCAAGCAGATCGTGAAGGACACCCCCGGGGCGGTCCTCGCCAACCAGTTCTACAACGAGGTTAATCCGCAGGCTCACTACGCCACGACCGGCCCCGAGATCTGGGAGCAGACCGGCGGCAAGATCACGCATTTTGTGACGGGGGCGGGAACCGGTGGAACGGTAAGCGGCGCGGGAAAGTACCTGAAGGAGCAGAATCCGAAGATCAAGGTGATTGCCGGCGACCCGATCGGCTCACTGTACACGCACTATCATCGCACCAGAACACTGAGCGAGGGCCATCCGTATAAGGTAGAAGGGATCGGCGGCGACAAGATTCCCACCACGCTCTGGGTCGACAGCATCGACGAGTTCCGTCAAGTTCCTGACCGCACGTCGCTTATGATGGCCCGACGGCTCGCGCGTGAGGAAGGAATCCTGGTCGGCGGATCCACCGGACTCAACGTCTGGCTGGCGCTCGAGGTGGCCAGAGAAGTGGATGATGCGGCCGCCCTGATCGTCACCATCTTGTGCGATACGGGGGAGCGCTACCTGTCGAAGGTCTTCAACGACGAGTGGATGCAAGAGAACCAGATGCTCGACGCGCCTCGTACAACTGTTGAGCAGCTGCTCGAGCGCCGGCCCACCGGAGCTCCCCCGCTGGTCAGCGTCGCGCCCTCCGCCGCCGTGAGGCAGGCGCTTAACCTGATGAGTACCTGGGGAGTAAGCCAGATTCCCGTCCTCGACAACGGTGAGTCGATAGGCGGGCTCAACGAGGCGACGCTCATGACCCGCGCGCTGGCGCAGCCGGCGATGCTCGACCGGTCGGTCCGCGAAGTCATGGAGGCGTCCTTTCCCGAGGTCGAGGCCACGACGGCCACCGACCGCGTGGGAGCCATGCTCACCCGCGAAAGCCCCGCGGCGCTCGTCCGAAAAGATGGGAAGCTGATCGGCATCGTGAGCAGGTACGACGTGCTGCAGCAGCTGATAGGGCGGTGAACGGGAAACGGAGAAAGGAGAAAGGGGAAAGGAAAAGGAGAGGAAGAGGCGGGAGACCTGAAGGCGAGACGCCTCTTCTCCCTTCTCCCTTCTCCCTTCCCCGGTTCTATGCGCATCACCGTCCTGACCGGCGGAACCTCCGCAGAGCGTGACGTAGCGATCGCCTCCGCCGTGCAGGTGGTGGGCGCACTCCGCTCCCGGGGGCACGAAGTGGCGGTGGTCGATACGGCGCGAGGGTACATCCCCGAGGCCGACGAGCCCGCGATGCTGTCGGGCATGGTGGGCATCGCTCCCCCCTCCATCGACCAACTCCATACGCTCGAGCGCGGGCTCTTCCTCTCGGGGCTCGGCAACATGCCGGTCGTGCGAGGCGCGGACGTGCTGTTTCTTGCACTTCACGGGGGTCGGGGTGAGGATGGGACGATACAGACCCTCCTCGAAATGGTGGGGGTCCCCTACACCGGGAGTGGACGGTTGGGCAGCGCCATGGCGATGGATAAGGACATCTCGAAGCGGCTCTTTCAGCTCGCCGGCGTGCCGACGCCGGCCTGGGCGATGGCTCCTGCCGGGCAGGATGTGGTGGCGGAGCTGGGATGGCCGCTCGTGGTAAAGCCTTCAAAGCAAGGGTCCACTGTCGGCCTTACGGTGGTCAAACAGCCTCGAGACTTCGGCGGGGCGGTGGCACTGGCCAGGCAGTATGACGACGAAGTGATGATCGAGCGTTTCATTCCGGGCCGAGAGCTGACGGTCGGGGTTCTCGAGGGCAAGGCGCTGGCGGTGGGGGAGATCATTCCCCGGCACGAAATTTTCGACTACGAGTGCAAGTACACGCCAGGCATGTCCCAGGAGATCTTTCCAGCCGACCTCCCCGAGTCTGTCACGGCGGAGTGCGGGCGTCTTTCGCTGCTTGCACACGAGGCGCTCAAGCTCGGTGGATACTCCCGGGTCGATTTTCGCTTGACACCAGCCGGGGATCTCTTCTGTTTAGAGGTCAACACCTTGCCCGGCATGACTGCTACCAGTCTCCTTCCTCAGGCAGCGCGGGCGGTGGGCATCGAGTTCCCCGAGCTCTGCGAGCGGATCTGTCGCGCCGCCCGGCCTGGCCGGTCTGTGGAACCCGCGTAGTCGGGATCTCAGTGAAGGACGTGGTTCGATGAGCCTCTCTCCCTCAAGCCGGATGACGCCGTGGGTCGGGCGCCTCATCATCGCGAATGCGGTGGTGCTGCTCCTGCTCATGACCGTGTTCACCTCGCCGGCGGTGCTCGAAGATCTGCAGTTTTTCCCGGCCGGCGCGCTGCGCCATCCGTGGACATTCGTCACCTACATGTTCGTCCACGCGGGGCTCCTACACCTGCTGGGCAACATGCTCATGCTCTTCGTCTTCGGCGCCCCGGTCGAGAGCCGGCTGGGCAGCCGGAAGTTCATTCTCTACTACCTGTACTGCGGCATCGGGGCGGCGGTTTTCTCGATGGGCCTTTCCGGCTTCATGTCGGTAGGCCCGTTCGTCGGAGCGTCCGGTGCCGTGCTGGGTGTGGCGATCGCCTTCGCCATGTTCTGGCCGGAGGCGGAGCTGGTGGTGTTTCCGGTGCCGATCCCCATCAAGGCGCGGACGTTCGTCGCGATCATCGTCGCCCTCGACGTCCTCGGGGCCCTCTACTTCAACGACGGCATCGCCCACATCGCGCACGTCGGCGGGGCGCTGTTCGGCTACGTGTTCTTCCGACTGCAGGCGCTCTCCCGCCGGAGTCCGCACCCGCCCCCGCGCGCCGTCGAGCGGGTGGTGATGGTCCAATCCGGCGCCGCGGAGCCCGAGCATCGTACGCCCCCGGCGCCGCTGCGCCAGCGTCGCCACTCGGAAGCCGATCCGGTCGCAGCCGAGGTCGACCGCGTGCTCGACAAGATCAGCGAGAAGGGCATCGCGAGTCTCACGCCCGCCGAGCGCCGGTTTCTCGACGAGGTGGCGAAGCAGAAGAAGCAGGACAACTAGACGGAGAACGGAGAAAGGAGAAGGGAGAACGGAGAGAAGGGTAAACGAGACCAGGCTGTCATCCCGAGCAACGCGAGGGATCTTGCCAGTCGAAGAAGATCCCTCGTTGCACTCGGGATGACATACACCGCTCACGGTTCCTGTTCTCTTTCGCCATCCCTTCTCCTTTTCTCCCTTCTCCTTTCTCTTCTCCTTTCTCCCTTCACCGCTTCTCACCTGTTTACTGTTTACTGTCTACCGTTTACTGTTTCTCCGTGCTGATCAACCTGCTTCCTGATTTTCTCGCCGTGCTCGACGCCGACGACAGGGAAACGGCGTATCGGCACTATCACGATTCCCACCGCCCCATCCTCGACGCCTACTGGCGCAACTACGTCCTCGATCCCGACAGCCCGCACGCCCGCGAGATCGTCACGGCTAGTCTCCGCGCCGACCGCAACGACCTCCGTCTGCTGGCGTCGACCATCGATATCGTGCAGCTCGCCGAGGAGGCGATCGGCCGGGCGGAAGACATCCTCCAGATCGACCGGCCCACCGACACCTACCTCATGGTGGGCCTCGGTGGCGCGAACGCCGGGGAACTGGTCGTCGGCGGACGGGGCGTGGCGTTCATCTGTCTCGAGCACTTTACCGGCCGCATCAACCCGGAAACGTACGGCATGGGACTGCCGCCCGACCTCATCCCCCTCTGGATCGCCCACGAGTTGGCGCACACCGTGCGCTACACCTCGGCCACCAGCGGCAGCGAGATGCACCGGCTGGTGACGGAGCTCGGCGGCTACTACGACTACTGGTCGACAGGAAGCCGGGCCCCGCTCCGCGAGCTGCTCGTGAACGAAGGGGTGGCCGTGCACGCCGCGCAGGCCGTGGCGCCGGGGTTCGACGCCGCCGACTATTTCGGCTACCCTCGCCGGCAATACCACCGGCTCAGAGAGATGGAATCGTTTCTCCGGCGGGCCACCGAGCCCGATCTCGAGCGGAGCGGGCTCGGCCTCAGGCTCCGCTATCTGTCGGGAGGCATGAGCCCGGCGGCGCGGCTGGTCGGGGGGCGCGTTCTCCCCGAGCGCGCCGGGTACTACCTCGGCTTCAGGATGACCGAAGCGCTCGTGGCCGAGCGTGGCCTCGCGGCCGCTGTCCGGGCGCCGGCGCAGGAGTTTCAGGCGGCCGAAGAGGCGGCAAGGGGGGTGCAGACAGCATGACGCTCTACTTCCCCACGCAAAAACTCCCGAAGATCCGGCTCAGCACCTCTTCCACATCCACCACGCCCAGGAGCTCGTCGAGAGCCGCGGTCGCCTCGCGCACCTGATGCGCGGCGAGCACCGCGTCGCCCGACGGCTCGAGGTGGGGCAGCGCCTGCTCGAGCGCCGCGCCTGCGCGCCGGAGCGCGGTACGGTGTCGTTCCCTCGTCAGTCCGGGCTCGATGTCGGCAAAGGCGAGCCGCTCCCCGAACACGCGCTCGGCTGCCGTGCGGCGCAGCTCGCCAAGGCCGGCGCCGCTCACCACCGATACGGCCAGATCTGCCGCGGATCCCGTATGCAGGTCGGCCTTGGTGCGCACCACGAGAGTGGGTAGCGCCGCCGTGATCGCCGCCTCGTCTCCGCCGATTTCCCGGCCCGTCTCGACACAGAGCATGACGAGATCGGCCGCCGAGAGGTAGCGACGGCTCATCTCGACGCCCATGCGGTCGATGCGGTCGGCGGAGTCCCAGAGTCCGGCCGTATCAATGAGCCGCACCGGCCAGCCGAGAAAGTCGGTGTGAGCCTCGATGGCGTCGCGCGTCGTACCCGGCACCTCGGTCACCAACGCTCGGTCGGCGCCGAGCAGCGCGTTGAAGAGCGAAGACTTGCCGGCGTTCGGCCGTCCGGCCAGCACCAGTGACGCCCCCTCACGCAGCCGTTGTCCCGACGCCGCCCCGGTGACGAGACTCTCGATACCAGCGCGCACTCCATCGAGCCGCTCCGCGATCCGGCCCGGAGGCAGCGGCCCGTCGTCCTCACCGGGAAAGTCGATCTCGTAGCCGAGGAGTGCCTCGACGTCTATCAGCGCCTCGCGGAGCTCCGAGAGGCGGCGTGAGAGGCCTCCGTCGAGCTGGTGCAGAGCAGCCGTTGCCTGTGCGGGCGCCAGCGCGTCGATCAGATCGCCCACCGCCTCGGCCTGCACGAGGTCGAGCTTTCCGTTGAGCACCGCTCGCCGCGTGAATTCGCCGGGCGCCGCGGCTCTGGACCCTGCGGAGTGGAGCGCGGCAAGGACTCCGGAAGGAGCCAGCAGCCCTCCGTGACAGGACAATTCGACCATGTCTTCGCCGGTGTAGCTGTGGGGACGCGGATAGACGGTGTAGAGGCCCCGGTCGACCGGACCACCGCTCGCGGCGTGGAAGGTAGCGAGCAGCGCGACGCGCGGCCGGTCGGTGCGGAAGGCGCGGATCACTCTTCCCGCTACGTCGAAGGCGCCGTCTCCGCTCACGCGGATCACGGCCAGGGCCGAACGGCCGGCCGGCGTGGCGAGGGCGGCGATCGGATCAGAGAGCATGGCAGGAAACTATACCGGCGCGACCTTGGACCGCCCTGCACGAGCGGGCCAACGCCGATGTGCGATCGCTAAGGGAGTGCCTTTTTCTTCTTCGAGACTGGTGTCGCCGGAGCCGTCTTCACCTCGACGATCGCGCGGGCGGTGCGCTTCAGACGTTCGCGCGCCAGCATCCACTGCTGCGGGATGCTGGCGATGTTGCTCACCGCGTAGTAGAGGTTGAGTCCCGACGCGAAGTTGAGAAAGAGAAACGTCATCATCGCCGGCATGACGTAGAGCATCATCTTCATCTGCGGGTTGGGCTCCATCCCCATCTGACCCACCTTGCTGAGCCCGAACATCGAGAGGCCCATGATGAGAGGGATGATGTAGAACGGATCGGGCCGCGAAAGGTCGGGCAGCCAGAGGAACGACGCACCGCGCAGCTCGATGGTGTTCTGGAACACGAAGAAGAGCGCGAAGAGCACCGGCATGGGCACGAGCATCGGCCAGCAGCCGCCGAGCGGGTTGACGCTGTGCTCCTTGTAGAGCTTGAACATTTCCTGCTGCAGCCGCTGCGGATCGTTCTTGTGCCGATCCTGCAGCTCCTTCATCAGCGGCTGTACCGCCTGGAGCTGCAGATTGGCGCGCATCGCCTTCTGGTTGAGCGGCCACAGCAGCACCCGCACCATGATCCCGAAAAACACAAGCACCAGGCCGTACGGCAGGCTCAGATGGTCGTGCATCCAGACCAGCAGCCACCGCACCGCTCCGGCCACCGGCCGGATGACCGTCCGGAAGCCGGGCCAGCCGTACGGATTCACGTCGTCGAAGTCGTGTCCCAGCCGCCGAAGCCGCTCGAATTCCATCGGGCCGGCGTAGGCGGTGTAGACGAAGCGGCCGTTCGCCGCGAGCGGAAGACTGAGCCGCACGTCGGCGCTGGTCGGCCGTTTCTCGTCGGTCTTTCGCGCGGTGGCCGTGACCCCGCTGATGGCGCCGCCGGTGCTGTCGAACGCCAGCACCGCGCTCACAAAATACTTCGACTTGACGGCCACCCATTCGAGCGGTCCACTCACGGTGCGCGGCTCGCCGGGTTTGAGACCGGAGAAATCGGTGCGATCGGTCTCGTTCTTCTTGGTGATCAGCGCGAGGGCGCGGTGGTTCTCATCGGCGTTGGCCTCGGTGTTGGCCAGTGTGGGGCCCATTCCCAAGATGAGCTGGCCGCCGTTCGGTCCCACTCCATCGACCCGTCCGGTGACGGCGATCTGATAGTCGTCGGGCTGGAAGGTGTAGGTGAGCTCGACGGACACCCCACCCTTCGAGCCGGTGAGGTGGAGCTGCGCCGGCGCGGAGGTCACCGGGAGCGAATCGGCGGAGGCGGTGAACTGCCAGTCGCCGATCGGCGTCGCGTTGGAGCCGAGCACCAGGCTCAGATCGAGGAGCCTGGAGTCGGCAGGCACGAGCTGGGCTGCGGCGTGGCTGTCGGCGGGCGCCATGGACCGGTAGCCCCTGAGCGTGGCCTCGACGACTCTTCCGCCGGCCGTGCTGATTCCATAGGTGTAGAGCGGCGACGTGACGCGAACCGTGCGGCCCGCGGCCTGGCCGGTTCCGGCCCGGGCGGTATCGGAAGCCGGACCGGCAACGACACTGTCGGCGCGCGCAGGCGCGGTTGCCGCGGCCGGCCCTGTGGCTCGTGGCACAGGCCGGGCCGGCTGTGCTGCGGACGGCCCTGCGGCCTTGGGCGGCCGCTTGATGAAGATTGCAGGCGTGATGGCGATCGCCATCATGATAAGAATGGCCCAGACGGTACGACGGTCCATATCTCAGATCACGAGGTCAGGGGACGGGATCGAAACCGCCCGGATGAAACGGGTGGCATCGAACGAGGCGACGAGCCGCGAGCCAGCTCCCCTTGAGGGCGCCGTACCGGGTGATGGCCTCGAGTGCGTATTGGGAGCACGACGGGTAGAATCTGCAGCTCGGCGGGAGCACCGGAGAAACCAGGTGCTGGTATCCGCGGATGAGCGTGGCGAGGATGCGGCGCGGAAGCCGGGCGAGCCGATACATCGGTCACCCGGCCCCCATCACCGCGGCTCGCCACCCGAGCAGCTGGCCACGAAGGGCCTCGAACTCGGCACCGTACGCCTCGCGGCGAGCGCGGATGATGAGGTCCCACGCGGGCTGGTGAGGCTGAAGGTCGACGCGCCAGATCTCTCGCAGGCGACGACGGAGACGATTACGGGCCACCCCGGACGACCGAAATTTGGGAACGATCAGTCCCATCCGCGGGTGGCCCGTATTGTTGTCCATCCAGATCATGTCAAGGTGCTCGAAGCGGCGACGCCGACCCTCGGTAAGGCAGCGGCGCATGTCGGACGCGCGGGCGAGCCGGTGGGCTCGCGGCAGGCGCGCCGAAGGCGTCAGGAGCCCCCGTGCTTCGACGGCAGCGAGACGGTGAGCTGTTTGCGACCCTTCTTCCGCCGCCGCGAAAGCACCGCCCGGCCCCAGCGCGTGGCCATGCGGGCGCGAAATCCGTGCTTGTTTACCCGGCGCTTATTGCGCGGCCGATATGACGGCTTCATGCTGGCGTTCCTTCAAAGTGAGCCGGGGAAGCTAGTTTGCCGGTGGCCGGGGGTCAAGCCGACAGCGACTCGCCACTCGAAGATCGTGCGCGGAAAATGAAGCGCGCGAGCAAGCGGCAATCGATGCATTTTTTCTGCTGTCAAGACGCATTGACTTTTCAACACCCGACCCGTAACATCTCCTGCCCTTGAAAATCTCCCACCGCATTCGAGTACCGATGCAGCTGTCCGCCAAAGACGCATGGAAGCGCATCCTCGATGAGGCGCACCGCGAACTTCCAGACCACACGATCCGGACCTGGCTCGAGCCGACGGAGGCGATCGCTCTCGACGAAGGGCGTCTCATCGTCGGAGCGCCAGACCAGTTCGCGGTGGAATGGAACGAGACCAAGCACGCGCCGCTTCTGTCGAAGCTGGCCGAGCCCGTGGTCGGTTCGCCGACGTCGGTAGTCTTCCGCGTCCACGAGGACAGGCAGAAGCGGCCACAGATGGATTTCTTCGTGGCTCCGCCGCCAAATCGTCCCGAGGGAGAATCCGGGGTGCGGCCGGTGCCCAATTCGAGCACCCAGCCGCTCAACGAACGCTACACATTCGATACCTTCGTCATCGGCAAATCCAACGAGCTCGCGGCCGCGGCGGCTCATGCGGCCGCCGAGTCGCCAGGCAAGACCTACAATCCTCTTTTCATCTACGGCGCCACCGGACTCGGCAAGACCCACCTCATGCAGGCGATCGCGCAGGCCGTCTGCCAGCGCATCCCCGAGACCCGGATTCTGTACGTGGGCGCCGAGCAGTTCATCAACGAAGTCATCGAAAGCATCCACAGCCGGACGATGCCCGAATTCCGGCGCCGCTATCGCGCCGATGTAGATCTCTTCCTGGTCGACGACGTGCATTTCCTCGAAGGCAAGGAAATGACCCAGGAGGAGTTCTTTCATACCTTTAACGCCCTCTACGAGGGCAACAAGCAGATCGTTCTCACCTCCGACCGCCCTCCCAAGGACATTCCGGGCCTCGAGGCCAGGCTCGTGAGCCGGTTCGAGTGGGGCATGGTGGCCGATATCGGCCAGCCCGACCTGGAGCACCGAATCGCCATCCTGCGGAAGAAGCAGGAGCAAGACCACCTCGAACTCACCATTCCCGACGATGTGCTGCGGTTCATCGCCGAGCATGTCCGCTCCAACGTGCGCGAGCTCGAGGGCTGCATCATCAAGCTGCTGCTCTTCGCGTCGCTCAAGCACAAGGAAGTGTCGATCGAGCTGGCGCGCGAGGCGCTCTCCGACCGGATCAGGCCGGGTGAGGACTCGATGGCATCGCCGAAAGCGCTGCCGTCGATCAACAAGGTGCAGGAGGTCGTGGCCAGGCGCTGGGGCGTGACGCCCGAGGGACTTCGCTCCAAGGCTCGCATCAAGACGCTCACGGTGCCGCGGCAGATCGCGATGTACCTCGCGCGTGAGCTGCTCGAGATGCAGCTCGTCGAGATCGGGCAGGCGTTCGGGGGCCGCGATCACTCCACGGTCATTCATAGCGTAGACAAAGTGAGCAGACAGATGTCGCGCGATCGGACCTTTCGCGAGCGCGTCGATCACGCACGGCAGGAGTTGTCCGCACAGTAATCCCCGTGTGCGTGCGCTGCTGTTGGAACTCTTGATGGCAGTGGACAGAAGGGCTGGGTGATCCCCATGACCCACACGCATTCGACAGACGGCTGGAGTGGCAAGTGAGAGCGAGCGGTGTGCTTAACGCGCCGCTCCACATTTCAAGACCCTCTACTACTGCTACTATTTATATATACTGGAAAAGTAGTCTCTGTTTTAGCACTCCTCGAGGAGCGGAATGAAGGTCACGATCACGCGGGAGCAACTTCAAGAAGGACTCGTCGCCGTGGCGGCAAGCGTGCCGGCCAAGACGACGCTTCCGATTCTCTCGAACATCCTCTTCGAGGCCACGAAAGACGGCATACGGCTCTCAGGCACCGATCTGGACATCGCGGTGAGCACCACGGTATCCGCTTCAGTAGACCAAGAGGGCGCCATCACGTTGCCGGCGCGCAAGCTCGTCGAGATCGTTCGTGAGCTTCCCAATGCCGCCATCCGGCTCACCACCTCCGGCGAGCAACGGGTGGGCATCGAGTGCGGGCGCTCGCGGTTCAAGCTGCTCGGACTCCCGCGCGAGGAATTCCCCGCATTTCCCACGGTCAAGTTCGAGGGTGGATGGAGGACGTCATCCAAGGATCTCCAGAAGCTGATCGCGCACGTGGCGTTCGCGGCCAGCACCGAGGAGAGTCGGCCCATTCTGAACGGTGTGCTGTGGGAGCTGCGTCCCGAGCGGATGCGGATGGTGGCCACCAACGGCCACCGGCTGGCCCGTATGGACGTGCCCACGCCTCCAGCCGGCAGCTCCGCTCAAGCCGATCTCATCGTTCCGCCCAAGGCGCTCGAGCAGATCCGCCGGCTGTTCAGATCGGAAGAGGAAGTCGAGATCGCCCGGAGCGAAAACCACCTCGGCTTTCGCTCGAGCTCGACCCAGATCTTCACCCGGCTCATCGAAGGCCCGTATCCCAACTACGAGCAGGTCATTCCCAAGGAGAACGACAAGTCGGCCACCGCCGACAAGGGAGCCTTTGCGGCTGCGCTGCGCCGCATGAGCATCGTCGCCAGCGACCAGACCCACCGGATCCGCATGGCCTTTGCCAATGGCTCCTGCAAGCTCTCGGTCCAGACCCCCGATCTCGGTGAGGCTCAGGAGGAAATCACCGTTTCCTACGAGGGCGATCCTCTGGAGATCGGCTACAACGCCGCCGACCTGCTCGAGATCCTCAAGTACATCCCGACCGATGAAGTGCGCCTCACGTTCAAGGCGCCCGAGCGCGCTGCCACCTGCGAGCCGGTCGGCTGGGATGATCCGTCGAGCTTTCTGACGCTGGTGATGCCGTTAAGGCTGGTGGATTAGGGTCGTGGGGTCGATCCTCAGCGTCTCCACCGGCGCGCGCAACGAATCCATCAACGAGTCCAGGCCCGGCGTCCACTGGATCGTGTCACCAGGTTGAAGCACCGGCTCGTCCTCGATCTTCGGTACCACCACCCGCTCGCCTTGCATGCGCCGTAGAATCAGATTCTGCCGCCGCCGCATCCGTGCCGGCTTGTACTTCGGATTGGAGCTGAGCGGAAACGGCAGCGTCGCCGCCAGCGCGGCCGCCTGGCTCGCGGTGAGTCGCCGCGCCGAACGATTGTAGTAGCGCCGGCTGGCCGCTTCGACCCCCCATACCCCCGGTCCCAGCTCCGCCACATTGAGATACAGCTCCAGGATCCGTCGCTTACCGAGCGCCTGCTCGAGACGGTAGGACGTGACCGCTTCTTTCAATTTCCGAAGGGGGCTTCGTGACGGAGAGAGGTAGAGGTTCTTCGCGAGCTGCTGGGTGATGGTGCTGGCGCCGCGCAATTCGTCGCGCTTGCTCCACCTTTGCACGATCGTACGCCACAGCTCGGTGCGGTCAGGCTTGGAATGCCAATCGAAGGTGGCGCGCCGATAGCCGATGGCGGTCCTCAGCTCTACGTAGTCGATGCCGTGATGAGTCCAGAAGCGCGCATCCTCTCCGGTCGTCACCGCATCGGCCATGGCCGGAGCGATCGAATCGAATGGGACAGGG